>NZ_JBHYZP010000001.1:463997-844994 GCF_042752355.1 Streptomyces sp. NPDC059255
CGAGCGGCGGCCGGATCCCGCGGAGATCATCCGGCGGTGCGACGTGCGGTCCGCGCGGCCTCCGCACGCCCGGGCGTGCGGAGCCGTGGGGCGAACCCCGGGTGGCCGGGGGGCCGGGGCGCCGGAATAGCCTGCCACCTGTCCGCATTACACGGTGGTGTTGCCCCAGGGGGCGACCGACCCACTGGTTCAGATGGAGGAGCCGCGTCCATGCCAGACGCCCCCGCGCCAGGTGCCACCGCGCCGCCGCATCCGCTCGACAACCCCACGCGCTCGGCGCTCACCGGACCGCACGCGCACCTCGCCGAGCGGTACGGCAGGCTGCTGCGCTACCCGGCCGACATGGCGCCGTGGCTGGCGCTGCCCGACGACCCGGGCGAGAGCGACTGGGCCGACGCCGCCGTGTTCGCCGGGCCCGGCGGCTCCCTCGCGATCGCCGGGTTCGCGGGGCCGCCGCCCGTCGACTGGGAGATCACCTTCCACGCCGACGGCGTCCAGATGGTCGCCACCGGACTCCCCGGCGGGCGGGACACCGGCGGGGACGCGATCGTGCCCCTCGGCCCCGCCGACGTGCCGGAGATCCTCGACCTGGTCGAGCGCACCAGGCCCGGGCCCTTCCTGGCCCGTACCGTCGAGCTCGGCACCTATCTGGGCATCCGCCGGGGCGGCGCGCTCGTCGCGATGGCGGGGGAGCGGATGCACCCGCCCGGCTGGACCGAGATCAGCGCCGTCTGCACCGACCCGGAATTCCGCGGCCGGGGACTGGCGGCCCGGCTCGTCCTGGCCGTCGCCGACGGGATTCGGGCCCGTGGCGAGACGCCCTTCCTGCACGCCGCAGCCGACAACACCGGCGCCGTACGGCTCTACGAGTCGCTCGGATTCGAGGTGCGCAGGGCCACGCGGTTCCTCGGCGTGCGCGCACCGGTCGGGGTGGCGGTCGGGACCGGATAAAATGATGGGATTTTGTTGGCACCCGCGCCGTCGGTACTCTCCTGACCTGCGGTGACGATCTCGGCGGCCAGCGGACCCAGTGATCAGTGAGCAGTGTTCGACGAATGGCAGCGACAATGACGGTGACAGAGGACAGTCCGGCCCGCGGCGAGAGCCCGGCGACCCCGGCAGGCCGGGCCGCGACCGGCATCCCGGAGCCCCGGGACGGCAGCCCGGAGTCCGCTCCCGGCATCGTGGAGTCCGCTCCCGGCGGTCCGGAGTCCGCTCCCGGCATCGTGGAGTCAGGTTCCGGCGGGCCCGAGTCCGGTCCCGGCATCGACCCCGAGCGGATGGCCGTCTGCCTGAGCGTGCTGGACGAACTCGACCGGCTGGACGTCGACCACCCCGACGCCATCGTGGTCAGGCGCGCCACCGCCGGGATCTACCGGACGGTGAAGCAGCGCCGCCGCCAGGAGCGCAGGGCCGCCAAGACCGCCCACGACAAGGCCGTCACCGAGGCCACCGCCACCGGCTCCGCCGAGCGCATCGACGACGAGACCCAGGGCCTGCTGCCGTCCTCCTCGGCCGCCGGCGAGATCGCGGGCATCCTCCAGCGCCCCCGCTCCTGCTACATCTGCAAGGCCCGCTACACCGAGGTCGACGCGTTCTACCACCAGCTCTGCCCGGCGTGCGCGGCGGAGAACCGGGCCCGCCGCGACGCCCGTACGGACCTGACCGGCCGCCGCGCGCTGCTCACCGGCGGCCGGGCCAAGATCGGCATGTACATCGCGCTGCGGCTGCTGCGCGACGGCGCCCACACCACCATCACCACCCGGTTCCCCGCCGACGCGGTCCGCCGCTTCAAGGCCATGCCGGACAGCGACGACTGGATCCACCGGCTCAAGATCGTCGGTATCGACCTGCGGGACCCGGCGCAGGTGGTCGCCCTCGCCGACTCCGTCGCCGCCGAGGGCCCGCTGGACATCCTGATCAACAACGCCGCGCAGACGGTACGCCGCTCCCCGCAGGCGTACAGCGAACTGCTCGCCGCCGAGTCCGCGCCCCTGCCCGCGGGCGAGCTGCCCGCCTCGCAGGTCATCGGCGCGTTCGGCAGCGGTTCCCAGGCCGTGCTCTCCGCCGGCGGCGCCGAGGCCCTGAGCGCGTCCGACGTCACCGGGCTCGCGCTGGTCGGCGGCTCGGCCACGCTCGCCAGGATCGAGGCCGGTACGGCGATCGACGCGGGCGGGCTCGTACCCGACCTGCACGACACGAACAGCTGGGTGCAGACGGTCTCCGAGGTCGACGCGGTCGAGCTGCTCGAAGTGCAGCTGTGCAACTCCACCGCGCCGTTCATCCTCATCAGCAGGCTGCGGCCGGCGATGGCGCGGGCCGCCGCGGCCCGTGCGTACGTCGTCAACGTCTCCGCGATGGAAGGGGTGTTCAGCCGTGGCTACAAGGGCGCGGGACACCCGCACACGAACATGGCCAAGGCCGCGCTGAACATGCTCACCCGCACCAGCGCGCAGGAGATGTTCGAGTCCGACCAGATCCTGATGACGGCCGTCGACACCGGCTGGATCACCGACGAGCGCCCGCATCCGGACAAGATGCGCCTCGCCGACGAGGGCTTCCACGCCCCGCTCGACCTGATCGACGGCGCCGCCCGGGTGTACGACCCGATCGTACGGGGCGAGAGCGGCGAGGATCTGTACGGCTGCTTCCTCAAGGACTACGCGCCCGCCAACTGGTGACACCCCGGGCCCGGGGCGCCCTGCGGCGGGCCCGGGGCGCCCTGCGGTGAGCCGCGGGGCGCCCGACACCCCGTCACCGGCCGCCGGCACTCCACCGCCGGGGTTCCGCTATCCCGCCACCGGGGGTCCGGCCGACCGGAACGGGGCCGGTTGGCCGGAACTTCACCCGAAAGCCATCCCTATAGAGCGGGCCGGCGCTCATCTGGTTACCCTGGTGCGCACGGACGGCCGAGCAGGGGACACACCATCCCCATGGCCGTGCTGGGACAGGCCCCCTACCACGGCCGCGGTCCCGTCCGACAACACGACGCCACCGCGACGGAGCAGCCCTGTCCCAGAGTTACCCGACACAGAGGAGTGCGCGGTGACACCAGATCTGAAGCAGCACGAACCACAACGTCCGGCGGAGTCCGCCGAGCGGAGCCGCAGGCCCGAGAAGATCGGCAACCTGGAGGTGTGGGCCAGATCGGCCCCGATCCGGCTCGCGGGCTACGAGGACGACCTCGCCGAGCCGCACATCCTGCCCGGGGTCGACTGACCGGTCCGCGGAACGGTCCCGTACCCCGCGTGATCCGGGGTACGGGACGGCGCGCCGGACGGCCCGCGCGGCGACGGCTACCCGCCGGCCGCGATCCGGGCCAGGCTCCGGCCCAGCCGCCGGGCGTACGCGCGCTGGAGCGCCGGCACCAGGGGGCCCGCGAGCCGGGTGTACCAACGGGCCGCACGGCTGAAGGCCATGACGGTGAACCAGACGGAGCCGTCCTCGCCCAGCTCGACCACGAAGGACTCCTCGCCGCACTCCGGATGCCCGGTCAGGGTGCCGTACGCGAAGCCGGCGCGGTCCTTCTCGTACAGGCTCCACACCACCTCGCACGGGACGCCGATCCGCAGCGGTCCCACGCCCAGCGAGACGCGGACGCCGGTGCCCCGCTCCGCCCGGGCCGTGGTGGCCGTGACGCGGGCGCCCGTCCGCCGGTGCAGGGCCCAGGTGGTGACGGCCGCGCCCGCCGCCTCGAACGCCGGGCGGCCCCGGCCGATCCTGGTCCGGTGGTGGAGGTGGTGGTAGCCGTCCGGCAGCGGTCCATGCCGGGTCGCGCCCACCTCGCGGTAGGTGAAGGTGCCACCGTTCATACGCCGGTCTCCTTGAGTCGTCGCCAGGACAGGATCGAGCAGAGTGCGAAACCGAGGGCGTTGCCGAGGCCGTGCGTGGCCGCCATCCAGGTGAGGGTGGGGTGCGGGAGCCCGGTGGCCTCGCCGAGCGCCCAGCTCAGGGCGAGGACCATGGTCGCCGCCAGCACGCCGGACGAGACGGCGAGCAGGGCGCGCGTGAACCGGTCCCGTGCGCCGGGCCTGATGTCACGCCAGGTCAGCACCGCGACCGTCCACATGCCCGCGGTCAGGATCACCGCCCCGGCCAGCTCGGTCGCCTCGCCGGTGAAGTAGCCGGTCAGGACGGTCAGGGTGCCGAGGGGCACGCTCAGTGCCGCGAACCGGCCCGCGGGCCCGGGCACCGCGCGGCAGACCAGACCGGCCGTCAGCGCCGCGGCGAACCCGGCGAAGTGGAAGTGCGCGACCGTCAGCCGCAGGATCGCCGGCCCGAAGCCGAAGAGATGGTGTCCCCACCGCTCGGCGACCAGGGCGACCCCCGCGATCGACGGGGTCACCAGCGCGGTGAGCGCCGCGACCTCGGAGGGTACGGGCACGAGCGGCCGGTTCCGTACGACGCGGACCAAGGGCTGTCGTGCGGATCGGGCTGGGCCCGGCCTGATCCGCACGACATACCCCAGGGCGATCAGCGCCAGGCTGAAGGTGGCGAGGGCGTAGCAGGCGGCGAGCGCGGCGGCCGGGGCGCCGCGCGGCAGCCAGAGGGAGACGGCGCCCAGCAGGCCCGGTAGGGGCCACAGGCGGCGTAGCGCGCGCAGAGCGGTGGTGCCGGGCCGCTCGGGCGTCTCCAGCAGCCGCAGCCCCAGCGGCACGATCGCCGTCATGCCCACCGTCACGATCAGGCTGACCAGCACGGACATCCCCGCCACCCCCGGACTTGAACGTGTTCAAATTCCCGCGATGAGCGTAGGTCCTTTATTGAACGCGTTCAAGTCTCGGGTGCGTCGAGCCCGTCCGGCTTGCGGGGTGCACGAAGTTCGGGCAAGACATAGGGGGATATTCGCGGAGGAAGAGGCGGGAGATTCTGGTGCGCTCACCCATCGGCCGACGGGGTGCCGCGCTCGCGGTGCTGTCCGTGGGCGTTCTGATCACTGCGGGCTGCGGCTGGGGCGGTGGCCAAGGCGGCAGTGGCCAAGGCGGCGGTGATCAAGGCGCCGGCGCTGTCCGTGGCGCCGGTGAGAGCGCGCCGAGCGCCGAGGATCTGCACTTCCAGCCCGTCGCGGCCCCGGGACCCGACCCCTTCACCTCTTCGACCGCGGCCGCGCCCGTTCCGGTGGCGCCGGCGGAGCGCAAGCCCGGGAGCGCCGGGAGCCCGGGGGCCCCGCGGGGCCCCCGTGACGGGGACGCGCGGGGGGCGGCCACCGGCGCCCGGACGCCGCGCGCCCTGCCCGGCTCCACCCCCGGCCTCTACGGCGGTTCCCCGTCGGCCAGTTGCGACGTGGAGCGGCAGGTCGCCCTGCTCGCCGGGGACCCGGCGAAGGCCCGCGCCTTCGCCCAGGGCGCCGCGCTCGGCCGGCGCTCCGTCCCCGACTTCCTGCGCGGGCTGACCCCCGTCGTGGTGCGGGCCGACGTCCGGGTCACGGCCCACGGCTACCGCGACGGAGCGGCCACCGACTTCCAGTCCGTGCTCCAGGCGGGCACCGCCGTCATGGTCGACGAGTACGGCATGCCCAGGGTGCGCTGCGCCGGGGGCAGCCCACTGGGCGCGCCGGTCGCCGCCCAGGGCTCCGTGAGCTACCGGGGAGAGCCCTGGCGGGGCTACACCGCCGACCGGGTCGTCGTCATCACCCGCGCCCCGCGTCCGCTCGACGCCCTGGTCATCGTGGACCTGCTCGACCACGCCTGGGCCGAGCGGCGGATCGGCACCGACGGCGGCGAGGACAAGGCCCCCGGGACGCCGCCGCCGTACGCCCCGGACGCGGACATCACCGATCCGGAGGCGGTGAAGGCCCCGGGGGTGGTCGTTCCGGACGCCGCCCCTGGGGGCGCGCGGTCCGCGCCCCCGGGCCCCGTCGCGCCGTCGGGCGCCCCGGCTCGCGAGGGGCGGCCGGCCGTACCGGAGCAGTCGCCGCTCCCCGCCGACGAGGTGATGCCCCTGCCGGAGGACGCCCCCGGCGGCGGGCCGGGCGGGCTGCCCGGCGACGACCTCGCCCCGCCCGTGGACGACCTGTTCCCGCCGGAGCCGGACGGACCGGTCCTGCCGGACGAGCCGGCCCCGTCCGACGGCCCGGCCCCGTCCGACGGCCCGGTCCTGCCCGACGGGCCGGCCGGCACCGGCACCTTCCAGGGCTGACCGGGCCCCGGCGGAGCCGATCGGGCAGGCCGGCATTGAGGCCTTCCAGGGCTGACCGGGCCGATCCGGTCGATCGGGCCGACGGGGTCCGCCGTACCGTCCCGGGTTCCCGGGATCACTCGAAGAATCCGACAAATGATGACAGGGTGTCCACATGGTTGAACGGGCAGCGGGTCCCCTGTCGCTCCCCGACGACTGGCCCGCCCACGCCGACACCAGCCTGTCCCTCAACCGGATGGGCACCTTCGACTGGGACCTCGACGCCGGGCGGCTCCACCTCGACGCCCCGGCCCTCGACGTCTTCGACCTCTGCGCCGGTGAGTACGACGGCCGCCCCGAGCGGCTGGAGCCCCGGGTTCCACACGCCGAGTCCATCCGGCTGGACGAACTGGTGAGCAGGGCGCTGCGGGACGGCAGCGAGGCGTTCGGTGCATACTTCCGGGTCCGTCGCCGGGACGGAAGCCTGCGCTGGACCCACACCCAGGGCGTCATCCGCCGCGACGCCGCAGGCCGGCCCCGCCGGGTGATCGGTCTCGTCCGCGACGCGGCGCAGGAGCTGGCCGACTCGGCCGCGCGCCACGAACTGGGCGTCCTGCGCCGGGTGGGCGCCGACGTGGTCGAGGGCACCACCGCCGCGCTCGCCCACGCCAGGACCGTGCAGGACGTCATCGACGTCCTCAAGCAGTCCCACGGTCTCGCGCACCTCGGCGCCGGCAGCCTGGTCATGGGGCTGGTGGACGCGGGCCGTATCCATCTCGTCGCCGAGGGCCCCGAGGGCTCGTACGTACCGGGCACCCGGGTCACCCGTACCGACGAGGCGTACCCGATGAGCGAGGTGGTGCGCACCCTGGTGCCCCGCTTCATCGAATCGGCCCAGGAGTTCGCGGACAGCTATCCCATGCTCTGGCCGTACATCAACGGCCTCGGGATCAACGCGGCCGCCTATCTGCCGCTGATCGCCCAGGCGCGGCCCATCGGGGCGCTCGGGCTGCTCTACCGCGACAAAAGCGGCTTCAGCGCCGAGGACCGCAACCTCCTCGTCGCGCTCGGCAGCAGCATCGCCCAGAGCCTTCAGCGCGCGGTGCTCTTCGAGCAGGAGCACGACCTCGCGGAGGGGCTCCAGCAGGCGATGCTGCCGCGCCGGATCCCCGCCGTGCCGGGGGCGGAGATCGCCGTGCGCTACCGCTCCGCGCGGCTCGGCCGGGACATCGGCGGCGACTGGTACGACGTGATCCCGCTGCCCGGCGGCCGGGTCGGGACCGTCATCGGGGACGTCCAGGGCCATGACACCCACGCCGCCGCCGTGATGGGGCAGCTCAGGATCGTGCTGCGGGCGTACGCGGCCGAGGGGCACGAGCCGGCCACGGTGATGGCCCGTGCCTCGATCTTCCTCTACGAACTGGACACCGAACGCTTCGCGACCTGCACCTACGCCGAGGCCGACCTGACCACCGGGGTCATCCAGCTGGTCCGGGCCGGCCATGTCGATCCGCTGCTCAGGGACACCGACGGAACCTGCCGCAGACTGCCGCTGCCCGGTGGGATGCCGCTCGGGCTCTCCGCCGCCTTCGGCGGGCTCGACTACCCGGTCGAGACCGTCGAACTGGACCCAGGACAGACCCTGCTGCTCTACACCGACGGCCTCGTGGAGCAGCCGGGCACCGATCTCGACGACGGGATGCGGGCGCTGGCCACGCTGGTACGGGACGGGCCGCGCGATCTCCAGCACCTCGCCGACCGGCTCTGCGAGGTCGTGGACGCGCGCGGCGGCGAGGACGACGTGGCGGTCCTGCTGCTGCGCCGCGGCGGCACCCGCGCCCCGCGCTCCGGCGGCAGGCTCTACCAGCAGGTCGCGCAGGGCGACGCCGAGGGGCTGGCCACCGCGCGCCACATGATCCGGGCCGCGGTCACCGCGTGGGGGGCGGGGGAGCGCTCCGACGCGATCGAACTGGCCGCCGACGAGCTGATCACCAACGCCCTGCTGCACACCGGCGGCGGCGCCGCCGTGGTCGTCCGGGTGGTGCCGCGCGCGGAGGGGCGGGGACCGGGGCGGCCGGGGGCGGAGCCGCCGGACAGCGGCCGGCCGGTGCCCGGGCGGCCCGGGGCGGGGGCGGGCCGTCGGCTGCGGGTGGAGGTCGAGGACGGGTCCAGCGCGCTGCCGCACCGCCGCGACCCCGGGGAGTCCGGGGTCTCGGGGCGCGGGCTGCTGCTCGTGGACGAACTGACGGACGACTGGGGTGTGGAGTCACGCGGCAGCGGCAAGTGCGTATGGTGCGAATTCGTCGTCCCGGACCGGCCCGCGCGCTGAGCTGGGCCTGTCATGCCGGATGGACCTGTCGCGCCGGATGGACTTGCCTTGCCGGATGGATCTGCCCCGCCGGATAGATCGGATAGGTCGGGCCGGAAAAATCTCCCTAGGCTGTCTCAGAGGTGTTGACGTCCTCAGTCATCCGATGAATATTCGGGGGTGATCGACGACGGACCGACGTCGACGGACGGATGCCGGCACACGGACGCCGCCACACGCACGTCGGTCGGCACACGGGAGGCGGCAGCGGTATGCGGCACACCACGCTCGGGACCAGCGGTACGGTCCGGGTGACCGGACTGTCCTTCGGGGCCGCCGGGATCGGCAATCTCTACACCCCGGTCGGCGCCGGGCAGGCGCGGGAAGCCGTCGACGCCGCCTGGGACGCGGGCATCCGGTACTTCGACACCGCTCCCCACTACGGCCTCGGCCTCTCCGAACGGCGGCTCGGCGAGGCGCTGCGCGAGCGGCCGCGGAGCGCGTACACGCTCTCCACCAAGGTCGGCCGGATCCTCGAACCCGTCCCCGGCGACGCCGCCACCGAGCCCGACGACCTCGACCACGGCTTCGCCGTACCGGCCACGCACCGCAGGGTGTGGGACTTCAGCGCCGACGGCGTACGCCGCTCGATCGAGGACAGCCTGACCCGGCTCGGGCTGGACCGGATCGACATCGTCTACCTCCACGACCCCGACGACCACGCCGAGGAAGCCTTCACCCAGGCCTACCCCGCGCTGGAGCGGCTGCGCGCCGAGGGCACCGTCGGCGCCATCGGCGCCGGCATGAACCAGACCGCGATGCTCACCCGTTTCCTGCGCGACACCGACACCGATGTGGTGCTCTGTGCGGGCCGCTTCACCCTGCTCGACCAGTCGGCGCTCACCGAACTGCTCCCCGAGGCCGCGGCACGCGGCCGGAGCGTCGTGGTCGGCGGGGTCTTCAACTCCGGGCTGCTCGCAGACCCGCGGCCCGGCGCGACCTACGACTACGCCGCCGCCCCGCCGGCCCTGGTCGAACGGGCGCTGCGCATGGACACCGTCACCCGGCGGTACGGCGTCCCGCTGCGCGCCGCCGCCCTCCACTACCCCCTGCGCCATCCCGCCGTCGCCAGTGTCCTCGTCGGCACCCGGTCGGCCGCGGAGGTACGGGACGCGGCCGGACTCGCCGGCCTGACCCTCCCCGACGACCTCTGGGCCGAACTGCGCGCCGAGGGACTGCTGACCGAGAACGGAGCCCCCGCATGAGAGTCGCCCTGCACACCAAGGTCCGCGCCGACCGGATCGAGGCGTACGAGGAGGCCCACCGCGAGGTGCCCGCCGAACTCACCGCCGCCATCCGCGCCGCGGGCGCCACCTCCTGGACGATCTGGCGCAGCGGCACCGACCTCTTCCACCTGCTGGAGTGCGCGGACTACGCGGCCCTGCTCGCCGCCCTGGACCGGCTCCCGGTCAACATCGCCTGGCAGGCCCGGATGGCCGAACTGCTCGACGTCGTGCACGACTACTCCGAGGGCGGCGCCGACGCCGGACTGCCCGTGGTCTGGGAGCTGTGACCCCGATGCCGCCCGCCACCGTCGTCGACGCCCACCACCACGTCTGGGACCTGTCCGTACGCCCCCAGGAGTGGATGACCGGCAGCCGGATGGACCCCATCCGCCGGAACTTCACCCTGGACGAGCTGGCAGCCGAGGCGGCCGCCGCCGGGGTGGGCGCCACCGTCCTCGTCCAGACCGTCGCCGTCGCCGCAGAGACCCCCGAGTTCCTGGCCCTCGCCGAGGGCAGCCAACTCGTCGCGGGCGTCGTCGGCTGGACCGACCTCACCGCGCCCGGCGCCGCCGACGCCCTCGCCGCGCTGCGGGCCGGACCCGGCGGCGGGAAACTCGCCGCCGTCCGCCACCCGGTGGAGGGCGAGGCCGACCCGGCGTGGCTGCTCCGCCCCGAGGTGCTGCGCGGACTGGCGGCCGTCGAGGCCGCGGGGCTCGCGTACGACCTGCTGGTGCGCCCGCACCAGCTGCCCGCCGCGACGGAGGCCGCCCGGCTCCTCCCGGGCCTCACCTTCGTCCTGGACCATCTCGGGAAGCCGCCCGTCGCCGAGGGCCGCACCGCCCCCTGGGAGGAGCACTTCCGGGCGCTGGCCGCCCTGCCCAACACCGTCTGCAAGCTCTCCGGGATGGTCACGGAGGCGGAGTGGGACTCCTGGACGCCCGAGGACCTGCGTCCGTACGCCGGCATCGCGCTCGACGCCTTCGGGCCCGAGCGGCTGATGTTCGGCTCCGACTGGCCGGTCAGCCGGCTGGCCGCGTCGTACGAAGAGGTCCTCGACGCGGCGCGCACGGTCACCGACGGGCTCGGCGCGGGCGAGCGCGACGCCGTCTTCGGGGGCACCGCGCGGCGGGTCTACCGCCTCTGAGCGGCCTACACGCGCTGGACCGGGTCCGTCTCCTCCCCGGCGGCCGCCCGCAGGAAGGCATCCGCCACCTCGGCGGGGAACCGGCCGAGGCCGAGCAGCCCGCTGACCGAACCGGTGCCCAGCGCGTGCCACGTGCCCGCCCGCCGCAGCATCGGGTGATCGCCGCCGGAGAGGAGCACGGCACACGCCTCGGCGCCCGCGTCCCTGGCGCGGGCGGCCAGCGCCACGCTCTCCCGGGGGTCCGTCGTCCGGTCGCGGTCGCCGTGCAGCAGCACGATCCGGCGGCCCGTCAGATGCCCCACCGGCTCGCCCGGCGGGCACCACGGGGCGAGCCCCACCACGCCGACGACCTGCTCGTGCCCGGCGGCGGCCAGCGCGGCGCGCCCGCCCATCGAGTGCCCCACGAGCACCACGGGCACCGGCCCGACCAGCTGCTCCAGCTCGTCCAGCGCCCGCCGGGCGTCCCGGGCCGCGTCGGCGCGCGTTCCGTTCCACCCCCGGTGGCGGTAGCGGACCCGGCCCACCACCACGTCGTGCCCCTCGGTGGCGCGGAGCACCGCGCGGGTGAACGGCCGCATCCGTGCCCCCGGCAGATTGAGCCGGGCGGGCGGGCGCTCGCTCTCCGAGCGTCCGCCGTGCAGCACCAGGACGACGGCGCGGGGGCGCGCGGCGGTCCGGTCGAGGACGAGGGCGGGCCGGACGGCGGCTCGCCGGTCTCGTACGGGCACGTGGGGCCTTCCTTCCTGCGGGCGGGGACCCTCCGCCGCGGACGGCCCCTTCCCCGGTGATTCGGAGCCGGGACGGCCCCGGACGCCTCGCGGCCCACCGGTGTGCCGCGGATCACCCGTACAACGGGGAGCGGCCCGTCGGGCGTTCCCCGCGGCCCTGCGGCACGCTGGAAACATGCCGGAACTGCCCGAGGTCGAAGCGCTGCGTGCGTTTCTCGACAGCCGCCTGGTCGGCAAGGAGATCGTCCGTGTCCTGCCGCTGACGGTCAACGTCCTCAAGACCTATGATCCGCCGCTCTCGGCGCTCGAAGGCACCACGGTCACCGCCGTCGCCCGCCACGGAAAGTATCTCGACATCGTCACCGGAGGCGCGGGCGCGGGCGTGGACACGGGCGCAGGCGCGGGCGGCACGAGTGGGGCGCGTGACGCCGGCGAGCTGCATCTCGCCGTCCACCTGGCCCGCGCGGGCTGGCTGCGCTGGAAGGACTCGTTCTCCGGCGCCCCGCCCCGCCCCGGCAAGGGGCCGCTCGCCTGGCGCACCGTGCTCGCCGAGGGGGACGGCTTCGACCTGACCGAGGCGGGCACCGCGAAGCGGCTCGCCGTCCACCTCGTCCGGGACCCCGCCGACGTCCCCGGCATCGCCCGGCTCGGCCCCGACCCGCTCGACGCCGCCTTCGACCGTGCCGCGTTCGCCCGGCTGCTCGCCGGGGAACGCCGCCAGATCAAGGGCGCCCTGCGCGACCAGCGGCTCATCGCCGGCATCGGCAACGCCTACAGCGACGAGATCCTGCACGCCGCGCGGATGTCCCCGTTCAAACCGGTGAAGAACCTCTCCGAGGACGAGATCACCGGGCTGTACGAGGCGCTGCGCGCCACCCTCGGCGACGCCGTCGAGCGCTCGCGCGGGGTCGCCGCCGGCGGGCTCAAGGCGGAGAAGAAGACCGGCCTGCGGGTGCACGGCCGTACCGGCGAGGCGTGCCCCGTCTGCGGGGACACCATCAGGGAGGTCTCCTTCAGCGACTCCTCGCTCCAGTACTGCCCCACCTGCCAGACGGGCGGCCGGCCGCTCGCCGACCGGAGGATGTCCCGGCTGCTCAAATAGCCCGGCGCCGTCAGCCGCCGCCGATCCCCGTCAGCCTCCGCCCATCCGCATCAGCCGCCGCCGATCCGCGCCAGGACGCGGCCGTCCCCGGACCGGATCTCGAAGTGGTGGATCTCGTCGGGACGCATCGACGCGCCGCCGCGGGTGATCAGCCGCCCGCCGTCCTCCGCGCGGGACCCCCAGCTCGTCACCGTCTCGCTGGAACCGTCCAGGCCCACGGCGACGAGCGCGCAGACCCCGGAGGCGGCGGGCCGCACCAGTTCGAGACCGATGTTCGTACCCCAGTCGGTGGCCGCCGTCGTCACCACCGCTGCCATCCCCGTCGTGTGGTCCGACGCCGTCCACTGCGTCGTCGCCGCGGGCCCCGCGTTCGTCGACCGGGTCGCCCCGAGGACGGTGAGCGGACCCCCCATCACCAGCGCCGCCGCCACGGCCACCAGCGCGAGCCGCCGCCTGCGGCTGCGGCGCCGGCCCTCCGCCGTACGCCCGAGCAGCCGCGCCAGCATCTCCGGTCCCGCGACGACGACCGGCGCCATCCCGGCCGGGGTCTGCCGGGCGTAGAGGTCGAGCTGTGTCTTCACCCCGCCGAAGTCACCCAGCGACAGGGTGCACTGCGGGCACTCCATGAGGTGATCCTCGAAGCGAAAGGCGTCCGCGGCGTCGAGCACGCCCAATGCATAGGCGCCGACATCGCGATGGAGGTCCAAGGTCCGCATGCTGTCTGTTACGCAGCGGAGCGCCGAATCATTCAAGGAAAGCCTGACCTAACCCCTACACTCCGGCGTCATGCTGCGTGTACTGGCTGTGGACGACGAAGAACCGGCCCTGGAGGAGCTTCTCTACCTGCTCAGGGCCGATCCGCGGATCCGGCGGGCCGAGGGCGCCACCAGCGCGACCGAGGCGCTGCGCAGGATCGGCGCGGCCCTCGAAGCCGGGCCCGACGACCCCGCCGCCGTCGATGTCGTCTTCCTCGACATCCACATGGCCGGGCTGAGCGGACTCGACGTCGCCCGGCTCCTCGCGGGGTTCGCCGAGCCCCCGCTGATCGTCTTCGTCACCGCCCACGAGGGCTTCGCGGTCCAGGCGTTCGACCTGAAGGCCGTCGACTACGTCCTCAAGCCCGTCCGCAGGGAGCGGCTGGCGGAGGCCGTGCGACGGGTCGACGGGCTGGTGGGGGAGCGTACGCCGACCGCCGCCCCCGCGGCCGACCAGATCGCGGTCGAACTGGGCGGGGTGATCCGCTTCGTCGCCGTCGACGACATCGCCTACGCCGAGGCGCAGGGCGACTACGCCCGGCTGCACACCGGCACCGGCAGCCACCTCGTACGGATCCCGCTGACCACGCTGGAGGAGCGCTGGCGGGCGCGGGGGTTCGTACGGATCCACCGCCGCCATCTCGTCGCGCTGGCCAGGATCGACGAGATGCGGCTGGACGCGGGCGCGATGAGCGTCCGCGTCGGCGACGCCGAGCTGGCCGTCAGCCGCCGCCACGCCCGCGCGCTGAGGGATCTGCTGATGCGGCAGACCGGTCGCTGACCAGGGCCTTCCCCTCGGATCGCCGGGCTGCGTACACTCCGGGCGCGAGCCGCCGCAGGACCGGAGGCCCGGCACGGAGGGTACGAAGGCACGGAGCGTACGGCGGTACGGGGCGTACGGCGCTACGAAGGCACGGCGGTACGGAGCGTACGGCGGGGAGGAGACACCATGGCGGGGGAGCCCGCGGCGCCGCGCCGTGAGACCGTCACCGGTGAGCCCCGGCGCGTACGGCCCCTGCCGCGCTACCGCGCCCAGGCGGAGATAGCCGAGCAGACCGCGCTCGGCGACGCGTACGTCCGCTCCCTGATGCGCAGTCAACTACGGGCCGGGCTCACCGCGTTCGCGGTGCTGGCCCTCGTGGCGGGCACCCTGCCCCTCGCCTTCGCCACGCTGCGCGACGCCACCGCCGTCTGGGTCGTGCTGGGCTTCGCCGCGTATCCGCTGATCACCCTCCTCGCCTGGTGGTACGTGCGGCGCGCCGAGCGCAACGAACGCGACTTCGCCCGGCTGGTGAAGGGCCGGCCCGCCCCGTGAGCCAGAGCCATCCCGCCGTGGCGATCGCCGTCGTCGTCCTCGCCACCGTCCTCGTCGGCGGCTTCGGGCTGCGGATCTCCCGTACCACCTCCGACTTCTACGTCGCCTCCCGCTCGGTCGGTCCCGCCCTCAACGCCGCGGCGATCAGCGGCGAATACCTCTCCGCCGCCTCCTTCCTCGGGGTCGCCGGGCTGGTGCTGCTGCACGGCCCCGACATGCTCTGGTACCCGGTCGGGTACACCGCCGGCTACCTCGTGCTGCTCGTCTTCGTCGCCGCCCCGCTGCGCCGCTCGGGCGCGTACACCCTGCCGGACTTCGCGGAGGGGCGGCTGGAGTCACGGGCGGTGCGGCGGCTGGTGAGCGTCTTCGTGGTCGGCGCGGGCTGGCTCTATCTCGTGCCCCAACTCCAGGGCGCTGGGCTGACGTTGAAGATCCTCACCGGTGCGCCCGGCTGGTTCGGCGGGGTGCTCGTCTCCCTCGTCGTGGTGGTGGCCGTCGCGGCGGGCGGGATGCGCAGCATCACCTTCGTGCAGGCGTTCCAGTACTGGCTCAAGCTCACCGCGCTCCTCGTCCCCGCGATCTTCCTGCTGCTGGCCTGGCAGGGCGACGGCCGGCCGCCCGTGGACCTCGATCTGACGGGCGACCTCGCCGGACGCGCCGACCACCCGCTCTACGCCACCTACGGACTGATCGTGGCGACCTTCCTCGGCACGATGGGGCTGCCCCATGTCGTCGTCCGCTTCTACACCAGCCCCAACGGGCGGGCCGCCCGCCGCACCACGGTGGTGGTTCTCGCGCTGATCGGCGCGTTCTACCTGCTGCCGCCCGTGTACGGCGCGCTGGGCCGGCTGTACGTGCCGGGACTGCCGGGCGGCGCGGACGCCGACGCCGCCGTCCTGCTGCTGCCGGAGCGCGCGATCGGCGGGCTCGGCGGCGATCTGCTGGGCGCGCTGGTCGCGGGCGGGGCGTTCGCCGCGTTCCTCTCGACCGCCTCCGGACTGACGACGGCCGTCGCGGGGGTGCTCACCCAGGACGTCCTGCCCTCGCGCGGGGTCCGGGACTTCCGGCTGGCGACCCCGCTCGCCATGGCCGTCCCCCTCGGCGGCTCGCTGCTGGTCAGCGGGATCCCCGTGGCGGACTCCGTCGGGATGGCCTTCGCGGTCTCCGCGTCGTCGTTCTGCCCGCTGCTCGTGCTCGGGATCTGGTGGCGGCGGCTCACCCCGCCCGGCGCGATCGCCGGGCTGCTGCTCGGCGGCGGTCTCTCGTTCGCGGCGACGGTGATCACGGTGAGCGGTACGGTACGGTCCGGCTGGCCGCACGCGCTGCTGGCCTGGCCCGCCGTGTGGTCCGTACCGGTCGGCTTCCTCGCGATGATCCTGGTCTCGCTGGCCACCCGGAGCCGGATACCGCCCGGCACCAACGCCGCCATGACCCGCTTCCACCTCCCGGAGGCCCTGATGCCGGGCGGCCGGGACAGTACGGGAGGCACCCGGTGAACGGAACCTGCCGACGGCGCCTCGCGAACGGAGTCGAAGGGGGCGCGCCATGAGCGGAGCCGCGCTCGCCGTGCTGATCGTGCTCGGCCCGCTGCTCCTCGCGGGCGGCTTCGTCCTCGGGCGCCGTACCGCGCGCCCCGAGCGGATCAGCGACGTCGGCACCCCCGTCGAGCACGCCACCTTCGAGACCCTGCACACCGCCTCGCTCGCCGCGCCCCCGCTCCGGGCCGGACTCACCGAGGAGAGTGCGGGCAAGGCCGCCCACCGGCTGCGCTCCCTGCTCGGCACCGACGCGCTCTGCCTCACCGACCGGGAGGGCGTCCTCGCCTGGGACGGGCTCGGCGGACACCACGCGGGGCGGGCGATGGAACGGGTCGAGGGGCTGCTCGCCAGCGGGCGCGGCACGGCCTTCGCGGACGGCTGCGACGATCTCGACTGCCCGCTGCGCTGGGGCGTGGCCGCCCCGCTGACCGTGGACAACCGTGTGCTCGGCACCCTGATCGCCTACGCGCCGCGCGAGTCCGCGGTGCTCGCCCGGGCGGCCGGGGAGGTGGCCCGCTGGGTCTCCGTGCAGCTCGAACTCGCCGAGCTGGACCGCTCCCGCACCCGGCTGATCGAGGCGGAGATCAAGGCGCTGCGGGCGCAGATCTCCCCGCACTTCATCTTCAACTCGCTGGCCGCCATCGCCTCCTTCGTCCGCACCGACCCGGAGCGGGCCCGTGAACTCCTCCTGGAGTTCGCGGACTTCACCCGCTACTCGTTCCGCAGGCGCGGCGAGTTCACCACCCTCGCCGACGAACTCCACTCGATCGACCAGTATCTGGCGCTCGTCCGGGCCCGGTTCGGCGAACGGCTCTCGGTCACGCTGCAGATCGCCCCCGAAGTGCTGCCGGTGGCGCTGCCGTTCCTCTGTCTCCAGCCCCTCGTCGAGAACGCCGTCAAGCACGGTCTCGAAGGAGCCGTCACCACGAGCCGTATCACCATCAGCGCGCTCGACGCGGGCGCCGAGGCGGAGGTGGTGATCGAGGACGACGGTGTCGGGATGGAGCCGGACCGGCTGCGCCGGATCCTGCGCGGCGAGGGCGACGCCTCCACCGGCATCGGGCTGCTCAATGTGGACGAACGGCTGCGCCAGGTCTACGGCGACGAGTACGGCCTGGTCATCGAGACCGGCGTCGGAGCGGGCACGAAGATCACGGTACGGGTGCCCAAGTACCGCGCGGGGGTGCACGGCACCTGACCGGGCGCCGGTCCCGCCGGGCGCGCCCGGCACCGGCCCGCCGGATCGGAGGAGACGGCCGGATCAGAAGAGATGGATCGCGAGATGGCCGAGCGGCAGCCCGAGCTGCCAGGCGGGCGTCCACACCTGCGGACCCTCCTCCTCCCCCGCGAACCCGTGGGCGGCCCCGTCGGCGAACCCGCCGGGGTATCCGTCGGCGAACTCCCCGCACCCGGCCGCCGGTTCCGCCGCGGACCCGCCCCCGCGCCACGCCGTCCCGGTCCCGCGCGGCGGGCCCACCGCGTCGAGGTCCGGCGCCAGCAGTTCCGTCTCCTCCAGCCAGCGCCAGGCCTCACCGGCCAGCGCCAGATCCGGGTCGCGGACCTCGGAGGCCGACTCGAAGTCGGCCGCCTCCAGCAGGTCGAGGCGCCCGCACACCCACTCCCGCCAGGAGGTCCCGTACGCCGTCAGTGAGCGCCATTCCTCCATCCTGGCCACGACACGCGGGCCGCCCACCGAACTGTCCGAGAGAAAGATGGTCAGGGCGAGCGCGTCCCGGCCCGCCCGGTACTCCAGCGTCGTGGGTGGCATCAGATCACCGGTGCGCAGCAGCTCGTCGGCGATGTACTCGGCGTACATCCAAGCCATGGGCACCAGAAGGCCACCGCTGCCTGCCCCTTCGGTACATTCCGGACGCATTGCTTTTCCGCCTTCCTTTCTTCCCCCGAAGCGTGCTTAAGGGAGCATTGAACCGGCGGAGACCGCCCCGCGTGGCCAGAAGGGCAGGATCCGGCGGCGGACGGAGGCGGATTGTGACGGGTGGGGCCGAGAGTGACGCGCCCGGCGATGGAGCGGACGATTCCGGTCCGCATGTGCGGTCGCTTCTGGGCGCCTATGTGCTGGAGGCGCTCGGCCCGGCGGAGGACCGCCGGGTCGCGGGCCACCTCGCGCGGTGTGACGCGTGTGGCGCCGCCTACCTGGAGGTGGCCGACGTGCCGTCGCTGCTCGCGCTGCTGGACGAGGAGGACCTGCGGTAGCCGGGCAGCTCGCGGGAGAGTGCCCGCAGGGCGTAGTACGAACGGGACTTGACCGTGCCGGGCGGGATGCCGAGCGCACGCGCCGCCTCGTTCACGCTCAGTCCGCGGAAGTAGATCTGGGCGAGCACCGCGCGGTGCTCACGGCTCAGCGTCTGCACCGCCTGGCGCACGTCCAGCGCCGCGACCGTGCTCTCGGTGCGGTCCTCGGGGTCGGCGGTGGCGGCCAGGACCCCGTCGCTGACCTCCGGGGGGCGCGCGAGGCGTGATCTGCGCGCGTCGATCGCGAGCCTGCGGGCGACGGTGAAGAGCCACGGCCGCATCGACTCGAAGGGCCCCTCGAACGCCTCGGGGTGGAGCCACGCCCGTACCAGGGTCTCCTGGAGCAGATCCTCGGCGCGCTGCCGGTCGCCGTAGGTCAGTCCCAGCAGGAAGTTGAGCAGGGCGGGGCCGTGGTCGCGCTGAAGCTCCGCCAGCGCCCGTTCGTCGGTCGTCTCCGTGGCCGTGGCGGTGGTCATCGTGAACGCCCTTCCCGTCGGGGTCGCTGTCCTGCGGTGATTCGCTGCCGCCTGCCGTATCCGAACGCATGGCGGCGCCGAGGGACAGGGAGCGCACCGAGATCTGCGACGAGCGGTCGCTCACTGCGGCGAGTGGTGCGGTGAACGGTCGCCCGGTGGCGTTCGGGCCCTTTCAGGCGTGCTGTCGGCTTGGTTCATTGACATACGTTTATGTGACTATATGGATTCATCGGGACGGTATTCCCCCTTCTGTCCGTATCGCTCCAGCGACCGCGATGCGGACCGTGACACCGAAACCGGAGCCTTCCCGATGACCCAGCGCATGCGACAGGGAGCCGTGGCCGCCGCCGCGCTGCTCCTCGGCACCATGGCGGCCTGCAGCGCCCCCGGCCGGCCGGCCGTCCCCCACGGGCCGCCGGGGCACGGCGCCGCGTCCGCCTCAGGGGCCGCGGGCTCCGGCGCGCAGCGCGGCTTCACGCTCGTCGCCTCGGGCGACGTCCTGCCGCACGACTCCGTGATCGCCTGGGGCCAAGAGGCCTCGGACGACGGCGACGGATACGACTTCCGGCCCATGCTCGCCGGGGTGAAACCGGTCGTCTCCGGGGCCGGTCTGGCGATCTGCCACATGGAGACGGTGTACGGCGAGGAGGACGGACCGTTCTCCGGTTACCCGGCCTTCGTCTCCCCGCCCCAGATCGCCGCGGGCCTGCGCGCGACCGGCTACGACTCCTGCTCCACCGCCTCGAACCACACCCTGGACGACGGCGCCGACGGCGTACGCCGCACCCTCGACGCCTTCGACAGGGCCGGGCTGAAGCACACGGGCTCGGCCCGCTCCGCAGCCGAGGCCCGCCGGCCGGCCCTGCTGACCGCGAGCGGCGGCGCCCGGGTCGCCCAACTCGCGTACACCTTCGGCACCAACGACCAGCCGTTCCCCGAAGGGCAGCCCTGGGCCGTCAACCTCATCGACGAGCGCCGGATCGTCGCCGACGCGCGCGCCGCCCGCGCGGCGGGCGCCGACATCGTCGTGGTCAGCGTGCACTGGGGCACCGAGTGGCAGACCGAGCCCGACGACGACCAGCTCGGTCTGGGCCGGAAGCTCACCGCGTCCCGCACCGGGGGCCGCCCCGACATCGACCTGATCCTCGGCACCCACGCGCATGTCCCGCAGGCGTACGAGAAGGTCAACGGGACCTGGATCATCTACGGGATGGGCGACCAGATCGCCGGCACCATGGCCAACGACGACGGCGACCAGGACGGACGCGGCAACCAGGGCTCGATCGGCAGATTCACCTTCGCGCCGCCCGCCGCGCCGGGACAGCGCTGGCGGGTCGAGAAGGCCGAGTTCGTCCCGCAGCTCATGGACCTCACCTCCGGGCGTGTCGTCAGCCTGCCGCGCGCCCTGCGCGACGACCCCGACCGCGACGACTACCGGGAGGCCAGGTCGTCCATCACCGAGGCGGTGCTGAGCCGCGGCGCCGCCGCCGACGGGCTCACCGAGGGCGACGGCTGACGGACGCCGACCGGACGGCGGCGGCGTACGGCGGCGTACGGCGTACGGATGACGGCGTACGGACGGCCAGGATGTCCGCGGGCGGGCCGTTACGGAACGACCGTCACCGGCCAGCGCCCCGCCTTGACCAGCCGTACCGCCACCGAACCGACGAACCGGTGCCCCGCCGACTCCGACGCGCCGACCACCACCGCGTCCGCCGTCAGCTCGTCGGCCGCGGTGACCAGGCCGTTGTACGGGTCCCCGTGGAAGGTGTGGAACTCCCAGCGGACGTCCCAGCTGTCCTTGACCCGCTCCACCGACTCGCGGATCTCCGCCACCAGCTCCTCGGCGATCTCCCCGGTCGTCCCGGCGACCGGGGCGCCGAGGGCGGCGCCCGCCGTCAGCACGGGCTGTACGTAGACGATCGCCAGCAGCGCGTTCTGCCGCCGGGCGAGACCGCCGGCGTACGCGGCGGCGCGGAACGAGGACTGGGAACCGTCCACACCGACGACGATCACCTTCGGACCGTCGGTGCCGCGTTCGAATTTGGTTGGCTGCTGAGTCACGGCACGCAGGGTATCCGCTCCCGACGGGCACCCCGACGCCGGTCTGCCTAGAGTGCTGATCATGAGGGTCGGCAGGCGGAGACGGGTGCGGCCACCGGAGCGGGGGCCGGACCGCGGGCCGCGACGCGGGACGGAGCGGGCGCGGCGGACCGGAGCCGCCCCCGGCCGCCTTCTGCGCCGGGTGCCGGGCGCCCTCGCGGCGTTCTTCGTCGGCCTCGGCGTGTACTGCGCGGCCATCGCGCTCATCGTCCCGCTGCGCCGGCTGCTCGCCCCCGTCACCCGCTTCCTCGACACCGTGGTCGTCCCTCTCAGCGACAACCTCGCCTACGCGGTCTTCCTGCTGCTCCTGGCCGCGGCCGTCGGCGCCAGGAAGAAGGTCGCCTGGTGGCTGGTGATCGTCTATCTGGGGCTGCTCGTCCTCGGCGACCTGCTGCTGGTGACCGCCGCCGAATGGGAGTGGCTGCCCAACCTCCTGCTCTGCGCCGTCGCGATCTGCGTGCTGCTCCTGGCGCGCCGCCACTTCTACGCGGAGACCCGCCACGGCTCCGTCCTCAGGGCACTGCTCGTGCTGGTCGTCGGGCTGGCCGCCGGGGTACTGGCCGGCTGGGGACTGGTCACGGCCTTCCCCGGCACCCTCGCGGGCAGCCAGCACCTGCTGTGGGCCGCCAACCGGGTGCTCGGCGGGCTGGTCTCCGACGGCGTCTTCGACGGCCGTCCACCCCACCCGGTCTCCTTCGTCCTCGGCCTGTTCGGCGCGGTCGCCCTGCTCACCGCGGCCGCGACCCTCTTCCGCTCGCAGCGCATCGAGTCCGCCCTGCACGGCGACGAGGAACCCCGGATCCGCGCCCTGCTCGGGGCGTACGGAGCCCAGGACTCGCTGGGCTACTTCGCCACCCGCCGCGACAAGGCCGTCGTCTTCTCGCCGAACGGCCGGGCCGCCGTCACCTACCGCGTCGAGACCGGTGTCGCCCTCGCCAGCGGCGACCCGGTGGGCGACCGCGCGGCCTGGGCCCCCGCCATCGAGGCCTGGCTCGACCTCGCCCGGCGCTACGCCTGGGCCCCGGCGGTCATGGGGGCCTCCGAGGACGGCGCCACCGCCTACGCCCGGGCCGGGCTCGGTGCCATCCAGCTCGGCGACGAGGCGATCCTCCTGACCGGCCGGTTCGACCTCGCCGGGCCCGAGATGCGGGTCATCCGGCAGGCCGTCGGCCGGGTCCGCAGGACCGGCGCCACCGTCCGGATCCGCCGGCACTCGGCGCTCACGGGGCCGGAGATGGACCAGATCATCGACCGCGCCGACGCCTGGCGCGACACCGAGACCGAACGCGGCTTCTCCATGGCGCTGGACCGGCTCGGCGACCCCGGGGACGGGGAGTGCCTGCTCGTCGAGGCACGGGACGCCGAGGGGACCCTGATCGCCCTGCTTTCCTTCGTCCCCTGGGGCCCCGACGGCGTCTCCCTCGACCTGATGCGACGCGACCGCGCCGCCCCGAACGGCGTCATGGAGTTCATGGTCGCCGAGCTGTGCGACCAGGCCCGCTCGCTCGGCGTCCGCCGGATCTCCCTCAACTTCGCCGTCTTCCGCGCCGCCTTCGAGGAGGGCGCCCGGATCGGCGCGGGCCCCGTGCTGCGGTTCTGGCGCAGGCTGCTGCTCTTCTTCTCCCGCTGGTGGCAGCTCGAAGCCCTGTACCGCTCCAACGTCAAGTACCGGCCACGGTGGTTCCCCCGCTTCCTCTGCTACGGCGACGCCGGTTCCCTCGCCCGGATCGCCCTCGCCTCCGGCATCGCCGAGGGCTTCGTCACCGTCCCCGGTCTGCGGGCCACCCGGGGCCGGTGGCGCGCCCGTACCCGCGTCGCGGGACCGGCCACCACCGCGGGGCTGCCCGCCATCGACGCGCTGCGGCTGCCGGGGCCAGGGACCGTGACCGCCGCGCGGGAGCGCCGGCCGCCCGAGCAGATACGGATCCGCCACCGCAAGGCGGAACGGCTGCGCGCGGCGGGCACGGATCCCTACCCCGTCGGCGTGGTGCCCCCCACCGCCACCCTGGCGGGGATCAGGGCCGCGCACCCCGCGCCGCCGGCCGGCTCCCGTACCGGCGAACGGGTCACCGTCGCCGGCCGGGTGATGGCGCTGCGCGACTTCGGCGGCGTCGTCTTCGCCGTCCTGCGCGACTGGTCCGGCGACCTCCAGCTCGTCCTGGCCCGCGACACGGCCGGCGCGGCGTCCCTGCGCCGCTTCACCGCCGACATCGACCTGGGGGACCAGCTCACCGCCACCGGCGAGATCGGCGCCAGTGACCTCGGTGAGCTCTCCGTCTTCGTCACCGACTGGCGGCTCACCGGCGTCTGCCTGCGCCCGCTGCCCGACAAACGGCACGGCCTCACCGACCCCGAGGCCCGGGTCCGGCTGCGCGCGCTGGACCTGATGGTCACGCCCGGTGCCCGTACGGTCGTACGCGTCCGCTCCACCGTCGTCCGGGCGCTGCGCCAAGGGCTGCTGGACCGCGGGTATCTGGAGGTCGAGACGCCGGTGCTCCAGCGGGTGCACGGCGGCGCCAACGCCCGGCCGTTCACCACCCACAGCAACGCCTACGACCTCGACCTCACCCTGCGGATCGCGCCCGAGCTCTATCTCAAGCGACTCTGCGTCGGCGGCCTGGAGAAGGTCTTCGAGCTGGGCCGCACCTTCCGCAACGAGGGCGTCTCCGCCAAGCACAATCCCGAGTTCACCATGGTGGAGGCGTACCAGGCGTACGCCGACTACGACGTGATGCTCGATCTGGCCCGTGAGCTGATCCAGGGCGCGGCGACCGCCGCCTACGGCGCGCCGGTCGCCCGCAGGAAGGGCCCCGACGGCCGGACCGCCGAGGTGGACCTGTCGGGGCGCTGGCCGGTCAGGACGGTCTACGGGGCCCTGTCCGAAGCGCTCGGCGAGGAGATCGGCGCCGGCACCGGCGAGGCGGCGCTGCGGAGGCTGTGCGACCGCTCGGGCGTGCCGCACACCCCGGACGACACGCGGGCCGAGGTCGTGCTGGAGATGTACGAGCGGCTGGTGGAGGAGAGGACCGGGGAGCCCGTCTTCTACAAGGACTTCCCGGCCGACGTCTCGCCGCTCGCCCGGGGCCACCGGGCCGACCCGCGTCTCGCCGAGCGGTGGGACCTCGTCGCGTACGGCACCGAACTGGGCACCGCCTACTCCGAGCTGACCGACCCGCAGGAGCAGCGGCGGCGGCTCACCGCGCAGTCCCTGCGCGCCGCGGGCGGCGACCCCGAGGCGATGGAGCTCGACGAGGACTTCCTGGCGGCGCTGGAGTACGCGATGCCGCCCACCGGCGGTCTGGGGCTGGGTGTGGACCGGATCGTCATGTTTCTCACCGGGCTGACCATCCGTGAGACACTGCCGTTCCCGCTGGTGCGCGGGGGGTGAGTTCCGCTCCCTCCCTCATCCCATCGGGTGCTTTCCCCGGGATATCCAGTGTTGGTGAACGGCGTGGCCGATCCGCCGTATGAACCATTGGTCATGAAAAAGGATCAGATGATTCTGGGGCGCCGTGGGATGCTCCGGATCGCCGCCTGTCTCGGCGTCGCCGTCACGGCCCGGATGCTCAGCACCGGAGAGGCCGGCACACCCGGCCGCCCCGCCGGGCCGCCGCCTCCGGCCGGCCCGGACCTGCCGGCACCGGGCGCCTCGGGACTGGGCGCCGCCGGGCCGGGTGCCGCGGGGCCACCGGCCGCGGTCGGTCTGCGGCCCTCCACGTACCGGCTCCAGCCCCTGACCGAGGGCGGGCGGACCGGGGTCGGCAGACCCCTGCCCCCGGTCCGCCACAGGCCCTTCCTGGAACTGCCCGATCTGGGCCGCACCATGGTGCTCACCTTCGACGACGGGCCCGATCCCGCGTACACCCCGGGCATCCTGCGCACCCTGCGCGACCACGACGTCCGCGCGATGTTCTTCGTCTGCGGCGAGATGGCCGACGTCCACCGCGATCTGCTGCGGGAGATCGCCGACGACGGCCATGTCATCGGCAACCACTCCTGGTCGCATCCGCAGATGACCAAGCTCACCCGCTCCGGGATCCGCGGGGAGCTGGAGCGCACCAGCGAGGTGGTCGAGGAGACCGTCGGGGCCACGCCGCTCTGGTACCGCGCCCCGTACGGCGCCTGGAACCGGCACTCCTTCGAACTCGGCGCGGAAATGGGCATGGAACCGCTGGCCTGGACCGTCGACACCCTCGACTGGACCACGCCGGGCACCGGCACGATCGTCCGCAGGGTGCTGGACGGCGCGGGCCCGGGGGTCGTCATCCTCTCGCACGACGCGGGCGGCGACCGCTCGCAGAGCGTGGCGGCGCTGCGCCGCTATCTGCCCAGGCTGCTGGACGGGGGCTACCGCATCGCGGTGCCGCACCGCTGAGTCGGGAGCAGAGCGGAGCGGTGGACGGGAGGGGTACGGGGGCCGGGAGGGGTACGGGGGCCGGTCCCGGGGCGGGGCTGGCCCGGGGCCGGCCCCCCGTACCGTCAGCGCGTGCCGACCATCCGGGCGAAGACGACGACGTTGCCGTCGTACCCCCCGGCCCTGGAGTAGCCGCCGCCGCAGGTGATCACCCGCAGCTCGGGGTGGCCGGTGTCTCCGTAGACCCGCGAACCCGGGAAGTCGTTCTTGGCGAAGACCTCGACCCCGTACACCTCGAACACCGCGGTCGTGCCGTCGTACCGGTCGACCTCCACATGCCGGCCCTTCGCCAGCGCGCCGAGCCCGTAGAAGACGGTGGGACCCGCCTGGTTGTCGACATGGCCGACCACCACGGCGGTGCCGCGCTGCCCCGGTGACACCCCGTTCTGGTACCAGCCGGCCAGATTGGGGTCCTGCGGCGGCGGGGCGGCGATCCAGCCGTCCGGGTCGAGCCCCACGTCCATCACCGGGGCGTCCACCTTGATCGCCTCGATGCGGATCCGGGACATCGGGGCGTACGGCAGGGGCTTGATGTCCGGCACGGCGGAAATGGCGAGCGCGGCCGGGTCGGGCCTGCTGACCGGCGCCGCCGCGGACGCCGGCTGCGGCGGCCCCAGCGGTGCGTCCACCCCGTTGCGCATCAGGGCGATCCCCGTGAGCATGACGAGAGCCAGTACGCCCCACGGCGAGCGCTTCCTCGACTCCGGGGCGTGATGGTCCTGGCCCATAATTCTCCCTTCGTGGGCGACCTGGAGGCACGGTAAGGGCGGAGCGGCCGACCGGCGATCAGGGGCGGGCGAACGGGTGAGGCCCGAGCCGGGAATACCCCGGGCGGGTCAGCGCACCGCCCCAACCGAGTAATGCGGCCGACAAAATTTCTGACGGTCCGTGACCTGCGGCTCGGCCCTGCGGAGCGGCCCTTCTGACGGCGTGTCGCGGTACCTGTGCACGCGCGGTCGAAATGCGCGTTTCCGGTTGCCCGGTGAGGGTTCGTCATGGAAGGCGTTCTCGTCGAATTTCCCGGAGCGCCGCTTTGGGGCGTCTTCCGCTGGAGGTTCAACGATGCGTGCTTCACGCGCTCTCGCGGTGACCGCGACCGCCTGCGCGGCCGTGGCGCTCTCCGCCCCGCTGGCCGGCGCCACCAATGGCCCCCGCGAAGTCTCCGTCGACCCGTTCGAGGTGCACCGGGGCGGCACGCTCCACATCCGTGTGGAGGGCTGCGGCCATGGAGGCACGGTCACGTCCAACGCCTTTTCCCGGGTCGAACTGTCCGTCAACTCCTCGGGGCACTCCTCGGCCCGCGCCCGGATCCATGACTTCACCACGCCCGGCCACTACAACCTGGCCGTCCGGTGCAGTGACGACCCGCGCACCGTCACCCACCAGTTCCGGGTGGTGGAGGGGCGCGGGGCGCTCGGCGGGCTCGGGGGTTCCGTCGGTCCCAGTTCCACGGAGATGGCGCTGGGCGGTGGGCTGGTCGCCGTGGGCGCCGTCGGCGGGTCGGTGTTCCTCGCCCGCCGTCGCCGGGCGCTCGCCGCGGGCGTCTGACCGGGCCCTCCCGGCGGGCCGCCACGGCCAGGGCCGCCCCGTCGGGCCGGGAAGAGCCCGAATGCCCGTCGCCCCGAGCCGGAGAGCGGCTCGGGGCGACGGGCGTTCGAGGGGCGGACGGCGCTCGAAGGGGACGACGGCGGGGAACACCGTCAGTGGGCGCGGCCCTCCGTCCGGCGGCGTATGGTCCAGGCGCTCCCGGCCGTCGCGGCCACCACGAGTGCCGTGCCCGTGGCGAGTTCACCCGAGCCGACCCCGCCGACACTGCCGCCCAGACCGCCGCGTACCCCGGCGGGCGCGACGCTGGTGGTGGCCACCGTCGGTGCGCGGGTCGGCGTACGGGCCGGCGTACGGGTTGGCGTACGGGTCGGCGCGCGGGTCGGTGCGCTGGTCGGGGTGCTCGCCGCTCTCGCGATGGTGAGGTTGGTACGGCCGGTCGTGCCGTTGCAGGTGAACGAGACCTGGTACACCGAGCCCCGCTTCGCGTCCCAGTCCACGGTGGCGGCGGCCGTACGGCCCGAGGGGACGGTCACGGTGTCGAAGACCGCGGAGGACACGGTGGCGGAGGACGCGCAGTTGGTCACGCCGAGGGTCACCCTGCCGCCGGGGGCGACGGTGGAGGGGGTGACCGTGAAGCCGAACGGCGTGGACCCGCCGTGCACGGCCGCCGCCGCGGTGGGCGCCGTCGGGGCGAGTGCGGCCACTCCCAGCAGAGCGGTGGTGGTGGCACGTATCGCGCGCATGATGAGCCTCCGGGTCCCCGAGGAGCAGCAGTGGAACCTCTTTCCACCCAAGCCGTACATGCGCCTCGATGCCGGAAACGCTAGGCGTGCCCTATCACGGCCGCGATCGCTGACGGGCGAACGGGGCACGGCCGTCCCCCGGGCGGACGACGGCCGTGCCCCGCCCGCCGCCGGTCAGCCGCCGGTGCCCGGGAAGAGATCGAGGAAGGGGGCCGTGGTCGCCCCGATACCGCGTCCGTACGGGGCGTCGAAGTCCCAGATGAGGAAGAGGAGGAAGGCGATCAGCACGCTGAAGACCCCTGCCAGCAGCAGTTCGCGGAACGAGCGGCGGATCCCCAGCACGAAGATCATCCCTACGGTGACCACGGCGCCGATGATGAGGCCGAACCAGACCACCCCCGGCATCGTGTCCCCCGCGTTCTGCCCGCGGGCGCCCCGGGCGTCGTCGGCGGCGGCCACCTGGTCGACCAGCGGCTGGTACGCCTGGCCCTCCAGGTCGGTCCGGGGCGCGTACCGGGTGACGTCGGTGCGCAGCCGGTCGAAGAGCTGGGTGCCCTTCGCGCTGAGCGTCTCGTGCTCGGCCAGGTGCGGCCACTCGGTGCGCACGACGTACGAGACGTACGCGTCGACGTCGCCGCGGATCTGCTCCCGTACCGCCGTGGGGTAGACCTGTACGCGCTGCCGGATCTCGTGGAGCGCCTGGGCCTCCTGGCGCACGGACTCCTGGGCGGCGCCCCTGGCCTCCCAGACCCCGGCGATCGCGAGCCCGAGGACGATGGCGTAGACCACGCCGATCATCATCGTCATGTAGTCCATGACGCCGGGGGTCTCGCTGGGGTCGTCGTCCTCGTCGACGTCCCGGTTGTTGAAGATGACGATGGTGAGGACGACCGCGCAGGCGGCGGCCATCGCGATGCCCAGGACGAGCCAGTCCGACATGGGACCTCCGTGGATCAGCGGGAACGGGGGCGGGAGCGGGGGCGCAGCACGGCCGCGGCGAGCACGGCGGGGGCCGTGATCAGGAGCATCCGGACGACGGGCGAGCTGCCGCCGGGCGGCTGGGGACGAGTCGCCGGGTGGTAGGCGGGCAGGGCCACGGCGGTCGGGGCCGGCTTCGGACTTGGACTCGGTGACGGTGACGGGGCGGGCGGGGGCGGTTCCGGTGCGACCACCACCGGCGCCGGTGCGACGGCCACCGGCCGGGGCCGGGGCGCCGCGGCGGGCGGCGGGGCCGGTGCGGGCCGGGGCGGCCGGGGCGTCGGCCGGACGACGGGCGGTGGCGGCGGCTTCGGCGTGACCACCACGGGCGGTGGCGGCGGCGTCGGCCGAGGAGGCGGGGAGGGTGGTGGCGGAGGCGGAGGCGGAGGCGGAGGTGGTGGGGGAGTGGGCGGCGGCGGTGGTTTCGGCGGTGGCTCGGGTGGCGGTGGCGGGGGCGGCTTCGGCCGGCAGTCGCCGCCGCCCGCGACGGCCACCGCCCACCCCGTGCCGCCCTGACCGGCCGAGGCGTAGGCGCAACTGTCCGCCGCGGCGGGCGCCGGGGCGGCGGCCGACAGCGAGATGAGAGCGGCGGCCGCGAGCAGCCGTCCGACGAGCGATCCATGCACGGGCAGGAGCTTGTTCCTCATCGGGCCCCGGCACGCCGGAAGTTGGTCGGATTCCCCCGGATAGGGGGTATTTGGCGACGACGACAACACGCCTCGAAAGTTTTTTCCGGCCGCGTTGAACAAGAGGGTGCCTCCGCTCCGTACTTAGGACCATGAGCAGCGCACTTGAGCGCCTCAACTGGCCAATGGATAACGGGAGCTGACATGAAAACCTGGCGGAACGCCTCGCTCGCGGCCACCGCGGCGGCCGTACTGGCCCTGACGACGGCGTGCGGTCAGGAACAGGGAACCAACACCAACGGACAGTCCGTCGGCGCCGCGAACCCGGCCGGCGCCGCCGGCAGCGGGAGCGGATACGAGGCGGCACCCGGCGCCGGTGCGCCGGGGGCTGCCGGGGCCGGCGCCGGTACGGCGGCCGCCGCCAAGCCCGCGGGGCAGCTCGCCGTGTGGGACAGCAAGAAGCTGGGCAAGGTCCTCACCGACAGTGAGGGCTTCACCCTCTACCGCTTCGACAAGGACACGCCGGAGCCGCCGAAGTCCAACTGCGAGGGCGACTGCGCCAAGACCTGGCCCGTCGTGGCCGCGGGCGACGCCAAGGCCGCCGCCGGGACCGACGCCTCCCTGCTCGGCGAGATCACCCGGACCGACGGGACCAAGCAGCTCACCGTCGACGGCTGGCCGATGTACCGGTACGTCAAGGACACCAGCCCCGGCGACGCCAACGGCCAGAACGTGGGCGGCACCTGGTTCGCGTCCGCCCCCGACGGCAAGAAGGCGTCCCCGGCGGCCGCCGAGGGCGGTTCCGGTTCCGCCGAGGAGCCCTCGGGCGACCTCGCCGGCCTCTCGGTCCGCAAGGACCCGAAGCTCGGCGACATCGTGGTGGACAAGAACGGCATGACGGTCTACCGGTTCACCAAGGACACCGCGTGGCCCATGAAGACCGCCTGCGTCGACGCCTGCCTCGACAAGTGGCCGGTGGTCGCCCCCGTCGCCAAGAACGACGTCGACGGCGTCACCACGAAGGGCTTCGTCACCTTCGACCGGCCCGACGGAATCAAGCAGCAGACCCTCAACTGCTCGCCCATCTACACCTTCGCCGGCGACAAGAAGCCCGGTGACACCAATGGTCAGGGCGTCGGCGGCACCTGGTTCGCCGTCTCTCCCGACAACGAGCTGGTCGGAGCGTCCGAGTAGTCCCCACGCCGCGCCTCCGGCCCCATGGTCCGCCGCCACACTCCTCGGTGTGGCGGCGGACCACATGCACATGCCGACTGTATGTGACCAAGAACGGATCGCTAATTTCCGTTTGGGCTCGCTCTCTTGGCGGTCGATCAGTAGCCTCGGCTCGAACAACCGGCCGCTATCAGGCCGCACTCCGTGGCGACTTGTTGGAGACATCGATGGAGCGTCCCGCCTGGGCCCCGCAGGGCATCGACCTTTCGGTGCCGAGCGTTTCCCGTATGTATGACTACTATCTGGGCGGTTCGCACAATTTCGAGGTGGACCGGGAGGCCGCTCGCCGGGCGATGGAGTTCATGCCGGGACTTCCCAAGATCATGAAAGCGAACCGCGCGTTCATGCGCCGCACGGTGGAATTCGCCTCGGCGCAGGGCATCAGCCAGTTCCTCGACATCGGATCGGGTATTCCGGCCGTCGGTAATGTGCACGAGATCGCCGCCGCGCTCGACCCGGACGCCAAAGTCCTCTATGTCGATCACGACCCGGTCGCCGTGGCCCACAGCAGGGCCGTCCTCGAAGGCAACGCCAACGCCGCCGTCGTGAACGCCGACCTCCGTGAGCCCGGCAAGATCCTGCGCAGCCAGGAGGCGGCGGCACTGCTCGACCTGGAGCGGCCCGTGGCGGTGCTGCTCAACTTCGTCCTCCACTTCGTCGAGGACAAGGACCAGCCCTACCGGGCGGTGGCCGAGCTGCGGGACGCGCTCGCCCCCGGCAGCCTTCTCACCATCACCCACGCCTCGTACGACGGCGTCCCGGTCTCCCCGGAGGACACGGACGCCTCCGTCGCCGTCTACTCGGACATCCGTAATCCGCTGGTGATGCGCTCCCGCGAGCAGATAGCCCGGTTCTTCGACGGCTTCGAACTGGTCGAGCCCGGCGTGGTCTCCATGCCCGACTGGCGCCCCGCCGGCCCCGCCGACCAGGAGGATCCGTACGCCTATTCGGGCTTCGCCGGAGTGGGACGTACGGCGTGAGCGTGCCGGAGGAGGCCGCGGGCCCGGCGGACCCGGACGGCCTGGAGGACCGGCTCAGACGGTTCGCGACGATCTGGAGCCGCGCGGTCTTCCCTGCGACGGCCACACCGCTCACCCGCGCCGAGTTCGAGGAGTGCCTGCTGCCGCTGGCCCGCCTGCTGCGCGACGCCCTGCACGCGCGCTCCTTCGACACCACGCCCGGCGGAACGGTCGGCGCCGGCCTGGTCGCCGCGCACTGCACCGACCCCGAGGCGCTGAACCGCACGCTCGGCGTCATCGACTCGTACCTGATCCTCTACTGCGGTACGGACAAACTCCCCGCGGAGGACAGCCGCGCCCGGTGCGCCCGCCTCCAGCACACGCTGGCCGCCGCGTACGCCCAGGCGCTGCGCGAGCGCACCCTCGCCGAGCAGGAGGCCATCGCGCGCTCCGCGCTCGCGGCGCGCAGCGACGCGGAGGACGCCCTCCACGCCACGCAGACCCGCTTCCACGCGGTGTTCGAGGGCGCGGCCATCGGCATCGGCATCGGCGACCTCGACGGCAACGTACTGGAGGTCAACGACACCCTCACCCAGATGTTCGGCGGGCTCGAACACCATGTCCGCAGCCGGAATATCAGCGAATGGGTCCACCCCGAGGACTCGCCCCATGTGTGGCGGATGTACGGCGAACTGGTGCGCGGTGAACGCGAACACTTCCGGGTCGAGAAGGCGTTCTACCGCAACGACGGCACCGTGCTGTGGACCAATCTGACGCTCTCGCTGCTCCGGGACGCCGAAGGCGCCCCGCAGTACCAGCTCGCGCTGATGGAGGACACCACCGAGCGGCGGCTGCTCCATCTGCGGCTGCGGTACGAGGCCACCCACGACGCGCTGACCGGACTGCCCAACCGGACACTGTTCTTCGAGCGGCTGGAGAAGACGCTCGCCGCGGGCGACGACGCGCGCTTCGGCCTCTGCTACCTCGATCTCGACGGCTTCAAGGCGATCAACGACAGCCTCGGCCACTCCTCCGGCGACCGGCTGCTGGTCGAGGTCGCGGACCGGCTCCAGTCGTGCGCCACCGCGCAGGGCGAGATGGTGGCCAGGATCGGCGGCGACGAGTTCGTGGCGCTGACCACCGGGCCCGGCACCGAGGGCAAGGTGACCGACCTCGCCTCCCGGATCCTCAACGTGCTGACCACACCGATCCGGCTGGAGGGCCGGGAGTTCACCGTGCGCGGCTCCATCGGCATCGTGGAGGGGCCGTCCGCCGGGCGGAGCGCCGCCGAGGTGCTGCGCAGCGCGGACATCACGATGTACCGGGCCAAGGCGGCGGGCGGCAACCGCTACGAGGTGGCCGATCCGGAGGCCGACGCCCGCGCCATCACCCGGCACGGGCTGACCACGGCGCTGCCGGCGGCCCTGGAGCGCGGCGAGTTCTTCATCGAGTACCAGCCGCTGGTCGATCTCGACGACGGCACCGTGCACGGCGCGGAGGCGCTGGTGCGCTGGTCCCACCCGCAGCACGGCGTGCTCGGCCCCGACCGGTTCATCCCGCTCGCCGAGCACACCGGGCTGATCGTGCCCCTCGGCCGCTGGGTGCTGGAACAGTCCGTACGGCAGGCCCGGTTCTGGCAGCAGGAGCTGCCGGAGGGCGCGCTCGGCGGACCGCTGCGGATCAATGTGAACCTCTCCCCGGCCCAGCTCCACCACCCCGGACTCGTCGCCGACACGGTAGAGGTGCTGGAACGGATCGGGTTCCCGCCGGGATCGCTCTGCCTGGAGGTCACGGAGTCCGCGCTGATCGGCGCCGACGAGGATCTGCTCAAGCCGCTGCGCCAGCTCGCCGAGATGGGCGTGGACATCGCGCTCGACGACTTCGGCACCGGCTACTCGAACCTGGCGAATCTGCGCAGGCTGCCGGTGAGCGTGCTCAAGCTGGATCGTTCCTTCACCCAGGGAATGCAGCAGCATCCCGCCGATCCGGTCGATCTGAAGATCGTCGAGGGGATCGTCTCCCTGGCGCACAGCCTGGAGCTGGCCGTGACGGTGGAAGGCGTGGAGACGGGGGCGCAGGCGGAGCAGTTGCGCCGGCTGGGCTGCGACACGGCACAGGGCTGGTACTACGCCAGGCCGGGGCCGCCCGAGCAGCTGCACACGCTGTCGCTGGCGGACGCCGTCTGACCGGAGCGGTCTTCCAGTGGGGCGGGCGCCCGCGGCGGCGGCCTCAGGGTCCCGACGCCGCCCGCCCTGTCGTCGCCCGCCCCGCCGTCGCGACGGTCGCGCCCTGGGTGGCCAGCAGCACTTTCTGGAGCTCGCGGGCGGCGCGCGGCGGGGCGACATCGCTGCGGTGGGCGAGCGCGATCGTACGGCGCAGCCCCGGCCTGGCCAGGGCCGTGACCCGCAGGTCGCGCGCCCGCGCCGCCACCATGCTCGGCACCACCGCCAGGCCGAGCCCGGCCCGTACGAAACCGAGCACGGCGTCCATCTCGCCGCCCTCCACGGTGAACGACGGCTCGAACCCGGCGGCCCGGCAGGCGGCCACGGTCAGCTCGCGCAGGTCGTAGCCGTGCCGGAACATCACCAGCGGCCGGCCCTCCAGATCGGCGATCCGCACCGGGCGGCCGGGGGCCGGGAGGCTCGGCGAGGAGACCACCACCAGGTCCTCCTGGAGCAGCTCGACCGTGGTCAGCGCGGGGGACGCGGCCGGGAGCGGCATCACCACCAGCGCCAGGTCGAGCGCCCCGCGCGCCAGCTCCCGTACCAGATCGTGCGAACCGCTCTCCTCGATCAGCAGCTCGATGCCCGGGTGAAGGTCGTGGAAGGCGCGCAGCACCTCGGGAAGCAGCCCCGTGCACAGACTCGGCGGCGCGCCCAGCCTGACCCGGCCGCGCCGCAGCTGCGCCAGCTCCTGGACCTCGACCCGCGCGGTCTCGGCGTCGGCGAGGATCCGCCGGGCCAGCGGCAGCAGCGCCTCGCCCGCGTCGGTGAGGGCGACATTGCCCCGGGCGCGGCTCAGCAGCTCCGCGCCGAGCTCCTTCTCCAGCGCCCTGATCTGCTGCGAGAGCGACGGCTGCGAGACATGCACCCGCTCGGCGGCGCGGGTGAAGTGCCGGGTCTCGGCGACGGCCACGAAATACACCAGCTGCTGGAACTGCATCTCCCCAGGATACGACCACGATAGCCACAGGCTATGGAGATCAGCCGGACCATGTCTTGGACCTCTCGGGCGCGGCGGCCTAGCGTCATGAACATGGCTCTGGCAACGCGGACGGACAGGACGGAGAGGGCGGACGGGACGGGCAAACGGCCGTCCCTGACCCGTACTCTCTGGCGATCGACGGTGGGGAAGAAGACGGTCATGGCCGTGAGCGGCCTGATCATGCTCGGCTATCTCGTCGCGCACATGCTCGGCAACCTCAAGATCTTCTTCGGGGCGTCCGAGTTCAACGGATACGCCCACTGGCTGCGCACCATGGGCGAGCCGCTGCTGCACTACGAATGGGCCCTGTGGCTCGTACGGATCGTCCTCGTCGTCGCCGTCGTGCTGCACGGGGTGTGCGCCTACCAGCTCAGCCGCCGCGACATCGCGGCGCGCCCGAACCGCTACGTCCACCGGCGGCCGCGCGCGAGCTACGCGACCCGCACCATGCGCTGGGGCGGGATCATCCTCGCCCTGTTCATCGTCTGGCACATCCTCGACCTGACGACCGGCACCGTGCACCCCGGTGGATTCCAGCCGGGCCGCCCCTACCAGAACGTCCTGGACACCTTCTCCACCTGGTACGGCAACACGATCTACATCCTCGCCGTGCTCGCGCTCGGACTCCATGTCCGGCACGGCTTCTGGAGTGCCGCGCAGACCCTCGGCGTGGGCAGCGCCACCCGCGACCGCGTCCTGAAGACCGCCGCCAACACCCTCGCGCTGGTGCTGACCGCCGGCTTCGTCGCCGTACCCGTCGCCGTCATGACCGGAGTGGTGAGCTGACATGAACGAACCCACCCGCTACGCCGAATACACCACCGGTGAACCGCTCACCGACACCAAGGCGCCGGACGGACCCGTCGCCGAACGGTGGAACCGGCGCCGCTTCGAGGCGAAACTCGTCAACCCCGCCAACCGCCGCAAACACACCGTGATCGTCGTCGGCACCGGCCTCGCGGGCGGCGCCGCGGGCGCCACCCTCGCCGAACAGGGCTACCACGTCGTCCAGTTCTGCTACCAGGACTCCCCGCGCCGCGCCCACTCCATCGCCGCCCAGGGCGGCATCAACGCCGCGAAGAACTACCGCAACGACGGCGACTCCGTCCAGCGGCTCTTCTACGACACCGTCAAGGGCGGCGACTTCCGCGCCCGCGAGTCCAACGTGCACCGGCTCGCCGAGGTCTCCGTCGAGATCATCGACCAGTGTGTCGCCCAGGGCGTGCCGTTCGCCCGGGAGTACGGCGGGCTCCTCGACACCCGCTCCTTCGGCGGCGTCCAGGTCTCCCGTACGTTCTACGCCCGCGGCCAGACGGGCCAGCAACTCCTCCTCGGCGCCTACCAGGCGCTCTCCCGGCAGATCGCCGCCGGAGCCGTCGAGATGCACGCCCGCACCGAGATGCTCGACCTGCTCGTCATCGACGGACGGGCCCGCGGCATCGTCGCCCGCGATCTGATCACCGGCGCGATCACCCCGTACTTCGCCGACGCGGTGGTCCTCGCCTCCGGCGGCTACGGCAATGTCTTCTACCTGTCCACCAACGCCAAGAACAGCAACGCCACCGCGGTGTGGCGGGCCCACCGGCGCGGCGCCCACTTCGCCAACCCCTGCTTCACCCAGATCCACCCCACCTGCATCCCGCGCTCCGGCGACCACCAGTCGAAACTGACCCTGATGAGCGAGTCGCTGCGCAACGACGGCCGGATCTGGGTGCCCGTGGCGCGCGGCGACACCCGCCCGCCCGCCGAGATCCCCGAGGACGAACGCGACTACTACCTGGAGCGGATCTACCCGTCCTTCGGCAATCTCGTCCCCCGCGACATCGCCTCGCGCGCCGCGAAGAACGTCTGCGACGAGGGGCGCGGCGTCGGCCCCGGCGGCCAGGGCGTCTACCTCGACTTCGCCGACGCCGTCGCCCGGCTCGGCCGCAAGGCCGTCGAGGAGAAGTACGGCAACCTCTTCGAGATGTACGAGCGGATCACCGCCGAGAACCCGTACGAGGTCCCGATGCGGATCTACCCGGCGATCCACTACACGATGGGCGGGCTCTGGGTCGACTACGACCTCCAGACCACCGTGCCGGGACTCTTCGCGATCGGCGAGGCCAACTTCTCCGACCACGGCGCCAACCGGCTCGGCGCCTCCGCCCTGATGCAGGGGCTCGCGGACGGCTACTTCGTCCTGCCGTCCACCATCAACGACTACCTCGCCCGCCACCCGCGCCACGAGGCGCTCGACGGCTCCCACCCCGAGGTCGCCGAGGCCGTCGCCGACACCGAGGACCGGCTGCGCCTGCTGCTCGCTGTCGACGGCGACCGTACGCCCGACTCCTTCCACAAGGAGATCGGCGAACTCCTGTGGGAACACTGCGGGATGGCCCGCACCGAGAGCGGGCTGCGCAAGGCGCTCGACCGGATCCCGCAGATCCGTGAGGAGTTCTGGCGCCGGATCAAGGTGCCCGGCACCGGCGAACAGCTCAACCAGGCGCTGGAGAAGGCCAACCGCGTCGTCGACTACCTGGAACTCGCCGAGCTGATGTGCCTCGACGCCCTGCACCGCACCGAGTCCTGCGGCGGCCACTTCCGCGAGGAGTCGCAGACCGAGGGCGGCGAGGCGGCCCGCCGGGACGAGGAGTTCTCGTACGCCGCCGCCTGGGAGTTCAGGGGCACCGGCAGCGCGCCCGTCCTGCACAAGGAAGACCTCGTCTTCGAGTACGTCCACCCCACCCAGCGGAGCTACGCATGAGGCTCACCCTGCGCGTCTGGCGCCAGCCGGACGCCGACACCCCCGGCGCCATGGTCACCTACGGCATCGACGGCATCTCCGAGGACATGTCCTTCCTGGAGATGCTCGACACGCTCAACGAGGAGCTGATCCTCCGGGGCGACGAGCCGGTGGCCTTCGACCACGACTGCCGCGAGGGCATCTGCGGCGCCTGCGGTGTCGTCATCAACGGCGACGCCCACGGACCCGAACGCACCACCACCTGCCAGCTCCACATGCGCCACTTCGCCGACGGCGACACCATCGACGTCGAGCCCTGGCGGGCGGGCGCCTTCCCCGTCGTCAAGGACCTGGTCGTGGACCGCTCCGCCTTCGACCGGATCATCGGGGCGGGCGGCTACATCACCGCCCCCACCGGCGCCGCCCCCGAGGCCCACGCCACCCCGGTGCCCAAACCCGACGCCGACTCCGCCTTCGAGCACGCCGAGTGCATCGGCTGCGGCGCCTGCGTCGCGGCCTGCCCCAACGGCTCCGCGATGCTCTTCACCTCCGCCAAGGTCAACCACCTCAACGTCCTGCCGCAGGGCGCGCCCGAACGTGAGACCCGCGTCCTCGACATGGTCGCCACGATGGACGACGAGGGCTTCGGCGGCTGCACCCTCGCGGGGGAGTGCGCCACCGCCTGCCCGAAGGGGATCCCGCTGCCGTCCATCGCGGCCATGAACAGGGAGTGGCTGCGGGCGACCCGCAAAGCCGCCCGCTGACCCGTGACGCGGGCCCGGCCCTGCCTGGGGAGGGGCGCCTCCGCCGGTCGGACCGCGGCGGCGTGCGGCCCAGCCCCCGCGCCCGCACCCTGAAGAGCGGGACGGGACCGGGAACGAGGTGCGGGCATGGGACTCGGCAGGCGGGCGCTGCTGCTCGGTACCGGTGGGCTGCTGGCCGGGGCCGCCGGGTGCTCAGGGTCCGCGCGGACCGGAGCCGGTCCGGCGTCCTCGCCCGTACCGCTGCCGACGGCCACCCCGTGGCGGCCCGACCGCGCCGACGTGGACCCCGCCGTCAAGCTGCGCGCCGTCCAGGTCGTGGAGGCGATCGGCGCCTGGCCCGCCGGGCAGGGCGGCGCCGCGGCGGCGAAGCGGCGGGTGGCCGCGCTGGGCGCGGCGCCGTCGCTGGTGGACGAGGCGGGGCCGCTGCTGCCGGCCGCCGACGAGGCCGTGCTCCAGGTGGTCGACGCGCAGTACGGCGGGATCCTCGCCGACTCGGCCAGCGTGCTGGTGGTCTGCCGGCAGTGGACCCCGGGACACGCGACCGGCACGAGCGGCACGACCGTTGACGTGAGGCTGCGCCGGGCCCGGCCCCGCTGGGAGGTCACCGCGCTCCACCCGGCCAGGCCCGGCGCGGCGGCGCCGTCGCTCCCCGACGCCGCGCGCGGGGTGCTGGCGGAGCGCCGGATCACGCTGCCACCCGCGGCGGCGGCCGATGTCCGCGGCGGGCACGTCCACGAGAGCGTGCTGCGGGCGCTGCTCCGGCTGGCGGGCACGTACCGGATGTATGTGAGCGTGATCCGCTCCGGCCACCCGCGATACGTCTTCGGCACCGACCGGCCCAGCGACCATCCGCGCGGCCGGGCCTTCGACGTCTGGCAGATCGACGGCCACGCGGTCGTGGACCCGGCCACCTCGCGCCGGCTCGTGGAGAGGTTCATGCGGGACGCCGCGGCGGCCGGGTCGTACAACGTGGGCGGCCCGGTCCGGCTCTCCGGCGGCGCCGCGGGGCAGTTCTTCACCGACGCGACCCACCACGACCACGTGCACGCGGGGTTCACCACCTGAGCGTCGGCCGTACGCCCCGGCCCGTGCCCGTCGGCCGTACGTCCCGGCCGTGTCCGCCGGCCGTACGTCCCGGCCGTGTCCGCCGGGCGTTCACTCCCCGTCGTCGAGGCGGAAACCGACCTTCAGGCCGACCTGGTAGTGCTCGATGTCCCCGTCGACGATGTGGCCGCGTACTTGCGTCACCTCGAACCAGTCCAGTCCGCGCAGGGTCTCGGCCGCGCGGCCGACGCCGTTGCGGATGGCGTCGTCGATGCCCTCGTGCGAGGTGCCGACGATCTCGGTGACCCGGTAGGTGTGGTGCGACATGGGGCCGTTCCCCTCTGCAGGTTTCACTCACGCCTTCACGCGTCGCGGGGCCCGCGGCGTCACTCCAGCGTGCCCCACCCCGCCGCCGCCCGCGAGGCCACGACCGCGTCCGCGGCTCTCTGGGAGAGTGGTGCGGGTATCCGTACGTCCATTCGGAGGATGACTCACCTCATGCGCCTGCTGCTGATCCGCCACGGCCAGACACCGTCCAATCTCGCCGGGCTCCTGGACACCGCGGCGCCCGGTCCCGGGCTCACCGCGACGGGGGAGCTGCAGGCCGCCGCGCTCCCCGCCGCGCTGGCGGACGAGGACATCGGCGCGCTGTACGTCTCGACCCTGATCCGGACGCGGCTCACGGCGGCGCCGCTGGCCGCCGCGCGCGGTCTGGAGCCCCGGGTCAGGGACGGGATCAGGGAGCTGTCGGCCGGGGAACTGGAGTTGCGGGGCGACGACGAGTCGGTCAGGCGGTATCTGACCACCGCGTTCGCCTGGTCCGCGGGTGACACGGAGCTGCGGATGCCCGGCGGCGAGAGCGGGGCCGAGGCGCTGGCCCGGTTCGACGCGGTGGTGGCCGAGGCGGCCGCCACGGGCGCCGGTACGGTGGCGATGGTCAGCCACGGCGCGGCGATCCGGATGTGGACCGCCGCCCGGGCGGAGAACGTGGACGTGGCCTTCGCCGCCGCCCACGCCCTGGACAACACCGGCGTCGTGGTCCTGGAGGGCGCCACCGGGCCGGCGGCGGCCGAGTGGAAGGCGCTGACCTGGGCGGGGACGCCGGTCCTCCCGCGCGGCGACGAGCCGGTGAACGGCGGCCCCGCCGGACGCGCCCTGTAGAAACCTCCCGGACGGGTCCGCGCCGGGTCCGCGTCGGGCCTGTGCCGGGTCCGGGCCGGCGCCCGCCCGGCGCGGACCCCGGCATTCAACCGCCTCACATCCGCGCTCCGCCGTGTGGTCATGTCAAATCCAGCCGGTCACGGAAGAAACGAGGTGCCGGGTCCACGCGCCCGCGACGGACCCGGCGGCCTGCCTCCCCTACGGCACAGGAGTCCGCCATGTCCGCCCCCGCTCCCGCCACCGTCCCCGTGCTCCCCGGCGCCCCGCTCCGCGCCCCGGCCCCCGCGCCGCTCGCCGCCCCGGGCCCCGCCGCCGGCCCGGAGCCGCGCTACCTCGTCCAGCTCGCCCGCACCCAGGAGGACGTACGGGCCGCCCAGCGGCTGCGGCACCTCGTCTTCGCCGGGGAGATGGGCGCCCGCCTCGACGGGCCCGAGCCCGGTCTCGACACCGACGCGTTCGACGCGTACTGCGACCACCTGCTGGTACGGGAGGAGACCACCGGCGAGGTCGTCGGCACGTACCGGCTGCTGCCGCCCGAGCGGGCACGGGCCGCCGGGCGGATCTACTCCGACAGCGAGTTCGACCTCGCCCGGCTCGCCCCGATCCGCCACGACCTGGTCGAGGTGGGGCGCTCCTGCGTCCACCCCCTGCACCGCACCGGCGGCGTCATCGCCCTGATCTGGGCCGGGCTCGCCCGCTACATGGCCACCACCGGACACAACTGGCTGGCGGGCTGCTGCTCGGTGCCGCTCGCGGACGGCGGCGCGCTCGCCGCCTCCACCTGGAACCGCGTCAAGGACAAGCACCTCGCGCCCGAGGAGTACTGGGTCACCCCGCACCGGCTCTGGACCCCGGAGACCGCCGCCGCGGCCGCCGCCCCCGCCGAACTGCCGCCGCTGCTGCGCGGCTATCTGCGGCTCGGCGCCTGGGTGTGCGGAGCGCCCGCGCACGACCCGGAGTTCGGCGTCGCCGACCTGTACGTCCTGCTGTCTATGCGCCGCACCAACCCGCGCTACCTGCGGCACTTCCTCTCTCTCGCGCCGGCCCCCGTCGCATGAGTGCCTGGCTGCCCACCGCGCCCTGCACCCCCCGCGACTGCTCGCGCCACGCCGGCCCGGCGGTGAGCACGGCGGCCGGGGCGGTCCGGCTGCTGCGGGGGATCCCGCTCGTCCTGTGCGGCGCGATCCTCGCCCCGCTCCTCGCCCCGCTGCCCCCGGGGGTACGCGACCGGCTCACCCGGAGCTGGTCCCGCGCCGTACTGCGCGCCTTCGGCCTGCGCGTCACGGTGCGCGGCGCGCCGGGATCCGGCCCGGCCGACGCGCTCGCCCCGCGCGGCGCCGGTGTGCTGGTCGTCGCCAACCACATCTCCTGGCTGGACATCCCGCTCCTCGCCGTCGTCTTCCCCGGACGGATGCTGGCCAAGAGCGAGATCCGGCGCTGGCCCGTGCTGGGCGCGCTGGCCGCCCGGGGCGGCACCCTCTTCGTGGAACGCGAGCGGCTGCGCGCGCTGCCCGACGCCGTACGCACCCTCTCCGCCGCCCTCCGGGCCGGCTCACGGGTGATCGCCTTCCCCGAGGCGTGCACCTGGTGCGGCCGGGAACAGGGCCGGTTCACCTCCGCCGTCTTCCAGGCCGCCGTGGACGCGGGCGCCGAGGTCCGGCCCGTACGGATCACCTACCGGTCACCGGACGGGACGTCCTCGGGCGCGCCCGCCTTCGTCGGGGACGACACCCTGCCCGCGTCCCTTTGGCGGGTCGTGGCGGCCGGCGGTCTCACGGCGGAACTCACCCTCCTGCCGCCGATCCCGGCCGGCCCCCGCACCGACCGCCGCGCGCTGGCCCGTACGGCGCGCCACGCCATCGCGCACGGCGCCTCCGGGCACGGCGGCACCCCCGGGCACGGCGGCGACGCCGGTTCCGGCGCCGCGATGCCCGGCGCCGAGCCGTACCCGGGGGTCGATGCCGGTCCGCGTCAGCCCCCTCGGCCCACTCAGACAGCCGTCGCGTGCGTCAGCGCGAACCGGCCCGCCTCATCGGTCCACCAGTGCGTCAACTCCATTCGCGCCGCAGCCAGTTCGGACCGCACCCGGTCCTGACGGAACTTGGCCGACACCTCGGTCCTCACCTCCTCGCCGGGGGCGAAGTGCACCACCAGATCCAGCTCCGGGATCTTCACGGTGAGCGCGGAGCGCGCCCGCAGCCGCATCTCGATCCATTCGTTCTCCGCGTCCCAGAGCGCCACATGGTCGAAGGCGTCCGGGGCGAAGTCGGCGCCCAGCTCGCGGTTGATGACGGTCAGCACGTTCTTGTTGAACGCGGCCGTCACACCGGCCGCGTCGTCGTACGCCCGTACCAGGACCGACTCGTCCTTCACCAGGTCCGTGCCGAGGAGCAGCGCGTCGCCGGGGGCCAGCAGCCCGCGCACCGAGGCGAGGAACGCCGCGCGCTCGGCGGGCAGCAGATTGCCGATCGTGCCGCCGAGGAACACGACCAGCCGGGGCCCCGGGGTGCCCGGCAGCACCAGTCCGCCGGTGAAGTCCGCGACGATCGCGTGCACTTCGAGCCCGGGACGGTCGGCGACCAGCGACTCGGCGGCCCCGCGCAACGCGCTCTCACTGACGTCGACCGGCACGTAACTGGCCAGCTCCGGCAGCGAGTCCAGCAGCAGACGGGTCTTCTCGGACGACCCCGACCCCAGCTCGATCAGGGTGCGCGCGCCCGTCGCCGCCGCGATCTCCGGCGCGCGGGCGCGCAGGATCTCCCGCTCGGCGCGCGTCGGATAGTACTCGGGCAGGGTGGTGATCTCCTCGAACAGTTCGCTGCCGCGGGCGTCGTAGAACCACTTGGGCGGCAGCGTCTTGGGCGTACGGGTCAGCCCGTGGAGCACATCGGCGCGCAGCGCGGCGTCCGTGGCGTGCTCGGGCAGCGTGCGGGTCAGCAGGAACGGGCTCACGCGGGTAGCTCCTTGAGAGGGGACAGCAGAACATCGCCGCGGCTCGCCACGAGCAGCGTGCGGTCGGGGACCTCGCGCCAGCGCGGATCGTCGTCGTACGGCTCCGACGCCACCAGCACCGGCGCGTCCTGCGTCCCGGGGCGGTACCAGAGCGTGTCGCCCCAGGCCGTCCCCGCGATCCGCACCCCGTCGGTGAGCAGCAGGTTGAGCCGGGACGCGGGCGCCGCCCGTGCCACGTCGGCGACCGTCTCGGCCAGCGCCCGGCCGGGGTCGTCGCCCGCCCGCAGCCGGTGCAGCACCAGCGCCCACACCAGCGCCGAGTCACTGCGCGCCACCAGCGACAGCAGCTCCTCCGCGGGCAGCGCCGCGGCCAGGTCCGCGACCGATCCCGGCCAGCCGCCCACCGAGCCGTTGTGGCTGAACAGCCAGGGCCCGGCGGCGAACGGCGCCGCGGCGGCCTCCCCGTCGGCGCCGGGCAGCGTCGCGTCCCGTACGGCGGCCAGCAGCGCGCCGGTACGGATCACCCGGGCCAGATCGGCGAAGCCGGGGTCGCCCCAGATGGGCGCGGCGCGACGGTAACGCGCGGGCACCGGGTCGCCCTCCGCGTACCAGCCGACGCCGAAACCGTCGGCGTTGACCGTGCCGTTGCGCTGTCTGCGCGGCGCCCACGACTGCCGCAGCAGCGCGTGCGGCGGCGCGACGAGCACCGACCCGAGCGTCATCGGCGGTCCGAGGGCCGCGATGTGCCGGCACATCAGGAGCCCCCGGTGGCGCGGCCGGTGCGCGCCGCGTACTCGGCCGGGGCGGAGCGCGCCGTACGGAACCCCGAGAAGATCTGCCGGCGCACCGGCAGGTCCCAGTTGCGGAACGTGCCGCGGCAGGCCACCGGGGCCACCGCGAACGAACCGCCCCGCAGCACCTTGTGCGCGCCGCCGAAGAACACCTCCGAGTACTCGCGGTACGGGAAGGCGGCGAAGCCCGGGTACGGCAGGAAGTCGCTCGACGTCCACTCCCACACGTCCCCGATCAACTGCCGTACCCCCAGCGGCGAGGCACCCGCCGGATAGCTGCCCGCCGGGGCCGGCCGGAGATGGCGTTGGCCGAGGTTGGCGTGGGCCTCGGTGGGCTCGCCGTCACCCCAGGGATGGCGCAGCGACCGTCCCGAGACGGGGTCGTGGCGCGCGGCCTTCTCCCACTCCTCCTCGCTCGGCAGCCGCCGGCCCGCCCAGCGGGCGTACGCGTCGGCCTCGTACCAGCTCACATGGAGGACCGGCTCGTCCGCCGGGACCGGCTCCACCACCGAGAACCGGCGGCGCAGCCACTGCCCGCCCTCGCGCCGCCAGAACAGCGGGGCGCCGATGGAGTGTTCCCGGATCTGCGCCCAGCCCTCCGGCGCCCACCAGCGCTCCTCGGTGTAGCCGCCGTCCTCGATGAACCGCTGGTAGTCGCCGTTGGTCACCGGCACCGTGTCGATCCAGAACGCCGGGACGAGCCGCTGGTGGGCGGGCCGCTCGTTGTCCAGCGCCCACGGCTCGGTGGACGTGCCCATGGTGAAGGGGCCGCCGGGCACCAGGACCTCGGCGGGCAGCCCCGTGGTGTCCCCGGCCGGGGGCGGGGGCGCGGTCAGCGCGGCCGGCCCCTTCCGCAGCTGGTGGGTGATGAGCATCGTCTCGTCGTGCTGCTGCTCGTGCTGCGCGATCATCCCGAACGCGAACCCGGCGTCGAGCAGCGGTCCGCCGCGCAGCGGGGTGCGTTCGATGATGTCCAGGACCCGGCCCCGTACGTCGGCGGCGTACGCCCGCGCCTCGGTGGGCGGCAGCAGCGGCAGGGTGGGCCGGGCGGCCCGGGGATGTTCGAACGCGTCGTAGACGGAGTCGATCTCGGGGCGCAGGGCCTCGCGGCCCCCGACGGTCCGCAGGAGCCACTGCTCCTCCTGGTTGCCGATGTGCGCGAGGTCCCAGACCAGCGGGGACATCAGCGGCGAGTGCTGTGCGGTCAGGTCGTGGTCGTCGACGCAGGAGGTCAGCAGGGCGGTGCGGGCCCGGGCCGCCGTCAGGGAGTCGACGGCGCGCTGTCTGAGCTGCTCCTCGGTGGACAGGCCGGCGAGGTCGGTCATGTGCGGGGGTCCTTCCGTGTCACGGGGGCGCGCAGATCGTCGGCCGGACACCGCCCCGGCAGGACGTAGCGGTCGGTGAACGCGGCGACCGCCTCCTGTACGGCGGGTGTCGCGCCGACGCGCGGCAGCGCTTCCCGGGCGGCGGCGAAGCAGGCGATCGCCGCCGCGTGCAGCTCGGGGTCGGCCAGGCCGTACCGCGCGGCGTTGACCCAGAGCGGATTGGCCGGGGCGGGCAGCGGGCCCGCGGTCTCGGCGAGCGGTTTGACGGTGCGGTACACGGTCTCCGCCGCCTCGGGGTCGTCGAACAGCGCGGTGGTGACGGCGAGCGGCACCTGCCAGCCGTCCTCGCCGGGCTGCGCGTCGATCATCCGCAGTTCGAGATGGCCGCGCGGTCTGACCGGCGGGAAGAGTGTCGTGAGGTGGTAGTCGAGGTCGGCGCGGACCGGCGGACGCGGCAGCCCGGAGCGGATCCACTCGCGGAAGGTCAGCCCCTCGGGCACGGCCCAGGGCCCCTCCGCCGCCCGGACGCACATCACCGGCGCGTCCAGCGCGAACGCGGCCCAGGCGTCGCGCGGGGGGAGCGCGGCGGACGGCGCGGTGGTACGGAGCGGGTCGAGCCGGGCCCACATGGCCTGCCGGGTGGAGCGCCACCCGGTCGCCACGCCCTCCCGCATCGGGGAGTTCGCGAAGGCGGCGACGAGCACCGCGCCCAGCAGGTGGGCGAGCTGCCAGCGACGGCCGTGGCCGAGCGGCCCGGGCTCCTCGTGTCCCGCGTCCAGACAGACCTGGATCGACGCGGTCGACCGCATCATGGCGCGGCCGGCCGGGCCGATCCGGTCGAGATAGGTCTCCATGGCGTCGTAGCGGGGCTCCCGCAGCATCCGCTGCGGTGAGTTCCAGGGGTCCTGCCCCAGACCCGCGAGGACGAGTCCCGCCGAGCGCAGTACCGGACGCACGGCGTCCAGGTCGGCGGCGGTGGAGGCGACGCACTCCGTCAGGGACGCGGCGGGCGCGGAGCTGAGCTCCACCTGGCCGCCGGGTTCGAAGGTGAGTGCCGATCGGAGGTGCAGGTCCCGCAGCCCTTCGAACGCCTCCTGGAGGCGGTGGGCCGGGACGGGGGTCTCGGGATGACGCAGATCGTGGACGAGCCATTCCAGTTCGACGCCCACGGTGCGGGGCGGGCCCGTCTTGAAGCAGATGCCGCGCAGCAGATCCTCGGCGTCGTTCTCGCCGAGCGGTGGTCCCTCGTCGATGAAACTGTCGGGTGGCATGTGCGGATCCTCCTGTCGAAGACCGCTTGACCTCACTCGGCCCCGGGGCCGGGGCGAGCACTTCGTCCAACCTAAAGCCACTCTCGCCGCTTCGCACAAGAGTGCCCGCGCGCTCACTTTTTCGTCAGAAATGCGGTTGCCCCGTCCGAGATCGTTCACGCAGGATTTGCCCATGAGCGCACGGCTGCGGGGTATCGCGAAGGAAACAGAGGAGATCGTCCGAACGGGGGTCTACCGTGCTCCGGACGGCCGTGAGGTGGTCCTGCGCGCGGAGCTGGACGCGGCCCTCGCGGGCACCCGGATGTACGGCCCCGGCCCCGTAGGCCCCACGGGCCCCTCCTCCGGGGCGGCGGTTTCCGGCCGTACGGAGCGCGGCGGACCGGTCGTCGAGGTCACCGGCGAGAGCAGCCTGGAGGCCGCGCGCCGGCTGACGGCCGCGGAGCCCGGGGAGCCGGTGGCGGTGCTGAACTTCGCGTCCGCGCGGAACCCGGGCGGCGGCTATCTGAACGGCGCGCAGGCGCAGGAGGAGGCGCTCTGCCGGGCCTCCGCGCTCTACGCCACGCTGCGGGCGGCGCCGGAGTTCTACGCCTACCACCGCGCCGACCGGGACCCGTTCTACACCGACCGGGTGATCCACTCACCGGGGGTGCCGGTCTTCCGCGACGACCGGGGTGGGCTGCTCGACACGCCGTACCGGGTGGGTTTCCTCACCTCGCCCGCGCCGAACGCCGGGGTGATAGCGCGGCGCGCCCCCGAGGACGCCCACCGCATCCCGGCCGCCGTCGCCTCCCGCGCGGAGCGGGTCCTGGAGACGGCCGTGGAGTGCGGCTACCGGCGGCTGGTGCTGGGGGCCTGGGGATGCGGGGTCTTCCAGAATGACCCGGCGGTGGTCGCGGGCGCCTTCCGGGCGCTGCTCACGGGCGGGGGCCGGTTCGCCGGCGCCTTCGACGAGACGGTCTTCGCGGTGCTGGACCGTACGGCGGAAGGGCCGACGCTGGGGGCGTTCCGGCGGGTGCTGGCGGCCACCGCCCCGTAGGGGCCGCGGCGTACGGCCGGGGTGACGGTGCCGCCGCCGTCCGCAGCGACGTCACCTCTCGGGTCGTCCCACGGCCCTCACCTCCGGGCCGTACGCCCCTCACTTCCAGCCGTACAGCTCCTTCAGCCGGTTCACGACGAGGTTGAACCGCCCCCGGTCCAGGGCACACGCCTCCCGCCGCATCCCCTCGTCGTGGACCCGGAGCACCCGGTCCACGTCCACCCACGACTCGCGCCCCTCGCGGTCCCACGGCCCGACCCCGATCGGCACCCACTCGCGGTCCTGGTCGCGGCGCTTGCTGGAGAGCTGTACGGCGAGCAGGGTGCCCGCCGCCTCGCGCGCCACCACCAGCACCGGCCGGTCCTTGCCACGCCCGTCGTTCTCCTCGAACGGCACCCAGGTCCAGACGATCTCCCCCGGGTCGGGGTCGCCGTCGCGCTCGGGCGCGTAGGAGGTGCGGACGGGGCCGACGGCGCGCGGGTCGGCCTCGGTCGTGGCGGCGGGGCCGCCGCGGCCGGGGGAGTCGGGGAAGGCGGAGGACGCGGGTGAAGAGGAGATCATTTGTACGACGGTAGGGCCTGCTCCGTCGCGGCCGTCGGGCGGGTCCGTGGGGAGAGGCCGGATCGGTCCACCGGGTGCCCCGCCGGGGGCCGTTCTGGCAGGATGCCCGGTGCGATGAGTCAGCCGACCGAGCACTCCGCCGCCCGAGCCGCCGTTCCGGCCGGCTCCCTCCCGACCAGCTTCGACGTGGCGCGGCTGGCGGGGGTGTCCCGTGCCACCGTCTCGTACGTGCTCAACGGGGTCACCGACGTACGGATCAGCGAGCCCACCCGCCTCCGGGTGCTGGAGGCCGCCGAAGCGCTCGGTTACGTCCCGCACGCCGCCGCCCGCAGCCTGCGCGCCGGACACACCCGGATGGTGCTGCTGCCCACCGGGCACGCCCCCGCGGGCCCGCTCCACAGCCGGGTCTTCGACGAGTTCCAGCGCTCCCTGCGCCGGCTGGGCTACACGGTGGTGCAGTACGGCAGCCTCGGCCCGGACCCCGTCGGCGCGGCCCGCGCCTGGGCCGAACTGCGGCCGGTCGCCGTGGTCTCGCTCGGCGAGACGCCGCTCACCCCGGAGGCGGTGGAACTCCTCAAGCGGTCCGGGGCCAGGAGCGTGATCACCCTCGGTGCGGAGCGGATCGCGGGCGCGCACGCGCTCGTCATGGACCAGCGGACGATCGGTGGCCGCGCGGTCTCCCATCTCGTCGCGCGCGGGCGCCGCGCGATCGGGGTGGTGATGCCCGCGGAACCGGGCCTGGAGCCGTACGCCGCCCTCCGCCTCGCGGGCGCGGACGCCGCCGCGCGGGATCCGGGCGCGGACGCCGCCGCCCGCGTCACGCCGTTGCCCCTGGCCCGCACGGAGGAGTCCGCCGCCGGTCTCGCCGCCCGCTGGCGCGGGCTCGGCCTCGACGCGGTCTTCGCGTACAACGACGAGTACGCGATGCTCCTGATGCGCGCGCTCCAGGACGAGGGGATCCGGGTGCCGGAGGAGACCGCGGTGATCGGCGCCGACGACGCCCTGCTCGGACGGCTGCTGCGGCCCCGGCTCTCCACCGTCCGTATCGACATGGCGACCGGGCCCCGGCTGGCCCAGCTCGTCGACCGGGCCGTCCGTGACCCGGGGGCCGAACCGGAGCGCCACGGCCTGATGGGCGCGCGGGTCGTCCACCGCGAGTCGAGCTGACGGGCACCCGCGGCCGTACCCGCGCGACGTGCGGCGGTCGGGCCGGGTGGCTAGCGTCGACGGTATGGCTACTGTTCCGCAGCGGTTCGAGCTTCTGCTGGTCGCGGGGTTCACCGAGGAGCACGAAGGGCCGCCCTGGGCGGAGAACGCCCTGCGCTCGGCCGTGGTCGAGGCGACGGGTGACACCGGGGCCTCGGGTTATCCGCGGTACGCGGGCAACGGCATGGAGGCGGACATCGACCCCGAGACCCGCACGGTGGAGGCGCTGCTCATCGACGGGGAGGAACTCGACTACGGGATGACGGTGCGGGTGGTCGCCGTACCCCAGGGCCAGACTCCGGCCTGAAGAACCGGCCCCCGAGGCCCGTTGACAGCGGTCGGCACCGGGCAGAGACTCTGACGGCGAGCCGTTATGAACCAAAGTTCACCAGGCGAACATCCGTCGGAGGTGGCGGATGTGTGCCGGGGGAGAGAAGCCGGAGATCCGATGAGCATTCGCGACGTCTACATCGTCGACGCCGTCCGCACCCCGATCGGCAGGTTCGGGGGCGCCCTCTCCTCCGTACGCCCCGACGACCTCGCCGCCCATGTGGTGAGGTCGCTGGTGGACCGAACCCCGGACCTCGACCCGGCGCGGATCGACGACGTGGTCCTCGGTGACGCGAACGGCGCGGGCGAGGACAACCGCGACGTGGCGCGGATGGCGGTGCTGCTCGCCGGACTCCCCGTCTCCGTCCCGGGGGTGACGGTGAACCGGCTCTGCGGATCCGGTCTCGAAGCGGTCATCCAGGCCGCCCGCGCGGTCGCCCTCGGCGACGCCTCCGTCGTCGTGGCGGGCGGCGTCGAGTCCATGTCCCGGGCCCCCTGGGTCCTCCAGAAGCCGGAGCGCGCCTTCCCGGCCGGTCACCAGCAGCTCCACTCGACCACCCTGGGCTGGCGGATGACCAACCCGAGGATGCCGGCGGAATGGAGTGTTCCGCTCGGTGAGGGTGCCGAACTGATCGCGGACAAGCACGCCCTCGGCCGGGAGCGGCAGGACGCCTTCGCGCTCGCCAGTCACCGCAAGGCCGCCGCGGCCTGGGCGGCCGGACTCTACGACGGCGAGGTCGTCCCGTACGACGGGGTGGAGCTCGCGCGGGACGAATGCATCCGCGACACCACGTCCATGGAGGCGCTCGCCAAGCTGAAGCCGTCGTTCCGTGCCGACGGGACCGGGACCGTGACCGCCGGGAACGCCTCGCCCCTCAACGACGGCGCCGCCGCCCTGCTCCTCGTCGACGAGGCGGGGCTGCGCGAGACCGGCCGCGAGCCGCTCGCCCGGATCCGCGCCTCGGCGGTCACCGGTGTCGAGCCGCAGCTCTTCGGGCTGGGGCCGGTCGAGGCCGTGCGACGCGCTCTGGACAAGGCGGGGCGCACCTTCGCCGACCTCACCACCTTCGAGCTGAACGAGGCGTTCGCCGCGCAGTCGCTGGGCTGCCTGGCCGAGTGGCCCGAGCTGGACCCGGCCCTCGTCAACCCGCGCGGCGGCGCCATCGCGATCGGCCACCCGCTGGGCGCCTCCGGTGCCCGGCTCGCCGGGTCCGTCGCCCACCAGCTCGCCGCCGCCGGTTCGGGCACCGGGCTCGCCGCGCTCTGCATCGGGGTGGGGCAGGGGCTGGCGCTCGTCCTCGAACGCTGACCCCGGGCCCGGCCGGAGCGTGGCTCAACACCCCGTGCGTGCGGCGGAGTTCGGCCCGGTCCGGTCGCTCGGGCGGCTGTCCCGGGTCCGTCGCACCCGTGGTCGAATCGCTGTACCGTACCGGATCATCCGAGCGACTGGAGAGCCTTCATGTCCCTGCTCGATCCCAAGACCTGGCAGCCCGTCGGACTGTCGGGAGGTGAGTCCCCAGTAGTGGAGCCCGCCACCGGTGACATCCTCGGCACCCTCGCCCTCGCCGCTCCCGAGGACGTCGCCGCCGCGTCGGAGGCCGCCGCGGCGGCGCAGCGGGCTTGGTCGGCCACCCCGCATCTGGTACGGGCCGGGGTGCTGCGGCGCGCGGGCGACCTCTTCGCCGCGCACGCCGACGAACTGCGCGACTGGCTCGTACGGGAGTCCGGGTCCATCCCCGGCAAGGCGGGCTTCGAACTGCATGTCGCCGCCCAGGAGTGCTACGAGGCCGCGGCGCTCGCCTCCCGCCCCACCGGCCAGGTGCTGCCGAGCGAGGAGCCCAGGCTCTCCTACACCCGGCGGGTCCCGGCCGGGGTCGTCGGCGTCATCGCGCCGTTCAACGCGCCGCTGATCCTCTCCATCCGGTCGGTCGCCCCGGCCCTGGCGCTCGGCAACGCGGTGCTGCTCAAGCCGGACCCGCGCACCGCCGTCTGCGGCGGGCTCGCGCTCGCCGCCGTCCTCGCGGAGGCCGGACTCCCGGCAGGGCTGCTGCACATCCTGCCCGGTGGCGCGGAGACCGGACAGGCGCTGGTCGCGGACGCGCGGGTGCCGGTGATCTCCTTCACCGGCTCGACCGCCGCCGGGCGCGCGGTCGGTGCGGCGGCGGGCCGTGCCCTGAAGCGCGCCCATCTCGAACTCGGCGGCAACTCCGCGCTCGTCGTCCTGGCCGACGCCGACATCGAGGCGGCCGTCTCCCAGGCGACCTGGGGGTCCTTCTTCCACCAGGGCCAGATCTGCATGACCACCGGACGCCATCTCGTCCACGCCTCGCTGTACGAGGAGTACGTCGAGCGGCTCGCCGCCAAAGCCGAATCGCTGGCCGTGGGGGATCCGTACCGTGAGCAGGTCCACCTCGGGCCGATCATCGACACGGCCCAACTGGCCAAGATCGACGCCCTGGTGGAGGCGAGCGCGGCCCGCGGGGCCAAGGTCGCCGCGGGCGGTACCCACCGCGACCTCTTCTACCGCCCCACGGTCCTCGCCGACGTCGACGACCACACCCCCGCCTACACGGAGGAGGTCTTCGGCCCGGTCGCGCCCGTACGCCCGTTCAGCAGCCTGGAGGAGGCCGCCGCGCTGGCGTCGGCGGGCCCGTACGGTCTCGCCCTGGGCATCGTCACCCGGGACGCGGCGCTCGGTCTGGAGCTGGCGGACCGGATCCCCACGGGCATCGCCCACATCAACGACCAGACCGTCAACGACGAGGCGGTCGCCCCCTTCGGCGGCATCGCCGCGTCCGGCACGGGCGCCCGCTTCGGCGGCGAGGCCAATCTGGAGGCGTTCACGGAACTGCGCTGGACGACCGTACGGCGCGAGCCCGCGGGCCACCCCTTCTAGGAGCCCGCCGAGCACCGGGACCCACCCGCCGCCCTCTCCGGAGCGGGTGCCCGGTCCCGGCGGCGGCGCCGCCCCGGTCCCGGCTCAGCCCTGCTCGGCCTCCTTGGCCTTCGCCTCGGCCTCCGCGACCGACTTGCGCACCTCGTCCATGTCCAGGGCGCGCGCCTGGCCGATCACGTCCTCCAGAGCGGTCTCCGGCAGCGCGCCCGGCTGGGCGAACACCGCGACATTGTCGCGGACGATCATCAGGGTCGGGATCGACCGTATCTCGAAGGCCGCGGCCAGCTCCTGCTGCGCCTCCGTGTCGACCTTCGCGAAGACGAGGTCGTCGTGACGCTCCGACGCCTTCTCGTAGACCGGGGCGAACTGGCGGCACGGACCGCACCAGGAAGCCCAGAAATCGATCAGGATGAAGTCGTTCTCCGACACCGTCCGGTCGAAGTTCTCCTTGGTGAGTTCCACAGTGGCCATGTCCTGGTACCTCTTCCTGCTCTCCGGTGAAGCCGCCTGCGACAACGGTCCGGGCCGTCGCCGTATTCCTGTACCCGTCCAGGCCCCTGCCCGAAGATCGTGTGGCCATGCGAGCCGCCCCCGGCGAGACTGTCCCCATGACAGAAGCTGTGGAGTACGACGTGGTGGTCCTGGGCGCGGGACCGGTCGGGGAGAACGTCGCCGACCGGGCCAGGGCGGCCGGGCTGAGCGTGGCGGTGGTGGAGAGCGAACTCGTCGGCGGTGAGTGCTCGTACTGGGCGTGCATCCCCAGTAAGGCGCTGCTGCGCCCGGCCCTCGCGCGCGCCGAGGCGCGCAGGGTGCCGGGGCTGAGCGAGTCGGCCCGGGGCCCGCTGGACGCCGCGGCCGTGCTCGCGCACCGCGACTACTTCACCGCGCACTGGAAGGACGACGGCCAGGTCGGCTGGCTGGAGGGGACCGGCGCCGTCCTGCACCGCGGCCACGGCCGGCTGGACGGCCCCAGGCGGGTGACGGTGACGGACTCCGACGGCGCCGAGCGGGTGCTGACGGCGCGGCACGCCGTCGCCGTGTGCACCGGCAGCCGGGCCGTCCTGCCCGGGCTGCCGGGAATCGACGGGGCCGGCGCCTGGACCAGCCGGGAGGCCACCAGCTCCCCGACCGTCCCCGCGCGGCTCGTCGTGGTCGGCGGCGGTGTGGTGGGGATGGAGATGGCGACCGCGTGGCGGGCGCTCGGCTCCGAGGTCACCGTGCTGATCCGGGGCGACGGCCCGCTCCCCAGGCTGGAGCCGTTCGCGGGCGAGCTGGTCACCGAGGCGCTCACCGAGGCGGGCGCCACCGTCCGTACGGGCGTGTCGGTCGCGGCGGTCGAACGCGACGGCGCGAGCGGCCCCGTCACCGCCGTGCTGGCGGACGGCGAGCGGATCGAGGCCGACGAGATCCTCTTCGCCACCGGCCGCGCCCCGCGCACCGACGACCTCGGCCTGAAGACGATCGGCCTCGAACCGGGCTCGTGGCTGACGGTCGACGACACCTGCCTGGTGGACGGGAGCGACTGGCTGTACGCGGTCGGCGACGTCAACCACCGCGCGCTCCTCACCCATCAGGGCAAGTACCAGGCCCGGATGGCGGGCGCCGCCATCGCCGCGCGCGCCAAGGGCGCCACCGTCTCCGCCTCCGATACGTGGAGCGCCCACACCGCCACGGCCGACCACGCCGCCGTCCCCCAGGTCATCTTCACCGACCCGGAGATCGCCGCGGTCGGCCTCACCCTCGCGGAGGCCGAGGCGGCGGGCCACCGGGTCCGCGCGGTCGACTTCGACCTCTCCGGCGTCTCGGGCGCGGCCCTCTACGCCGACGGCTACCGGGGCCGCGCCCGCATGGTCGTCGACCTGGACCGGGAGATCCTGCGCGGGGTCACCCTCGCGGGCCCCGGGGTCGGTGAGCTGCTGCACTCCGCGACGGTCGCCGTGGTCGGTGAGGTGCCGATCGACCGGCTGTGGCACGCCGTTCCCTCGTTCCCGACGATCAGCGAGATCTGGCTGCGGCTGCTGGAGACGTACCGCGACCAGTGACGCGCCCCGGCGGAAGTGAAGCGGGAGCGAGGGTGGGCCCGGTGACCTGACAGTCCGTCACCGGGCCTTGTACGGCGGCGCCGTCACCAGTCGTGGACGCTCCCGTCCCGCAGCCGGTTCACCGGCAGGTACTTGCGGTTGTACGGGAAGCGGGCGGCGGCCTCCTCGTCGAAGTCGACGCCGATCCCGGGCCGGTCACCGGGGTGCATCAGGCCGTCCTCGAACCGCCAGGACGTCCGGAACACCTCCTCGTACGGGCTGAGATGGCCCATGTACTCCTGCATGCCGAAGTTGGCGACGGAGAGGTCGACATGGAGCGCCGCGGCGAAGGAGACGGGGGACAGGTCGCCCGCGCCGTGCGAGCCGGTGCGCACCCCGTACAGCTCCGCCAGGGAGAAGATCTTGCGGAGGTGGCTGATCCCGCCGGCGTGCGAGACCGACGTACGGATGTAGTCGATCAGCCGGTTCGTGATGAGGTGCTGGCAGTCCCAGATGCTGTTGAAGATCTCGCCGACCGCCAGCGGCGTGGTGGTGTGCTGCCGGATGAGCCGGAAGGCGTCCTGGTCCTCGGCGGGGGTCGGGTCCTCGATCCAGAACATCCGGTACGGCTCAAGGGACTTGCCCAGGCGCGCCGCCTCGATCGGGGAGAGCCGGTGGTGCACGTCGTGCAGCAACTGGAAGCCGTAGCCGAACCGCTCCCGGACCGCGGCCATGTAGGTGGGGACGAAGTCGAGGTAGGCGCCGGTGTCCCAGGCCTCCTCGGTCGGCAGGGCGCCGTCCGCGGGCTCGTAGGTGACGCCGTCGCCCTTGCGCATGCCGTACACGCGCTCCAGCCCGGGGACCGCAGCCTGGGCCCGGACCGCGCGGAAGCCCTGGCCGAGGAACCGGTCGACGTCGTCGAGGAGTTGGGGGATGTCGTTGCCGCTGGCGTGGCCGTAGACGGTGACGCCCTCGCGGGCGGCGCCGCCGAGCAGCTGGTAGACGGGCAGCCCGGCGACCTTGCCCTTGATGTCCCACAGCGCCACGTCGACGGCGGCGATCGCCGTCATGGTGACCGGTCCGCGACGCCAGTACGCGCCCTTGTAGAGGTACTGCCAGATCTGCTCGATACGGTCCGCGTCCTGCCCGATCAGAAGGGGGCAGACATGGTCGCTGAGGTAGGAGGCCACCGACAGCTCACGGCCGTTGAGGGTGGCGTCGCCGATTCCCGTGACGCCGTCGGAGGTGGTCAGCTTCAGAGTGACGTAGTTGCGTCCCGGGCTGGTGACGAACACCTGGGCGTCGACGATGGTGGCCATTGCGGGCGGACCGCCTTTCCGTGTGGTGGGTGGGGGAGCCGGCTCTGCGGCCGGGGGTGCGGCGTTCAGGAAGGGGGAGCCGTGGCGGCGCGCAGCGCGGCGTCCAGGGTGGCGCGGGGGCCGTGCCGGTCCAGGTCCCGCGCGTATCCGGCGACACGGTCGGCGAACTCCCGCCGCCCCGCGACGGGTTCGGGCAGGATGTCGCCCGCCTCCACCACCAGCCGCGCCGCCGCGCCCGGTTCGGCCGCGCGCGCCGCGAGTGCGCGCAGCCGGGCGGTGGCGTCGTCCCGTACGGCCCCGAGGGCCCGCTCGTCGTAGGCGTCCCGGCCGCGCGTGACGACCTGGACGTACGCGGCCACCCCGAGGGCCAGCACATCGGGCACCGTGCCCGCGGTGAGATGGTGGGCGAGCGGGCCCGCCCACCGCACCGGGATCTTCAGCGAGCCGTCGGTGGCGACCTGCGCGGTGCGGTGACCGAGCGCGGGGTTGGCGAAGCGTTCGAGCAGCTCCTCGATGTACGTGGCGCCGTCCACCCCGTCCGGTACGTCGAGGCTCGGCAGGATCTCCCGGGTCATGGCGTGCCGGACCGCGGCGCCGAGCCCCGGGTCGGCCACCGCGCGGTCGATGGACGGGTGACCGAGCAGCAGCCCGAGGTAGGCGAGCAGGGAGTGGGCGCCGTTGAGGAGCCGCAGCTTCATCGTCTCGTAGCCCGCCACCTCGGGTGCGAAGACCGCGCCGGCCTTCTCCCAGGCGGGGCGTCCGGCGCGGAAGTCGTCCTGGAGGACCCACAGCCGGTACGGCTCGGCCGGCACCGGCACCGCGTCGCGCACCCCGAAGTGCCGGGCGACCAGGGCACGGTGCTCGTCGGTGGTGGCGGGGGCGATGCGGTCGACCATGCTGGAGGGCGTGGACACCGAGGAGGCGAGATAGGCGGTCAGCTCCTCGCGCTCACCTGCGGGCAGGGCCGCCGCGAACTCCGCCAGCAACTGCCGCAGCCTGCTGCCGTTCTCCGTCAGGTTGTCGCAGGTCAGCACCGTCAGCGGGGCGGCGTGGTCGCGCACCCGGCGCTGCAGACCGCGCAGCAGCAGGCCGAGCGGGGAGCGCGGGGCACCGGCTCCCGTGAGGTCGGCGGCGACACGTGGGTCGTCGAGGTCCAGGCCGCCGGACGGGGTGAACGTGTACCCCTTCTCCGTGACGGTCAGGGTGACGATCCGGGTGCCGGCCGCGCCGATGGCGTCCACCACCGCCTCGGCCTGGTCCCCGCCGAGCAGTCCCGGGTGGTGCACCCCGGGGGCGTCCGCGCGTACCGAGCCGTCGCCGCCGAGGGTGAGGACGGTGTACAGCTCGTCCTGCGCGGTCATGCCCTCCACGACGGTCCGCGAGCGCTGCGTCGGCCCGGTGACGACCCCGGTGATGCCCCAGGGGCCCTCGGCGTGCCGGAGTGCCTCGGCGGTGTAGACCGCCTGGTGGGCCCGGTGGAAGTTGCCGAGGCCGAGATGGACGATGCCCCGCTCCGGCGCGGTACGGGGGCGGGCGAGGCCGGGTACGGGAAGGCGGGCGCGGGAGAGCGGCGGCACGTCCGGGATCGGGCGCGGGCCGCGGCTCTGGCTCGGGCTGGCGTTCAACGCGGGGGGCTCCTCGGTGGGTCTTCGCCGGTGGGGTGGACGCCGGTCCGTCGCGGCGTCCTTGATCTCCGGCAGTACTACCATACAAGCCTTGTATGTTAGGAGGCAATGGTGGCGCCACCGGCTCCGTGGCCGCGCGCGCCACCGGCCCCCGGCCGCCCCTCAGTCGTTGGCGAAGCGCCGGGCCAGGGCGATCTCCCGCGCCAGCTCGACCCCGGCGGCGACCCCGCCGTACAGGATCCCCCGGTCCCCGAGGAGCGACACCTCCAGGCGCGGCGGTTCGAACGGCAGGATCAGTGACAACTCCGCCTGGACGGCCGGGATGTAGTCGCCGAGCCGGCGGCCCACGCCGCCGCCCAGGATGACCAGGGCCGGGTCCACGACGGTGACGACCGCAGCCAGGGCCAGGGCCAGCAGCCTGGCCTCCGCAGTCAGCACCTCGCGGGCCCGCGGGTCACCCGCCGCCGCGGCGGCCAGCACCTCCTCGGCCGTCGTCGCGTCCGTCATCCCGCGCTCCCGCGCCGCGCCGACGATCGCGTCCGCCGCCGCCGCGGTCTCCAGCATGCCGCGCTCGCGCACCTCGTCGGGCAGCCCGCGCCGGGGCACCGGCAGGACCGGCATGAAGGCGATCTCGCCGGCCATGCCGCGCGCGCCGCGCAGCGGCCTGCCGTTCAGCACGATCCCGGCGCCCACCCCCGAACCGACGTGCAGATAGACGAAGTTGTCGATGTCCTGGCCCTGACCCCTGGTCCGCTCGCCGAGGGCGCCCAGGTCCACGTCGTTCTCGAAGCGGACGGCGCCCGCCTCGGCGAAGAAGTCCCGGAGCCTCCTGACGTGCAGGGCGTACTCCCACCCGGGCAGGTTCGAGGCCAGCCGGAAGGACTCCTCCCCGGGGTCGTACACCCCGGGGCTGCCCACGACGATCTGGAGGAGATCCGCCATCGTCAGCGACCGCTCGGCGAGGGTGGCGGACACCAGTTCCTCGATGACGCCGACCAGCCCCTCGGCGTCGCGGGCGGAGGGCATCCGGACGTGCCGCACGATGTCACCGGTGAGATCGGTCAGCGCCAGCCGCACCCAGCGCCGCCCGATGTCCAGCACGGCGACCCAGCCCGCGGTGGGCTCGGGGCCGAAGAGCTGGGGGGCCCGGCCGGCCTGCCCCGTGCGTACCCCCAGCCTGCGCAGCAGCCCGTTGTCGATCAGGGCGGCGACCGCCGCGCTCACCGTGGGCTTCGACAGCCCCGAGGCCGTGACGAGCTGGGGGATGGAGATGGATCCGGCGGCGTAGGCGTGGTGGAAGACGGATCGTTCGTTGAGGTGGCGCATGTACGTCGTACTGGTCGCGATCGGGGACGACTTCGGCAACGGGCCCTCTTCTCTGGTCTGGCTTTCCGTTCAGACGCACGTCGGGCGTACGGAGGTTCGGATGCACCTCTTGTTTATTTAGGAGGCTCCCTTACAATCATCGCTCATGAAAGCGCTTGCCAGCCCGGGGCCCATGGTGGCGGTCGACATCGGCGGAACCAAGACCGCGCTCCTCGTCACCGGCGGGGCGGACGGCTCCGCGCGCCGTACCGAGCGCATACCCACGCGCCCCGAGGAGGGCCCGCACCCCCTCTTCGCGCGGATCGCGGACACCGTGGACGCCCTGCTCGGCCCCGGGGCCGAGCGCGCGGACGTGTGCAGCGCCGGGCTGGTCTGCCCGGGGATCGTCACCGAGACCGGGGTGCTCTTCGCGCCCCACACCCCGGGCTGGGAGGAGCTGCGGGTGCGCCGGGCGGCCACCGCGCTCTTCCCGCGGGCCACGATCACCGTCATGAACGACGTCAAGGCCGCGGCGCTGGCCGAGGCCAGGGAGGGCCGGCTGGCCGGTGTCGGACACGGCATCTATCTCAACGTCGGGACCGGCCTCTCCTGCGCGCTGGTGGTCGGCGGGACCGTACTGACCGGCGAGAACGGCGCCGCCGGGGAGATCGGCTACCAGGTCCTCGACCCCGCGGACCCCGGCGTACGGGAGGACCGGGCACCCCTGGAGGAAGCCTTCTCGGGCGCGGCGCTGACCGCGCTCGCGCGCGCCAGGACAGGGGAGGACGCCACCGCCGGCACGGCGTTCGAACTCGCGGCCACCGAGGCCGGCTTCGGCGCGGAGATCCGTGACCGGCTCGGGCGGTTCGCCGCCGCCGTCGCCAACCTCGCCATCGCCTTCGACCCGGCGCGGATCGTCGTCGGCGGCGGGATGGCCCGGCACGACGAGGTGTTCACGGCGCTCGCCGCGGCGCTGGAACGGCTCGTCCCCTTCCCGCCCACGCTGCTGCGCTCCCGTACGTACGACGACGCCGCCCTCACCGGCGCGCTGATCGCGGCGCGCGAGGCCCTGAGCCCCGGTCCCTGAGGCGGCGGGACCGCTTCGCCGTCCGGAGCCGCTCCACCCGCGGCCCCGGACACGCCGCTCCGGGGATCGGCTCCCCCCGGCGGCCCCTCGACACCCCCCGTTCGTCCCGGTCACACCAAGAAAGTTGGACGGCATGCGAAAGAAGTTCATCCCGATAGCGACCGTCTTCTCGCTCGCCCTCACGGGCTGCGCGTTCGGCGGTGAGAGCAGCGCGGGGGGAGACTCCGACACCCTGAAGTTCTGGCTCTCCGGCGACGGGAACCAGGGCGGTGGCTTCGCCACGATGGCGAAGGAGTACACCGAGGAGACCGGCGTCAAGATCGATGTCGTCGACATCCCCTACGACGACCTGCGCACCAAGCTGCGCAACGCGGCCCAGGCGGGCGATCTGCCCGCGCTCGCCCGGGTGCCCTCGGTGGACCCGCTCTGGGCGGGCTCCCTGCTCGACCTGACGGGCACGGCCGAGAAGAACAAGGTCAAGGCCAACCTCCTCGCGAAGTCGTCCAAGGGGCAGATCAACGCACTGCCGACCGACCTGACTGCGGTCGGCCTGTTCATCAACAAGAGCCTCTTCGACAAGGCGGGGGTACCGTACCCGAAGTCGGCCGAGGACCAGTGGACCTGGGACGAGTTCACCGCCTCGCTGAAGAAGGTGCAGCAGGCGACGGACGCCAAGTACGGCATGGTGATGGACGGTTCGAGCCACCGGCTGCGCTCCTTCCTCTACCAGTACGGCAGCAACGGCTTCGGACCGGACGCGGGCGGCGCGTACGCCGCGAACCCGGAGACCACCACCGGCCTGGAGCGCTTCAAGGCGCTGAACGACGACAAGATGATGCCCCGCTCCGTCTGGCTCTCCGGGGACGACGCCAACGCCCTGTTCAAGAGCGGCCGCGTCGCCGCGTACTACTCGGGTGTCTGGCAGATCACCGACTTCTCCCAGAACATCAAGGACTTCGAGTGGAAGTCCGTCCTCATGCCGAAGCAGCCCGTGCGCGCCACGAACCTCGGCACCAACTACGTCGTCGGGTACGACGGTCCGGCCGCGGAGAAGACGGCGGAGTTCATCGACTGGCTGTACACGCCGGAGAACTACCGGAAGCTCTGCGAGATCTCCGGCTTCCTCCCCGTCGAGGACGGCATCGGCGTGAAGTACGCCGCGAACAAGGAGGCCTTCGACGTCTACAACGATGAGATCGCCTCGTCCGGCCCGATCAGCTCCCTCCAGATGCGGAGCGAACTGACCGACGCCTACCGGGGCAAGGGGTCCACCGACGATCCGATCAAGGACGAGACCGTCAAGTACCTCAACGGCGACCAGGACGTGAGGACCACGGTCGCCGCCATCGAGAAGAAGTTCACCGAGGCCGGTCGCTGATCATGAAGTCGACGTCGACGGCGGCCGTCGTGGCAGGCCGCCGCAGCATCCCGCCGCCGCGCTCCGCGGCGCCCCGCCGGCGACGGCCCGGCCGCTACCGGTCGGCTCCGATCGTGCTCGCCGCGGTCAACATCGTGATGTTCCTGCTGTTCTTCGTCTGGCCGGGCGCTCTCGGGCTGCTCTACTCGTTCACCGACTACCGGGGCTTCGGGCAGCCGGACTTCGTCGGCCTCGACAACTACCGCACCCTCTTCGGGGACACGGACTTCTACGCGGCCCTGGGGCGCACGGCGGTGTACGTCGTGCTGTCCGTCCCGCTCACCTATGTCCTCTCCCTGCTCGTCGCGGTGCTCCTCGTCAGCCGGTTCGCCCGCGGCACGACCGTCGCCAAGGTCGTCTTCTTCTTCCCGTGGCTGATCTCCCCGATCGTCACGGGCGTCATCTGGCGCTGGCTCTTCGGCGAGAACTTCGGCTTCGTCAACTTCGTCCTCGGCACCCTCGGCGTCTCGGAGGTCAAGTGGTCCTCGGACGGGGACCTCGCCCTCGCCGTGGTGGTCCTCGCGACCGCCTGGGGCGGCACGGCGTTCAACATGCTGCTGTTCATCGCGGCCCTGAGGAACGTGCCGACGTCGTACTACGAGGCGGCCGAACTGGACGGCGCCAACGGATGGGAGCGGTTCCGCCACATCACCCTGCCGGCCATCGCCCCCACCTCCTTCATGGTGATCCTGCTGGCGACGATCAACGCCACCAAGGAATTCGCGATGGTCCAGGCGCTCAACGGCGGCGGTCCCGGCACCGACAACCGCCTGATCGTGCAGTACATCTACGAGACCGGCTTCAAGCGGGCCGAGGTCGGCTACGCGAGCGCGGTCTCCATGGTGCTGATGGCGATCCTGCTGGTGGTCGCGCTGGTGCAGATGCGTCTCGGCCGAGGGCGGGGAGCTTCATGAAAGACACCGGGAGCCGCGTGAAGGACACGGGGAGCCGCGTGAAGGACACGGGGAGCCGCGTGAAGCGGCCGGGCCGCGCCGACCGGAAGCGGCCGGTCCCGGGCGGCGGGAACGGACCCCGTACGGTCGCCGTCACCCTCGCGCTGTGGGCGCTGGCCGCCTGCTTCGCCTTCCCGGTCCTGTGGTTCGTCCTCAGCGCCTTCAAACCGGGCAGCGAACTCTTCAGCTATCCGCTCTCCGTCCTGCCCCGCGACTGGACCGTCCAGGGGTTCGTGGACGCCTGGCAGCGGATCCACTTCGCGCGCTACTTCGGCAACACCCTGCTCGTCGCCTCCGTCACGACCGTCCTCACGGTCCTCGCCAGCGCCGGCACCGGATACGCCCTCGCGAAGTACTCCGCCCGCTGGATCAGGGTCTTCTTCGTCTGCGTCCTCGCGACGACGATGCTGCCCACCGAGGTCATCCTCACCCCGTCCTTCGCCGTCGTGCGGGAACTCGGGCTGTACGACACCCTCGCCGGGATCATCGTCCCGTCGATCATCACCGCGACCGGCATCTTCATGTTCCGCCAGTTCTTCATGACCGTCCCCGACGAGATCCTGGAGGCGGCGCGCATCGACGGCGCGAGCGAGATCGGCATCTTCACGCGGATCATGCTGCCGATCGCCCGGCCGATCGTGGTGACGCTGGCGATCTTCTCCTTCCAGTGGCGCTGGAACGACTACATCTGGCCGCTGATCGTCCTCGGCGACCAGGAGCGGTTCACCCTCCAGGTCGCGCTGCGCAACCTCATCGGCGCGCAGAACATCGACTGGCCGGTGCTGATCGCCGCGTCCGTCATCTCCCTGCTGCCGCTGCTGGTGATGTTCCTGGTGTTCCAGCGCTACGTCATGAACGCCGACATCAACGCGGGCCTGAAAGACTGAGAGCGAGCCGAACACCGTGACCCAGCCGATGCCCCCTCACTCCACCCCTCACCGTCACTCCGCCCCTCACTCCACCCCGCACCCCGCTCCCTGGCGGGACCGGGCGCTGCCGCCGGGGACCGACCTGCCGTTCGTGGACACCCTGATGGCCCCGCTCGACCGGTACGTGCCCGAGCTGCGCGCCGCACTCGCGGACGGCGCGTACGCCACCGCCCAGCACCGCGCCCTCGCGAGCGCCGTCAAGACACTCCTCACCGCCTTCCTCCACCCGCGCTCCCGCCGGCACGCCGACCCCGGACTCCTGCCCCCCGCCCGGCGGTTGCTCGACCAACTCGCCACACTCCAGGGCGCGGACGGACTCTTCGGCGGCGACAACCTCGCCTCACCGCCCGACTCCTCCTTCACCGTCAACGACGTGTGCGTGGCGACCAGGTTGATCGACGCGTACGGCAATTCCGCTGAAGGAGAAGGCGGTACGGAGCTGACCGGGCTGCGCTCCGGGCTGGCCGCGATCCGCCGCGCCGTGACCCCCGCGCTGCTGACCGGCGGCGTCCACACCCCGAACCACCGCTGGGAGCTGTGTGCCGCCCTCGCCAGGCTGCACCGCCTCGACCCGGACCCGCGGCTGCCCGCCCGCGTCGGCCAGTGGCTCGCGGAGGGCGTCGACCTCCAGCCGGACGGGATGTACTCCGAGCGCAGCCCCCTGTACGCCGCACACGTGACCAACCCGTCCCTCCTCGCCGTCGCGGACGCCCTCGACCGACCCGAACTGCTCGATCCCGTACGGCGCAACCTCGACGCCTTCGCGGAACTCTTCGACGAGGACGGAGCGGTGGAGTCCGTGCACTCCCGCCGCCAGGACCAGCGCACCGCCTTCGACGGGGCCGGATTCCTGCTGCCGTACCGGAGGTTCGCCGTACGGGAGGGGCGCGCCGACTACGCGGCGGTCGTCACCGGCATCCTCGCGCGCCCCGTCGGCGCGGAACTCGCCGCCGACGTCCTCGCGGAGACCCTGCTCGACCCCACCCTCGCCCGGCCGCTTCCCCCGCCGCCGCCCCCGGCCGCGGCCGTGCCCCCGGCCGCGGTCCCGGCGGCCGGGGCCGGCCCGGCGCGGACCGTCCTCGCCGACTCCGGTCTGGCCCGGTGGCGTACGGGACGCCGTACCGTCACGGTCTACGGCGGCGGCGACAACGCCCGCTTCCCCGACATCGCCTCGGGCCTCGCCACCAACCCCACCTTCCTGAGGTTCCGGCAGGGCGCCGCCGTCCTCGACGCGGTACGGCTCTCGGTGAACTTCTTCGGCCTCGGCCCGTTCCGCGGCGACGGCCTGCGGGTGGCGGACGACGGGCGCTGCTCGCTGACCAGGACCACCACCGCCCGCTTCTACCAGCCGCTGCCCGAGGACCGGCGGCGCCCCGGCGGGGGGTACGAACTGGGCGGCGAGGGACGCTTCTTCGCCGCCATGGACTTCGGACACCGCCCCGCCGACGAGCACCGGCTGCGCGTCGACGCCGAGGTCGTCCCGACCGGATCCGGTGTGGACGTACGGCTCGGGCTGACCGGCGTCCCGACCTCCTTCGTCCTCGAACTCACCTTCCGGGGCGGGGGAGTTCTGACCGGGGCCCGCCCCCTGCCCGGGAGCGACGCGTTCGAGCTGGCCGACGGCACCGGCAGCTACACCGTGGGCGAGGACACCATCCGCTTCGGACCCGGCAACGGTACGGGCCCCGCGCAGCCCGCACTCTTCGACGACGGCGAACGCTTCACCCACCTGGGTGCGCGGGACACCCTGCCGGGCACCCGCGTCCGGATCACCGGCCGGGTCCCCGGTTCCTACACCCTGACCCTCACCGGAGCTGACGAACTCGTCAGTCCCCGCCCCTGACCGCCCGGCCCACCGCGGAGCGCAGCCCGGTGAATTCCGGCAGCCCGCGGGTGGCGATCTGGTCGCGCTCCGCCGGGAGCCCGACCGGCAGATCGGCGCGTATCCGGCCGGGACCCGGTGCCAGGACGACCACGCGGTCGCCCACGTACACGCTCTCGTCGATGTCGTGGGTGACCAGCAGGACCGTCATGCCCTCCGCGCGGTGCAGCCGCAGCAGCAGATCCTCCAGCTCCTCCCGGGTCTGCGCGTCCAGGGCCCCGAACGGCTCGTCCATCAGCAGCAGCGACGGCCGGGCCACGAGCGCCCGCGCCAGGGCGACCCGCTGCTGCATGCCGCCGGAGAGCTGCCAGGGATGGCGCCGTGCCGTTCCGGCCAGCCCGACCTGCTCCAGCATCCGGGCCGCCGCGGCGTGGCGCGCGGCGCGGCCGAGACCGTGCCGGCGCAGCGGCAGTGCCACGTTGTCCCGCACGGACAGCCACGGGAAGAGCGAGCGGCCGTAGTCCTGGAAGACGATCCCTAGCCGGTCGGGCACCCCGTCGACGGGCGCGCCGTCCAGGGTGATCCGGCCCGAGGTGGGTCGGACGAGCCCGGCGACACACCGCAGCAGGGTGGACTTGCCGCACCCGGAGGGCCCGACGATGGTGAGCAACTGGCCGTCGGGAACGGTGAGTTCGATGCCGCGTAACGCCTCGGTCCCGCCGTCCGCGGTGTGTGCCCCGGCGGTCCGGTCCGCCCCGCGGCCGTGCCGGTGGCCGTACTGGTGGCCGAGTCCTTCGATCCGCAGCACGCCCCCGTCACCGGGCCCAGGGTTCGTACAGCGGGGAGTCGTCGGCCGGCACCCGGATCCGCAGCAGCGCGGGGCCGTCGTCCGGGCCCAGCCCGAGCACCCGGTCCAGCGCCGCGGGCAGTTCCCCGGGCTCTTCGACCGCATGGCCGGGACAGCCGAACGCGGCGGCCAGCGCGGCGAAGTCGATCCCGGTGATGTCCGTCCCCGGGACCGGTGCGACCCCGATCCGGTGCCCCAGTGCCCGCACCGCGCCGTAACCGCCGTTGTCCAGCAGGAGATACGTCACCGGGGCGTGCTGTCGGGCGGCCGTCCACAGCGCCTGCACCGAGTAGAGCGCGGAGCCGTCACCGAGCACGCACACCACGCGCCCACCACCGGCGAGCGCCCGCCCCACCGCCAGCGGCAGCCCCCACCCGAGCGCGCCGCTGCCGGTGGTGAGGAAGCCGCCCTCCGCGCTCACCGGCAGCCGGGCGTGCAGCGCGTCCCGGTGGCTGGGCGCCTCCTCCACCAGCACGGTGGACCGGGGCAGCCGCTCCCCGAGCAGGTCCAGCAGCAGTTCGGGGGAGATCTCCGGGCCCCGCCGCGCGGGCGGCGCCACCGCCCGCACCGGGGGCACCGGCCGGTCGGCCTGCCGCACCAGCCCGGCGAGCGCCCGTACGGCCGGGCGGAGCGTGGTGACGATGCTCGTGCCGACCGGCAGCCAGGCGGCCTGACCGGGATCGCAGTCCAGGTGGTACAGCTCGGTGCCGGCCGCGAGCGGCGGCCCCGCCACATGCACGTGGTACGTGAAGAGCGGGGCACCCAGCGCGACCACCAGATCGTAGGGAGCGAGCCGCTCCGCCAACTGGTCGGCCACGGGCGGCAGAAAGCCCTGGAAGTACGGATGGCGCTCGTCGAACCCGGAGCGGCCGGAGAGCGGGCTGATCCAGACGGCCGCCCGGGTCAGCCCGGCCAGTTCGGCGACCTCGGACCCCGCCCGCTCGTCGTCGACGGCGGGCCCGACCACCAGCGCGGGCCGCCGCGCCCCGTCGAGCGCGGTGGCCAGCCGGGCCAGAGCCTCCGGATCCGCGCCGTATCCGCTGTGCACGGTGCGCGGGGCGACCGGCTCGGCGGGCCGGTCCCAGTCGTCCTCCGGTACGGAGAGGAAGACCGGGCCCCGGGGGTGGGTCATGGCGACGCGGTGCGCCTCGGCGAGCGCGCCGGGCACATCGGCGGCCCGCTCGGGCTGGCGGCTGAACTTCACGTAGGGGCGCGGGAACTGGGTCGGCTCGTCGGCGCCGAGGAAGGGGTGGAGGGGCAGCAGTGCGCGGGACTGCTGGCCCGCGACGACCACCAGCGGCACCCGGTCCCGGCAGGCGTTGAACACCGCGCCCAGCGCGTGGCCGACGCCCCCGGCGGAGTGCAGGCTCACCAGCGTGGCCCGTCCGGTGCCCAGCGCGTGGCCGGCCGCCATGGCGACGGCGGTGGACTCCTGGAGCCCGAGGACGTAGCGGAAATCGTCCGGCCAGTCGCGGAACATCCGCAGTTCGGTCGAGCCGGGGTTGCCGAAGACGGTCGTCATACCGGTGTCGCGGCACAGCTCCACCACCGCCTGACGGACGGTCGTACTCATCGGGAACCGCCTCTCTCGGGTCTCGTGGGGGAAGGGGCGCGCCCCTCGCGCCGTCCGCCGAGGAGCAGTCGTTCGAGGGCCACCAGCGCACTGTTGAGTACCTGCCCTACCACGCCCAGCAGCACGATCACCGCCCATACGGTCAGTAGATCGGAGCGTGTCTGGGCGTCGACGAGCTGGAAGCCGATGCCGTTCGCGGTGCCGGGCAGCAGTTCGGAGAAGACCATGAGGATCAGCGAGAGCGACAGGCTCAGCCGCAGTCCGGCGAAGACCCGCGGCAGCGCGGCGGGCAGATGGAGCAGCAGCACCCGTTCGGCCGGGGACATCCGCAGGGCCGCGGCGACCTCCAGCCGCAGCGGATCCACGCTCCGGACCCCGTCGGCGGTGTTGATCAGCACGGGCCAGACCGCGCTGAAGACGATCGAGGCGAGCTGCATCCGGGTGCCCGGGGCGAAGAGCACCACGAAGACCGGCACCAGCGCGGGCGGCGGGACGGCGCGCGCGAACTGGAGCACCGGGTCGCACAGCGCGTACGCGTCCCGCGAGCGGCCCAGCGCCAGCCCGAGCACGATGCCGCAGAGCGCGGCGAGAGCGAACCCGGCGACCACCCGGCCGAGGCTCGGCAGCAGGTTGGCGACGGCGTCGTCGGTGAGGAAGAGCCGCCCCGGCGGTCCCGCGAACCACAGGGCGTGGCCGTGCGCCAGGATGCTCGCCGGGGTGGGGAAGAAGACACTGCCGTACCCCCACGCCGCCAACTGCCAGGCCGCCACCGCCCCGAGGGGAACGCCGACGCGCGGCAGCACCGTACGGTAGGGCAGGGCGCGGGAGTTCATGTGCCGGCCCCCCGGTGCTCCGGCGTCCAGGGGAACAGCCGCCGCTCGGCCGCCAGGAGCACCCCGTTGATCAGCAGCCCCAGCAGTCCCGCCCACACCACCGCGGCCAGGACGTCCGTGGTGCCGTCCGTGGCCGTGCCCGCCTGGGCGATGAAGATCCCGAGACCTTCGCCGAACCCGGCCAGGATCTCCGTCGCCACCGCGAGGATCAGCGCCGTCGCCGCGGAGATCCGTACCCCGGCCGCGATGAACGGCGCGGCCGACGGCAGCCCCGCCCGCAGGAGGACCGCGAGCCGCCCGAAGCCGAAGGCCCGCAGGGTCTCCTCGGCGAGCGGATCGGTCTCGCCGAGCCCGTAGACCGTGTTGAACAGCACCGGCCAGACCGCGGCGAAGGCGACCAGCGCGACGGTGGTCCCGGCGCCCGCGCCCAGCAGCAGCGACACCAGCGGGATCAGCGCCACGGACGGCACCGGGCGTACCAGTTCGATCAGTACCCGTACGGACTCGTTCACCGCCGGGACGCTGCCCAGCAGCAGTCCGAGCGGAACCGCGACGGCGCAGGCCAGCGCCAGCCCGGCGGCCCATGCCTCCACGGTGGCCCGTACGCCCCGCAGGAACGCGGCGTCCCCGCCGAGCCGGACGGCCCGTACCAGCACCTCCGAGGCGGGCGGCAGATAGGAGCTCCGTACCAGCCCCGAGCGGCCGAGCGCCTCGCAGAGGGCGAAGGCGGCGAGCACCCCGACGGCCCCGAGCAGCCTCTCCCGTGCGCCGCCCCGTCTCACCTGCCCGGCTCGTAGAGCAGGTCCGCCGCGTCCATGGCCCGGGTCAGCAGCCCCTGGTCCCGCATCATCGCGATGAGCTTGTTCAGCTCCGCGGCGCTCGACGTGGGCGGATAGCCCGGCAGTCCGATGGCGGCGGCCTCGGCCGGCGTGATCTTCGTGTAGCCGGGGAGCACCTGCTCCACGGCGTCGCGGTCCTGGTCCGCGATCGCCTGGGCCGCCGCGATCGCGCGCTGGAAGGCGGCGGCGGTCCTCGGGTACGTGTCGACGAACCGCTGCGTGGTGACATAGCCGCTGAGCGGCAGCCCGTCGGCGGGAGACGCGGCGCCGTCGATGACCGTACGGGCGTTCAGATCGCGTTTGATGGCCGACGCGAAGGGCTCGACCGCGTGTACGGCGTCCACCTGGCCCCGCTCCAGCAACGCGCCCATCTGCGGGAACGGCACCTGGCGGTAGGCCGGGAGCCCCGCGCCGCGCTCGCCCAGCTCGCTGTTGAGGGTGAGCGACTGGATGTTGTTGAGGATGTTCACCCCGACCCGCTTGCCCCGCAGATCCTCCGGTGTCGTGATCTTCGAGCCCGGCAGCACCAGAACGCCCATCATCCGCGGGGCGTTCCTGGCCCCCTCGGCGAGCACCCGGGTGGTGAGCGTGCCCCTCTCCCGGGCCTGGAGGAACGTCACGAAGTTGGCGCCGCCGATGATGTCCACCTGCCCGTTCGCGAGCGCGGGCAGCGCCTGGACGCTCTGCTGCACCTGCTGGACACGCACCGTCAGCCCCTGCTCCGCGAAGAGCCCCCGGTCGACGGCGATGTGCAGCGCGGCGACGTCGGTGAGCGGAAGACCGGCGACGGTGAGCGTCCTCTTCTCCGGACCGCCCGGGTCGCCCGACGCGCCGGCGGAACCCCCGGAGCCTTCCGCGCCGCCTCCTCCGCAGCCGGCGAGGAGCAGGGGCAGGATCAGCCCGACGACGGCCAACCTCACGCGGAACCGGCGCAGTTGGAGTCCCATATCACAGCACCATAGAGGGGGGCGACCGACCGCACCATAGGGCGTCCCCCGGACCGGGCGCCGCGCCCCGCCCCCGCACGGCCCCCGCCCCCGCACGGCCCCCGCCCCCGCACGGCCCCCGGCGCCGCGGCGTCTAGAACCCGGTGATGGCGCCTTCCACCACGTACGCGCACTCCGTGTAGAGGTAGCCCGGCTGGATCTTCGCCTTGTCGGCGCCGGAGGACGTGGCCGTGCTGCTCTTGGACTTGTGCAGGAAGTACGTGGTGCCCGCCGGGAGGCTGATCGTCTTCTGCGGGTAGCTCTTGGTGCTTTTGCAGGCGCTCACCGAGGCGGACAGCGCGCTGGAGTACCGCGTACAGCTTCCGCACCCCTGGAGGGTGACGCGGCCGGTGACCGGGCCGGTGTACAGGACCTCGACGGCGTCGGGGCTGTCGTTCTTGATGGTGACGGAGATGGAGCCGCCGGAGGCCGTCGTGGGCAGCCGCTTCCCCGCCGCCGGCTCGTCCTCGGCGATCTCCGCCGCGATGGCGATCTTCTCGGCCCGCGCCCGGTTGCCGTCCTTCTTGTACGTCTTGACGAAGTCGTTCAGGGTGGTCAACGCTTTCGCGAAGTCGCCGTCCTTGTACTGGTCGACACCGCACGCGTAGGTACCGGAACGGATGTGCGCGTCCGCCTTGCCGGTGTCCTCGGTCAGCGCGTCGGCCACGCCCGCCCGCTCACCGGGGAGCGCCGCCGCCTGGGCCCGGAGCGTGCGCAACTCCTCGGTGACATCACAGGGGTTGGCGCCCTTGAGGCCCTTGGCGGTCGTCCCGATCGAGGCGCGCACCGCGGGCTCGACCTTCGCGGCCTGGCGGGACTCGGGGAAGTCCGTGAGCAGTTCGCCGAGGTGGCCGCCGTCCTGCGATACGGAGCTGGGGTTGCCGAGGACGCCGACCCCGCACTCGTACAGCGAGGTGGCGAGCCGGTCGTCGGGCCAGGTGGCCAGGGAGCCGAGGCGCTTCTTGCCCACCGTGCCCGGAACCGTACGCAGATACTTCAACGGCTCTATCGCGCCGCAGTAGTTCCTCTCGTCGTACGGGCTGCCGACCGCCTCGTAGTACGCGGTCAGCCGGTTCGGGACGCGCGCCGCGGCCCGCGAGTCCGGGTGGTCCTCCTGGAGATCGCGGTAGGCGGTGAGCGCCCGGTCGAAGGAGGGCATGGCCGTACTGAACGGCTGGCTCCGTACGCTCTCGACGAGCCGGTCGGCCTCGTCGAGACGGTCCAGCAGCAGCTTCTGCGTGGCCTCTTCGCGCGCGCCGTCGTACAGCACGACGCCGCCGACGGGGGCGGCGAGCAGGGCGAGGCCGAGCGCGACGGCGACGGGCGCCCGCGGCGGCCAGGCCAGCGGGGTGCGCAGCCCGACGGCGGCGCCGTGGGCGGCCGCCAGCGCGAGGAAGAGGAGGTAGGCGATGAGCGTGCCGTCGGGAACGCCGTCGGGGTCGGCGGGCAGGGCGATCAGCAGCAGGATTCCGGTCGCCACCCAGCAGAGGACCATCGCGAGCCGGCGGCGCGCCAGCGCGTAACCGAGCCCGAGACCGCTGAGGTTGAGCAGCGCCACCGCGACGGCGCGCAGCGGGTCGGCCGGCCCGGGCGGCACGGCGGGCGGTGCGGGCGGCGGCGGAGGCGCCGCGAAGCCACCGGCCCCGCCCGCCCCGCCGAATCCGCCCGCCCCGCCGAATCCGCCGTATCCCCCCGGACCACCGGCGCCGCCGACGTCACGGGCTCCGCCGTACGCGCCGAACCCGCCGCGCTCCTCGGGCTCTCCGAACCCACCCGACCCGGTGGCCCCGCCGCTTCCGCCGAACCCGCCGGATCTGTCGGAATCACCGGTTCCGCGCTGCTCGTCCCAAGACATCGCGACTCCCCCCAGTCGTCGAACACACCGTGTGCAGACCCGCATTGTAGTGCTCATCCCGGCCATGTCGGCCTCTTCGCGAACCTCCGCACGCGCGCCCCCCGGCCTCGGCCGGAACCCCGCGGGACGCCAGGGACGGCTGCGGCCCACGGCTCGTCCCCCGTGTCACGGAGCCCTTGACAGGTCACACGGGGCTCCCTACTTTCACGGGGCAGTGAAACGATTCATCGCCGAGTCGTATCGGAGTCGCATGGTGATCAGCAGAAGACGACTGCTCGGTACCACCGCAACCGCCCTGGGCACGACCCTGGCCACCGGACCCCTGCCCGCCGCCCGGGCCGCCACCCCCACCGCCGCCGGAACGGCGGGGGACGCGACGGCGGCGCTGCGCGTCACCGCGCCGACCGTCGAGTACGCACGGCAGCCACTGGGCCTCGACACCCCACACCCCAGGATGAGTTGGCCGTTCGTCTCGGCTCGCCCCGGGGAGCGGCAGACCGCGTACCGGATCCGGGTCGCCACCGCCCCGCACCGCCTGACCCGGCCCGACGTCTGGGACAGCGGCAAGGTGGCCTCGGAGCAATCCGTCCTGGTGCCGTACGCGGGCCCGGCGCTCGCCTCCCGGACCCGCTACCACTGGACCGTGCGCGTCTGGGACGCCGACGGCGCGCCCTCCGACTGGGCCACCCCGTCCTGGTGGGAGACCGGGCTCACCGACCCCGCCGACTGGTCGGCGCGCTGGATCGGGGCGCCGGCCGAACTCGTCGGCGCCCCCTCCCTGGACGGCGCCTCCTGGATCTGGTTCCCCGAGGGCGATCCGGCGAGCGGCGCCCCCGCGGCCACCCGCTGGTTCCGTACCCGCGTCGACGTCCCGGCCGGTGTCACCCGGGCGCGCCTCGTCATGACCGCCGACGACGGATACACCGCCCTGGTCAACGGCGTCCAGGTCGCCCACACCGAAGCCGACGGGCCCGCCGAGAACTGGCGCCGCCCCGTCCTCGCCGAAGTGACGGACGCCCTGCGCCCCGGCACCAACGTGATCGCCGTGTCGGCCGTCAACGCGACCGAGAGCCCCGCGGGCCTGCTCGGGCTGCTGGAACTCACCACCGCCGACGGCGTGCACGTGGTCCCGACCGGCGCCACCTGGCGCGCCACCGACCGGCGGCCCACCGACGACTGGACGTCCGCCGGCTACGACGACGGGTCCTGGCCCGCCGCCCAGGTCCTCGCGCCCTGGGGGTCGGGACCCTGGGGCCGGATCGCCGTCCCGTACGCCCCCGCCGCCCAACTGCGCCGCGAGTTCCGCCTCGGGAACCGGACGGTCGCGCGGGCCAGGCTCTACGCCACGGCCCTCGGCCTGTACGAGGCGCACCTCAACGGCGAACGCGTCGGCGAGGACCGGCTCGCACCCGGCTGGACCGACTACAACAAGCGCGTCCAGTACCAGACGTACGACGTCACCACCCTGCTCGGATCCGGCACCAACGCGCTCGGGGTCACGCTCGCGGCCGGCTGGTACGCCGGGAACATCGCCTGGTTCGGCTCGCACAAGTACGGCGAACGCCCGGCCCTCCTAGCCCAGTTGGAGATCACCTACACCGACGGCACGACCGAACGGATCGTCTCGGACACCGACTGGCGGGCCGCCGCCGGACCGGTCACCTCCGCCGATCTGGTGATGGGCGAGGAGTACGACGCCCGGCGGGAGACCGACGGCTGGACGCGCGCGGGCTTCGACGCGACGGGGTGGCTCCCCGTCGACGCTACCGTCGTCACCGACGCCACCGCCGCCGCCACCGCCCGGGTCCCCGCACTGGTCGCGCAGATCGACGCCCCCTCCCGGGTGGAGACGGAACTCCGCGCCAGGAAGGTGACCGAGCCGAAGCCGGGAGTCTTCGTCTTCGACCTCGGCCAGAACATGGTCGGCACCGTCCGGCTCACCGTCTCGGGCGCCGCCGGAACCACCGTACGGCTGCGCCACGCCGAGGTCCTCAACCCCGACGGCACGCTCTACACCGCCAATCTGCGCACCGCCCGCGCCACCGACACGTACACCCTCAAGGGCGGCGGCACCGAGACGTACGAACCGCGCTTCACCTTCCACGGCTTCCGCTACGTCGAGGTGACCGGGGTTCCGGACCGGCCGTCGGCCGACGCGGTCGTGGGACGGGTCATCCACACCGCCGCGCCGTTCACCATGGACTTCAGGACGAACGTCCCGATGCTCAACCAGCTGCACAGCAACATCACCTGGGGACAGCGCGGCAACTTCCTCTCCGTGCCCACCGACACCCCCGCACGCGACGAACGGCTCGGCTGGACCGGCGACATCAACGTCTTCGCCCCCACCGCCGCCTACACCATGGAGTCGGCGCGCTTCCTCACCAAGTGGCTGGGCGACCTGCGCGACGGCCAGCAGAGCGACGGCGCGTTCACCGATGTCGCCCCGATCGTCGGCGAGGACATCATCGGCAAGGGGGTGGCGGGCTGGGGAGACGCCGGAGTCACCGTCCCCTGGGCGCTCCACCAGGCGTACGGGGACACCCGCGTGCTGGAGGAGTCCTGGGCCCCGATGCTCGCCTGGCTCGACTACCTGAAGCGGCACAGCAGCGGATTCCTCCGCCCCGCCGAGGGGTTCGGGGACTGGCTCAACATCGAGGACGAGACGCCCAAGGACGTCATCGGCACCGCCTACTTCGCCCACAGCGCCGACCTCGTCGCGCGGACCGCCGAGGTCCTCGGCAAGGACCCGGCGCCGTACACCACCCTGTTCGGGTCGGTACGCGACGCCTTCCGCGCCGCATACGTCTCCGCCGACGGCCGGATCAAGGGGGACACCCAGACCGGGTATGTCCTGGCCCTCTCCATGGACCTGCTGGCCGAGGCCGATCGGGCGCCCGCCGCGGACCGGCTGGTCCAGCTCGTCGAGGCCAAGGGCGGGCACCTGTCGACCGGGTTCCTCGGCACGCCGCGGCTGCTCCCCGTCCTCACCGACACCGGACACATCGACGTGGCCTACCGGCTGCTGCTCCGGCGGACCTTCCCCAGCTGGGGGTACCAGATCGACCGGGGCGCCACGACCATGTGGGAGCGCTGGGACTCCATCCGTCCCGACGGCACCTTCCAGGACGCCGGCATGAACTCCTTCAACCACTACGCGTACGGCTCGGTGGGGGAGTGGATGTACGCGAACATCGCGGGCATCGCGCCGGGCGCCCCCGGCTTCCGGAAGATCATCGTCCGGCCGCGCCCCGGGGGCGGGGTGACGGAGGCGAGCGGGCGCTTCGACTCCCTCCACGGACCGGTCACCACCCGCTGGAAGGCCGGCTCCGGCGGCTTCCGGCTCACGGTCGGACTGCCCGCCAACACCACCGCGGAGGTCTGGATCCCCACCACGGACGCGGCGCGCGTCCGCCACGGGGAGACCCGGCTCCTGCGCACGGCGGAGGGCTGCGCGGTGTACGCGGCGGGACCGGGCACCCACCACTTCGCGAGCTGAGCCACCGGCCCTTCGACCTGCGCGCCGGACCACGCGCCGCGGCCGGCGCTCACGCGGGGCGGTTCCGCCGCGCGTGGGCGCCGCCCCGGCGGCGCGGATACGTGCACAGCAGAAAGATGGTGGCGAGTACGGCGACGGCCTCCGCGACGACGGTCAGCCGTTTCTCGCCGTACCAGACCGGCTCGTACATATTGGGGACCGGGCCCAGCTCGCCCACGTCGACATAGCGGTAGATCAGCAGCAGCGCCAGGCCGCCCGTCGCGACCAGCCAGGCGAAGAGATCGCCGGGCACCCGGCGCCAGACCAGGACGAGCAGCGCCGCGAGCGCCGCGAGCCCCGCCTCGGCACGGAACAGGTCGCCCTGGCTGATGCCGGCGGAGACGCTGTCGTACCGGTCCGCGAGATGCGCGTGCAGATACGCGTCCACCGCCAGCCCGGCCGCGGCCAGCACCCTCGCCACGGCGCGCAGCTTCCACAGGGTCCGCCGCGGGCGCGGGGACGGGGGCGCGGCGGACGGGATCGAGGACATCGTTCCTCCCGGGCTCGGTGGCCGTACCTCCCCCGCCGCGCGGCCCCCGCGGCACGACACCTCCCACTACACGGCACGCTCCGGAGCCGGGCCACCGGACAGAGCCGTCCGACGTACCGGCGTACTGGCATGTCGTCATATCGGCATACGGGCGTTGGCGGCCGGTTGACGTACGGAGGCGGTGACCGTGCCCAGCGGGCCGGGTCGGCTGTTGACCGGGTGGCCGATCCGGCGCGGTGACGCGCCGGCGCGGTCGCACAGCAGCGATGCGGTCGCACAGCAGCGACGCAGTGACACAGCAGTGACGCAGTGAGGAGTCTGACGGCGTGAATCCGAGCGACAAGAGCCTGTGGAACCTGCCGGCCCCGCGCCCGCGCCGCCGCATCGGCCGCTGGTTCGCGCTGGCGGCGGCGCTCGTCGTGCTGGCCACGGCCACCGGGGGCGGCTGGCTCTACACCCGGCTCAACGGGAACATCCACGGCGCGGGGGTGGCCGGAGCGCTCGGCGACAACCGTCCGCGCGCCACCCAGGGCGGCGAGAACATCCTGGTCATCGGCTCGGACAGCCGGTCAGGGACCGGTGACGCCTACGGCGGAGGACTGACCTCGATGCAGTCCGACACGCTGATGCTGCTGCACGTCGGCGGCAGCGGCCGATGGGCCACGGTGGTCTCCTTCCCGCGTGACTCCTGGGTCTCGATCCCCGCCTGCGACCAGGGCGGCGGCGCCACCTCCACCCCTCACCACTTCAAGATCAACCAAGCGTTCGCGATCGGCGGCTTCCGCGGGGACCCGGCCAAGGCCGCCGCCTGCACCATCAGAACGGTCGAGCAGAACACCCGGGTCCGCGTCGACCACTTCGTGATCGTGGACTTCCGGGGGTTCACCGGCATGGTCGACGCCCTCGGCGGTGTCGAGGTCTGCCCCACGGCACCGATCCACGACACGAAGGCCGCCCTGGATCTCGAAGCGGGCTGCCAGACGGTCAGGAACGAGCAGGCGCTGGGGTACGTACGGGCCCGCTACAGCCTCGGCGACGGTACGGACCTCGGCCGGATCGGCCGGCAGCAGGAGTTCCTGCGCGCCCTCGCCGCCAAGGCGAAGGCCACGCTCCACCGGCCGACGGCACTCTACGGATTCCTCGACTCCGCCACCGGGGCACTCACCACCGACCCCGAACTGGCCGGCCTCGGTCCGCTGCGCGAGCTGGCCGCCGCCCTCAGGAGCCTGCCCACGGACCGGATCTCGTTCCTGACCGTGCCCAACTACCCCCGGCAGCGCGATGTGCCGGCCGACACGGCCAACGTCCTGTGGCACCCGTCCGCCGCCCGGACGCTTTTCACCGCGCTCACCCACGACCGGGAGCTGACCCGCGCCCGGCTCGAAGCGGCGACGCCGCCGCTGCCCCCGGCGGCGGGCACCGTGGCGGTGACCGTCCTCAACGGCACCGATGTCCCCGGCAGGGCGCGCGAGACCGCAGGCAGGCTGCGGGAGCTGGGCTTCCGTATCGCCGCCACCGGCAACGCCCCGGCACCGGCGGCGAGTTCCTCCCTCACCTATCCCGAGGGGCTCGCGGACCAGGCGAGGACCCTGGCCGCGCGGCTCCCCGGTCTCGACCCGGTCCCGGACACCGGGGCGGCTCCGGGGGCGGTGACGCTCACCGTCGGCCCGGACCTGCCGGAGCCCGCGGGGTGAACGGGGGTACGGGTGTACGGGCGGCCCGCCTCTGGTCACCAGCTCCAGGTCACCAGTCCCTGGTCACCGGCCCTTGGCCACCCCTCCTTGGTCACCCCTCCCGGTGCAGGGTGACCAAGGTGGTGTACGCGCACTGGAGGAACGCCTGGTCGGCGGCCGGGGTGCTGTTCGCCAGGGCGACCACGGCCGTGCGCCGCTCCGGCACGAACCCGGCGAAGGCGGTGAAGCCGCGGGTGCCGCCGGAGTGGTGGTAGACCGCGCCGTCCGGCCGGACGCGGATGTTCCAGACGAGCGCCAGCCGCCGGGTGCCGCCGCGCAGGGCGAGCCGGGGCCGTACCGCGTCGGCGAGCGCCGCGCCGAGAGGGCCGCCCGCCGGGTGGAGGGAGCCGTCCGCCGCGCCGGGAGAGCCGCCCGATGCCCCGTCCGCCAGGGCGTCGAGCAGGGTCAGCAGATCGGGCGCGCTTGAGCGGAGCGCGCCCGCGCCCGGGAGGCCCGGGATCAGCCAGGACGGGCGCGGTCTGCCGTGCCAGTGGCCGGTGGCCTGCGCAAGTCCCGGGGCGCACCCGGTACGGCGCAGCCCGAGCGGGCCGAGGACACGCTCGGCGAGGAGGTCCCCGTACTCCGGGCCGCCCGGCGCGGCCCGGGTGAGCAGATGACCGAGCAGCCCCACACCGAAGTTGGAGTACCGCACCCGGTCGCCGGGGCGGGCGTGCGGCCGGGTCCTGGCGAGGGAGCGCAGCAGGTCGCCGGTGGTGAACGCGGCGTACGGATTGGCGAACCAGCGGGACGCCGCCCCGGCGAGCAGCCCGGGTGGCAGCCGGGGCAGCCCCGCGGTGTGGGTGGCGAGATGGAGCAGGGTGATGGGTCCGCCGCGCTGCCGGGGCAGCACCTCGGGCGGCAGGAACCGGCCCAGCGGATCGCCGTGGGCGACCTCGCCCCTGGCGGCCTGTTCGGCGAGGAGCAGCGCCGTGAAGCACTTGGTGAGCGAGCCGATCTCGAACCGGGTGTCGGTCGTGACCGGTTCACCGCCGCCGAACGCGGTGGCGCCGTACGGCACGACGGCCCGCTCGTCGCCCCGGCGCAGCGCGACCACGACCGCGCAGGCGCCGCGGGCCGAGGCGGCGAGGGCGGCGGCGGGGCCACGCGCCCACTCGGGGCTCACCGGCCGGTGCCGAGGGCGCGCGCGACCGTGAGTGTGCCGGCGACGGCCGCCACCACGGTGGTGTGGTGGTGTGTCGCGAAGCGTTCGCCGGCGTCGGCGTCGACCGGTCGGCCGTCCCGGGGCAGCAGTCCGTCCTCGTACTGGACGGCGGCCAGCCGCGCCCAGTCGGCGGGGTCGCAGTGCGGCTCGGGCAGACAACCGCCCACGATCATCAGCTCGGCCACCAGGTCCCATTCGCCGATCTCGGCCCAGATGTCGATCCAGGCCGGCAGCCAGCGGGTGAGGTAGCCGGCCAGATCGGCGGGCAGTTCGTCGGGCAGCCGCCCCCAGTCGGTGATGTGGAAGACGGTGTGCGTCATGTTGTACGCCGTCATCCAGTCGATGAGCCACGGTTCGGGGAGCGCGCCCAGCCAGGTGGCACGGGTCAGCCGGTCCCAGTCGACGGCGCGGCCGCCCCCGTCGAATCCGCTGATGCGCGCCGCGTTGGCGACGGCGAGACGCCGGTTGGGCAGCAGCTCCATGGCGCGCGCCGAGCGCAGCGAGGTGGTGTGGTCGAGCAGCCGGTCCAGGGCTTCGTGACGGTAGCCGCTCCGCGCGAAGTGCGCGTACGTCTCCAGCGGGTCGCTCATCAGCGGATAGCGCAGCAGCCGCTCGTGGAGCATGTCCCCGCCGCCGAGCTGCTTCCAGGCGAAGTCCAGCAGTTCGCGGGCGAGCCGCAGCTCCGTACTGCCGGCCACCGCCTCCCGCAGGACCAGCGAGGCGGCGAGCGCGGTCTCGCCGAGCGGCTTGTAGACGGTGTCGGGCTCGGCGAGTTCGGCGGTGGTGTCGGGCGGGAGCGCGCCGTGCTCACGGTGGGTGTGCAGCCAGTGCAGGGCCCGCAGGCTGACGCGGTGGGCGTGCTGTGTGACGGACATGGCCATCGGGTCTCGGTCCGATCGGGGCGGTTCGGCGTGGTACGGGACGGTCGGCGGCCGGGACCGCCGGGGGTCGTACGGTGTCGCGCGAGTCGTTGCGGTGTCGCGCGGGATCGCGTCGTGTGGTGGGGATGCCGGCGCCGGACGGCAGGGGCCGCTCAGCCGGACCCGAGCAGCCGGCCGGCGATCGCCGTGTCGAGCGCGAGCCGGTCACCGCCCGCCAGCAGGGAGATGTGCTCCACGAGCGGCTTCGGGTCGAGCGGGATCCGTACCCCCTCGCTGTGCAGCCAGGCGAGCCAGCGGACGATCCGGGCGGCGGTCGGGTAGTCCCGGCGCAGTACGGCACGGGTCGCCCCGCGCGCCAGGCCGAGCGCGGAGCTGCGCGCCGCGTCGTGCACCGGGCCGTCCAGGCCGGGCAGGGCCAGCGTGCAGAGCTGCCCCATCGTCACCGACCAGGCGGCCCAGGCATCGCTGCTGTCCGCCGCGGGTCCGGCGGGCGGGGGCGGCGCGGGCCGGACCGCCGCGGGACGCCCGTCGCCGCCGCGCGCCCGCCCGCCGCCGGCCTGGTCGGAGAGGACGGCCAGCAGGGTGAGGGTGCCCCAGTCGCGCCATGCCATCAGCCAGGGGCCCGCGGGCCCGGCGGGCGGCGGAGGCGTGCCGTCCCGCGCGGGGGGCAGTGCGCCGAAGGCCAGCGCCACCGCCTCCGCGTCCCGGGGGTGCACGGGGGCTCCGGCCAGCAGGGCGGGGGCGAGGGTGTCCGCGCCGAGGATCCTGATGGCGGCCAGCGCCGCGCCGGGGTCCGGCGCGCTCTCGACGTGTTCGGCGACCATGGCCGTGCCCCCGGCGCCCCGAAGGGCACCGAGGGCACGTCGTGCCAGGCCGGCCGCTGCTTCTTGATAGGAGGTCCGCGACCGGTCGGGGCTCATCGGCCCTTCGGCTCCTTGGGCTCCTTCGGGGAGAGAAGGGCCAGCAGGAGCAGCACGCCCGCCGCTTCCGGCGCGTACACGGGCGCGTCGCTCAGGGGTGCCTCGGGCTCGGCCATCGCCGTTCCCAACGCTTCGATGTCCAGGGTGATTTCGGTCGGCCTCATGGTCTGAGAAAGCATCGTGGGCTCCTCATGTAGATGCCACGGCCCTGACTGGCCGTGCCGCTGCCAACTTTAGGCAAAGGTCGATAAATCGACCAGTTGGGACAATAGTTTGATGATTCATTCCGTATGTCCGTTCGGGGTTGAGTGTCCGTCGGAGATGTGGAACGGGACCGTCGTCACCACGATTTTCGGCAGCGGCCGGAGTGCGTGCCGTAGCCGCCCCGCCAGCGGACTGTGCAGAACGCGGTGCCACCAATGGCGTACGACGATCTCCGGGATGATGACGGTGATGGTCAGATCCGGCCGCTGACGGTGCAGCGACTCCACATAACTGATCAGGGGAGTGACGATCGCACGGTACGGAGAGACGATGATCCGCAGCGGCAGATGGTCGCCCCACAGCAGCCATGCCTGGCGGAACTGTTCGGCGTCCTCGTCACTCGGGCTGACGTGCAGGGCGAGGACGGGCTGCTGGAGCGAGGCGGCGTAGGCCAGGGTGCGCATGCTCGCCCGGTGCAGCGAGTCGAGCGGGACGACGGACAGGTGGAGGATCTCCTCCGGGGACTCCTCCGGCTCGGCGTCCTCGGTCCCGTCCACGGGCCCGGCGGCCTCCGCTCCACCGGTCGCCTCCGCTCCACCGGTGGCCTTCGCCGCGTCGATGGCCGCCGTGCCATCGGCGGCCACCGCGTCGCGCGCCGCCCGCGGGGCGATCGTACGGCTGGGAATCTCGATCTTCTGGGGCCGCAGCCGCAGTGCCTCGGCGACCCGGGCGTAGTGGCGGTGGATCCGCGTCGTCACCAGCAGGAACACCCCCACCGTGAGGATCGCGAGCCACGCGCCCTCGGTGAACTTGGTGATGCCCGCCGTGATGAAGACGAGCGCGGACAGCACCGCGCCGGTGGCGTTGAAGCAGAGACTCTTGCGCCAGTGCCGGTCCCTCCTGCGCCACCAGTGCACGACCATGCCGCTCTGCGACAGGGTGAAGGCGAGGAACACCCCCACGGCGTACAGCGGGATCAGCGCCGCCGTGTCGCCGTCGAACGCCACATAGACCAGCGCCGCCGCCACGGAGAGCACGATGATGCCGTTGCTGAACGCCAGCCGGTCCCCCAGCCGGAGGAAGATCCGCGGCGCGTGGTTGTCCCGCGCCAGCAGGTAGAGCACCCGCGGGAAGTCGTTGTACGCGGTGTTCGCCGCGAGCAGCAGCACCAGCGCCGTCGCCGCCTGGGTGAAGACGTACATCCCGCCGGAGCCGAAGCTGCGGTGCGCGAGCTGCGAGAGCACCGTCTCGCCCGACCGGGGGACGACCCCCTCCAGATGCGTCATCGCGATCGTCCCGGCGAACAGGGCGATGAGCAGCCCGATCATCCAGGCCAGCGTCGTCCGCGCGTTGCGCCAGGGGACCGGCTTGAACGCGGGTACGGCGTTGGAGATCGCCTCGATCCCGGTCATCGCCGTCGACCCCGACGCGAACGCCCGCATCACCAGCAGCACCCCCACCCCCTCCACCGCGTGCAGCGGCGGATGCGGAACGGGCTCGAAGCCGCGCCCCGCCGCGTCGTACAGACCGAAGGCGACCAGCGCGACGATGGCGACGATGAAGGCGTACGTCGGCGCCGCGAACAGCGCGCCCGCCTGTCTGACCCCCCGCAGGTTCCCCGCCAGCAGGACGACGATGACCAGCACGCCGATCGGCACCACGTCCCCGGAGAGGCCGGGGACCGCCGAGGTGACCGCGGCCATCCCGGACGACACGGAGACCGCCACGGTCAGGACGTAGTCCGTCATCAGCCCCGCCGCGGCCACCAGGCCGGGGACCCGCCCCAGATTGTCCGTCGCGACGATGTACGAGCCGCCGCCGTGCGGGTACGCCCGGATCGTCTGACGGTACGACAGCCCCACGGCCAGCATCAGGAAGACGATCGCCAGCGACACCGGCACCGACCAGGCCAGTCCCGCCGTACCGCCCAGCACCAGCACCGCGAGCAGCGCCTCGGGGCCGTACGCCACCGAGGAGAGCGCGTCCGCGGAGAGCACCGGCAGCGCCACCAGCTTGCGCATCCGCTCCCGTACGACCGCGGTGGACCGCAGCGGCGCGCCCAGCACGGCCCGCCGCAGCCGGGCCCCGAACCCGGGGGCGGGGGCCGGTTCCGCACGGCTCGCGGCCACGGTCGCCCTCGGCGGCCCGCCGACCGTGGTGACCCGGACGAACCTGCCGAAGCGGGGCGGCACGATCTGCTCGGGCTCCGGGTAGCTGCCGAGGTCCGGGTCGACGGGCAGCGCGCCCCGCCAGGCGGCCGGGGCGGCGGACACGCGCCCCCATTCCTGCCCGATCAGCCGCAGCGTCTCGTCGTCCCTCCGGGAGGGCTGAATATCCGTCACGCCGACGAGTCTCTTCGCCGGACCGCGCCCGCCGCTCCGGCTGCCGCCCGCGACACACACCCTCGCACGGCGACAACCCGTACGGCCGAACCCGGCCGACGGCCCATCGGATCGCCGAGCCGGGACGACGGGCCCCCGGCCGCCCGCGCGCTCCTCGGGGCGGCGCGGGCGGCCGGGGGAGAAGCAGCCGTCAGGAGGCGGTCCTCGGCAGCCCCGGAGGGTTCAGCTCCGAGGACGGCACGGCCTCCTCCGCCAGTCCCCACCGCGCCAGGACCTTCCCGTACGCCCCGTTCTCGATCACGGTGTTCAGCGCCTCCTGGACGGGCCTGATCAGACCGTTGTCCTTCTTGGTGGTGGCCGCGATCTCGCCCTGGAGCGCGTCGCCGGCCCCCGAGAACGTACCGATGATCTCGGTCTGTCCGGTGGAGGCGGCGTGGTACGCGGCGACCGGGTTGGGGCCGAAGTAGGCGTCGAGACGGCCGGAACCGAGCGCCAGGTAGTAGTCGCCGGCGTTCTGGTAGATCTTGATGTCGGTGGGCTTCAGCCCCTTCGCCACGTTGGCCCTGTCCCAGTCGACCAGCAGTTTCTCCTGGTTGGTGCCGGAGCCCACCCCGATGGTCCGGCCCGCCACGTCCCGGGGCCCCCGCACCTTCCAGCCGGAGCCCTTCTTCGCCTCGAACGCGATGTTGTCGAGCCGGTAGGTCGCGAAGTCGTACTTCTCCTTGCGCTCCTCGGTCACCGTGATGTTGCTGAGCCCGAGGTCGTACTTGCCGCTGTCGAGCCCGACGAAGATGTTGGCCCAGTCGACCGGGTGGTAGCGGAGTTTCAGCCCGAGCACGTCCGCGACGAGCGAGGCGATGTCCGGCTCCACCCCGATCACGGTCTTGTCGTCGGTGGCGTAGAAGGTCAACGGGGGCACGGAGCCTGCGGAGTTGGTGACCTCCAAGGTGCCCCTCGCGCGGATCTCCGCCGGGACGAGGGCGGCGATGGACGCCACCTCGGGGGTGGACACCCGCTTCTGGTCGGGGCCGAGATTGATTTGGAGGCTCTTCCCGCCGCCGGCCCCGGCGGCGGACGCGGCACCGCCGCCCGGTTCCGAGCCGGTCCCGCCGGCCGGGTTGCCGCAGGCGGTGAGGGAGAGGACGGAGACGAGACCGAGCAGGGCGGCGGTGACGGCACGGGGAGAACGGCGGGGCGGCACGGGGGCTCCTTGTCAGGACGGCGGAGGAAGGGGACGGGGGAGAGCGGGGGCGGAGGAGAGAGGGGACCGAGGAGAGGAGGAGGGGCACAGGGGCGACGGCGGATGCCGGCGGCCGGGTACCGGCGGCCCTCAGAGGACCTTCGACAGAAAGGCCTTGGTACGGGCGTGGCGCGGCCGGTCCAGCACCTCCGCGGGCGGACCCTGCTCGACGATCACACCGTCGTCCATGAAGACGACGGTGTCGGCCACCTCGCGGGCGAAGCCGATCTCATGGGTGACGATGATCATCGTGGTGCCGCTGCGGGCCAGATCCTTGATCACATCGAGGACCTCGCCCACCAGCTCGGGGTCGAGCGCCGAGGTCGGCTCGTCGAAGAGCAGCACCTTCGGCTCCAGCGCGAGCGCCCGGGCGATGGCCACCCGCTGCTGCTGGCCACCGGAGAGCTGCCGCGGATAGGTGCTCGCCTTGTCGTCGAGTCCCACCCGCTCCAGCAGCGCCCGGGCCTGTGCAACCGCGGCCGCGCGGGGCCGGCGCAGCGCCGAGACCGGCGCCTCGATGATGTTCTCCAGCACCGTCAGATGCGGGAAGAGATGGAAGTTCTGGAAGACGAACCCGATGTGCAGGCGCTGCTTCAACACCTCGCGTTCCTTGAGCTCGTGCAGTGTGGACCCGGAGCGGCGGTAGCCGATCAGCTCCCCGTCGATGCTGATGTGACCGCGGTCGAGCTTTTCGAGATGGTTGATGCTCCGCAGCAGTGTCGACTTGCCGGAGCCGGACGGGCCCAGGACCGCGGTGACCTCTCCGGCGCGTACCTGGAGATCCACCCCGCGCAGCACGTCGAGGGGGCCGAAGCTCTTGTGGACGCCGCGTATGTCGACCATCGGACGGGAGTCCGCCGGGGGTGTGGCCGCGCCGGCCGGTTCGGAGACGGGGGCCGTGGTCATTTCTGGAAACCTCCGGTGGCGGCGGCAGCCCGCATCCTGTGGGTGAAGGCCCTCGCCCGCTGGAGCGGGGTGGCCGGGGGAGTACGTTCGGCGCCGCGCGCGAAGTGCCGCTCCACGTAGTACTGGACGACGGAGAGCAGGGTGGTCAGCAGGATGTACCAGACGGTGGCGACCATCAGCAGCGGTACGACCCGCCCGTTGCGGCCGTAGATCACCTGCACCTGGTAGAACAGCTCCCCGATGGCCATCACCGAGACGATCGACGTGCCCTTGAACAGGGAGATGACCTCGTTCGCCGCGTTGGGGAGGATCCCGCGCATCGCCTGCGGCAGCAGGATGCGCCGGAGCTGCCGCGCCCGGGGGATGCCCAGGGCCGCCGCGGCCTCCAACTGCCCGCCGTCGACGGAGACGATCCCGCCCCGGACGATCTCGGCGGCGTACGCGGCCTGGTGCAGCGCGAGACCGATGACGGCGGCGGAGAGCGCGCCGACCAGGTTCATCGTGTCGAAACTCCACAGCACCGGGCCGAAGGGGATGCCCACTCCCAACTCCTGGTAGAGATAGGCGAGGTTGAACCAGAACAGCAGCTGGACGATGAGCGGGATCGAGCGGAACACCCAGATGTACGTCCAGGCGACGGTCTGGAGGATCACACTCCTGCTCAGCCGCATGAAGGCGAGGACGACACCGAGGGCGAAGCCCAGCACCGTTCCGTAGAGCGTGAGTTGAAGCGTGACCCAGACGGCTTCGAGGACCGTGTCGGCGGTCAGGTAGAGGAAGAAGGTGTCCCACTCCCAGCCCGGGTTGGTGACCAGGCCGTGGGTGAACTGGGCGACGAGGACGAGCGCCGCCACACCGGCCGCCCAGCGCCAGTAGTGCCGCGCGGGGACGACCCTGAGCACCTCGGAGGTTTCGGGGACGGCGGCGGATTCGGGGGCAGCGGCTGACTCGGGGACAGCGGCCGCTTTGGAGACAGTGGCGTCCTCGGGGACGGTGGCGGTCTCGGAGGCGGCGGAGGCCGCGGAGCCGGATACGGTGGTCATCGGAGGCTCCTGCCGGCTACTTCTGCTCGGGGGGACTGATCCGGGACTCCTCGATGGCGGACTCGCGCGTCCCCCACTTGTCGAGGATCTTCCCGTAGGTACCGTTGCGGATCAGCTCGTTGACGGCCGCCCGGAACGCCTTCGGCAGCGGGGATCCCTTCCTGAACGCGAATCCCACGTCGAGCCGGTGGTACTCGTTCAGGAACCGGGTACGGGCGGCGGGCTGGGCCGCCTGGTGGCGCAGCCCGTTGATCGTCGACATCACCACGTCGACCCGGTTCTGCTGCAGACTGGTGAGCAGCGACCCGTTGTCCGAGTAGACGTTCACCTTGTACGGCTTCCTGCCCGTGGCGGCGCAGACGCCCTTCCCGGCTTCGAGTGTCGACTCGAAAGTGGTGCCCGCGCCCACCCCGACCGACCTGCCGCAGAGCTGGTCGAGCCGGGTCACCCTGCCGAGGGTCTTGTCGTCCTCGCGGACGGCGAAGCCCTGTCCGTCATTGATGTACGTGACGAAGTCGATCGTCTTCCGGCGCTCGTCGGTGACACCGAAGTTGCCGGTGCCCACGTCGTACTTGCCGCTGCCGAGCGCGGGCAGGATGGCGTCGAAACTCGCCTGCTGCCGTGTCAGCCGCACGCCCAGCAGCTTGCCGACGGCGTCGGCGATGTCGACGTCCTGGCCGGCCGGGGTCCTGCTCGACGCGCTGGGGAAGTAGGAGCTGGGCGCCGCGCCCACGGAGGCGCCGAGGGTCAGCGTCCCCCGCTTCCGCACATCCTCGGGCAGCAGCCTCGCCAGCGCGGGGTTCTTCTCCAGCGCGGCGGTGACGTCCTCCGAGGGCGCGGCACCGGCCGTCTCCTCACCGGACGCCGCGTCCGCACCGCACCCCGTCAGGAGCGGCAGCAGCAGGGCGGCCACCAGCGCGCCCGCCGCGGTGCGGCGCGCGGGCCGGGAACGGCCCGGGATCAAAGTACGCACGGGTCATCCCTCGCTTTCCGCGGTGCTCCCGGTGCCGGCCGGGCCCGCGAGGAGCTTCTCGAACGGCAGCGGCCCGATGGTCTCCGGATCCGCGGCGGTGTCGAACAGCGGTGTGTACCCCGCCGCCAGATACAGCCCGCGGGCCTCCGGCTGGCGCGGGCCGGTGGTGAGGAAGACCCGGTGGTAGCCGCGGGCGCCCGCCGTGCGTTCCAGCTCCGCGACGACCAGCAGCCCGAGCCCGCGCCGCCGGTGGCCGGAGTGGGTCCAGATCCGCTTCAGCTCCGCGGTGTGCGCGTCGTAGCGGCGGAAGGCACCCCCGGCGACCGGTTCGCCGTGCTCCAGCAACAGCAGCAGGGTGCCGTGCGGCGGGTCGAACTCCTCGGCGGGGTAACGGGCCAGCTCGCCGTGCGCGTCCTTCCCGTAGCGCGCGGAGTACTCGTGGCCCAGCTCCGCCAGCATCGGCCGCACCAGCGGATCGGAGACCCTGGTCCGCCGCCAGGTCAGCCTGCGGGGTTCGGCGACGGAGGTCATCGGCCCGCCTCGGCCAGGGCCTGCGCACCGCGCGGCGCGCCCGCCGCGTCACGCCGGGCGACCTCGGCCCGTACCAGCGGGATGACATGGCGCCCGAAGTCGATGGCATCGCCCAGCAGGTCGTACCCCCGGGCCGAGATGATGTCCACGCCGAGGTCGTAGTAGTCGAGCAGGGCCTGCGCGACCGTCTCCGGCGTGCCGACCAGCGCGTTGGAGTTGCCCGCGCCGCCGGTGGCGGCGGCCGTCGGCGTCCACAGCGCCCGGTCGAACCGCTCGCCCGACTCCGCGATCGCGATCAGCCGCTGCGCCCCGGTGTTCTCCGGGGCGAGCCGCGGGTGGTCCCGTACGACCGTACGCTTGCCCTGAGCCGTACGATCCTTGATCGCGGCGACCGTGCGGTGCGCCTTCTCCCAGGCCAGCTCCTCCGTGGGGGCGATGATCGGCCGGAAGGCCACCTGGAAGCGCGGCGGGGCCGGACGTCCCGCGGCCCGTGCCGCGGCCTTCACCGCCTCGATCTGCTCCGCCGTCCGCGCCAGCGGCTCGCCCCACAGGGCGTAGATGTCGGCCTCGGCCCCGCCCGCCGCGTACGCCGCCGGCGAGGAGCCGCCGAACGAGACGTCGGGACGCGGCTGCTGGACCGGGAAGACATCGCTGACGAAGTCGTGGAACCGGTAGTGCCCGCCCTCGTGGTCGAAGGGCTCGTGCGACGTCCAGACGCGCTTGACGATCTCGATGTACTCGCGGGTGCGGGCGTACCGCTGGTCCTTGGTGAGGGTGTCGCCCTCACGGCCCTGCTCGTGATCGTTGCCGCCGGTGATGAAATGGACGGTGAGCCGCCCGTCGCTGATCCGGTCCAGCGTCGCGATGGTCTTCGCGGCGAACGTCGGGTAGGAGACGTTCGGGCGGTGCGCCAGCAGGATCTGGAGCCGGTCGAGACGGGAGGCGACATATGCGGCGGCCGGCGCCGGGTCGGGCGAACCCGAACCGTAGGCGAACAGCACCCGGTCCCAGCCGTGGTCCTCGTGGGCGCGGGCGAGCCTGAGCGTGTACTCCTTGTCGAACGAGGCGCCGGAGCGGGATGTCGTCTCCGACCCGTCGTGGGTGGCGGCGATACCGAGGAACTCCACAGGCATGACGGACCTTTCGTACGGAGGCCGGGGCGTGGCGGGACGGCGGCGACGGCATGCCGAACCGGCCCCGGGGCAGGGCGACATGAGCGGGTGCGCGGGTACGCGGATGCGTGTCGGTGCGCGTGGCTGTGTACGCGTTGCTGGGTGCGCGGGGGTATACGTGCGGGGGTGTGCGTGACGACGGACGGCGCGTCGTACGGACGCGTACCGGGAGGAGCCGGGGGAGAGCGGCAGCGTGCGCCCGGTGAGAGAGGAACTCGGCCCGCGACGGGGTCACCGAGGGAGGGAGGGGCCGGTCAGGCGGCCCGCTGCCGGGTCAGGCGCGACAAGAGGCGGACCACACGCGACCGAAGTCGATGTGGCCGCGGGTGACCAACGGCTGCTGCTTCTGCATGGAGCCAATTGAGCACGGTACGTCCGCCGAAGTCAACATGTGCTCGCACCGTGGGCACCCGGCCCGCCGCCCCGCTCCGGTCGGCGTAGCACCTGCCAGGGCCGCGTACTTGACACCCGTCCGTCGTACGCCCGTACGATCGAGCGGTGTGCGGCGCCGGCCGGCACGGGCGAGCCGCGCTGCGCGTCCGTGGTGACTCCGGTACGCACCGGCCGTGTTGAGGGACGCGGTACGTGTGACGACGACACCCTGCTCACCAGGTCCGTGCCACACCGACGCATCGCCTGATCTCCCGATCCTCGATCGCGCGATCCTCGATCTCCTGATCTCCTGATCTCCGCGGAGCCCTCACATGTCCCTGTCGCCCTCGCTCGACGGACCGCGCGCACCCCTCGCGACCGCCTCACCAGGGAACTCCCCGCAGCCCTCGGCGGAGCCCGGTGAACCCACCCGTATCGTCCCCCGGCGCCACCCCGGCCGCTGGCTGTCCGCCGCCGTCGCCCTGCTGTTCCTCGCGATGGCCGTCCACTCGGTCGTCCGCAACGAACGGTTCCAGTGGGGCGTGGTCGGCCGGTACTTCACCACCCCCGCCGTCCTCGACGGCCTGCTGCTCACCCTCTGGCTGACCGCGGCCGTGATGGTGCTCGGCTTCCTCATCGGCACCTTCCTCGCGGTGCTGAGGCTCTCCGCCAACCCCGTTCTCCAGAGCCTGAGTTGGGGCTACATCTGGATATTCCGTTCCACGCCGCTGCTGGTGCAGCTGCTCTTCTGGTTCAACATCGGCGCGCTCTACCCGACCCTGGGCCTCGGCATCCCCTTCGGGCCGGAGTTCCTCACCGTCACGACCGTGAACCTCTTCGGGCCCGGCCTCACCGCACTCATCGGACTGACCCTGCACGAGGCCGCCTACGCGGCGGAGGTGGTGCGCGGCGGCATCCTCTCCGTCGACGCCGGCCAGACGGAGGCCGCCGCCTCGCTCGGCCTGAGCCGGTGGCGGGTGCTGCGCCGGGTGATCGTGCCGCAGGCGATGCGCTCCATCGTCCCCACGGCGGGCAACATGCTCATCGGCACCCTCAAGGGCACCAGCATCGTCAGTGTGCTCGCGGTCCAGGACCTGCTCTTCTCCGTACAGCTCATCTACAACCGCACGTACGAGATCATCCCGCTGCTGATGGTCGCGACCATCTGGTACGTCGTCGTCACCACCGTGCTGTCGGTGGCACAGTTCTTCGTCGAACGTCACTATGCGCGCGGCGCCGGGCCGCCGGGGAGAGCCTGGACGGGGGGCCCGAGGCGACGGCGGAGAGGAACGATCCACGTGAAGAGTACGAACGGTAACGGTTCGGTCAGCCACGCGGGCGCAGAGGTCGTCGTGGCCCTCACCGACGGGGCGAAGGAGGACGCGCACGCGGTGTTCAGCGCGCTCCGTACGGCCTACTCCTGCGACCGCGCGCCCGACGACCGCCCGCAGGCGGTGCCCGGAGTGCGCCCGACCGTGTGGATCGCGACCTTCGACACGACGGAGGCACGGCGCGACCCCGGCGCCACCCGGCTGACGGCACCGGTCGTGGCCACCCTCCAGGGCGGCTACTCGGCGGTGGACCATGTGCGCGAGACCCTGGCCTCGGCCTTCACCGTCCGTGTCGTCGGTACGGCCTCGGGCGACCAGGAGGAAGAGGTCCAGGTACGCCTGGAGAGCCGGTGACTCCGGGGCGCCCGTCGACGAGGGTCCCGCGCCCGTCCGTGTTGCGGGTTCGGCCGTTCGGCGGCAACCTGAGGGTGACCCAGACGTGGCTTTCGCTCACGCTTCGTGCTCGGGGACCGCTGGTACACCGCGCTGACGCCGGTACCACGCGGTGAAGCACGTGGGCCCCTCCCGAGGAGCCGGCACCATGACCGTTCCGCCCGACTGCATGTGCACCGGGCGTCCGCACCCCGGACGCCCTTGTCAGGACCGCCGCTACGCGGTCGCGTCGTACACCTCCCCCGAGCACCTGGCGCCGCTCCGGCGGACCGTCGCCGCGCACCTTCGGCACTGGAGGCTCGATCTGCACGCCGAGCCGGTCGCCCGCGGCGTCGCCGAACTGCTGTCCCGTGCCCACCGGCACTCCGGACCCGACAACAGGTGTGCGGTGGAACTCCGTTGGAGCGGCCGTCACCTCACCGCCTCCGTCGAGGACGGCGACCCGCGCCTGCCGCGCCTGCGCACGGCGGGGGACAGCGGACTCGCCTGGGTGGCCGCGCTCAGCGACAGCTGGGGGACCTGTGCCACGGCGGACGGCAAGGTCATCTGGTTCACCAGGAGCGTCCGGGCACCGCAGAACGTGTTCAGGGTCGTCCCGCCACCCCTCGTACCGCTCGACACCGCGCTCCTCGACCCCGTACCCGTACCTCTGGCGTGAGGAAGCGGTGTCACTCCATGTCGGCCTCGGGGACGAGATGGACGGCGGCCTCCTCCGCCGACGCGGCCGCGCCGTCGATGCCGACATCCGTGGCGATCATGTCCTTCTCGGCGTCCTCGTGGGCGCCCTCGTCCGGGGCCACCAGCCGCCCGGACCGGTGGTCGCCCACCTCGTCGTCGAGCAGCTCGCCCTCGCCGTACGGCAGGTCCCCGAGGTCGTCCCCGTCCGGCGCGCACACCTCGGGGACCTCCTCGGCGAGCCGCTCGTCGAGCGTCTCGCCCGCCGAGCGCTCGGCGGCGGTCGTTCCCCTGCACTCGACGCCCAGGGGCCGTTCGGGCGGCGACCACCCCTCGTCGAAGGGGTCGGAGCCGCGGTCGAGCAGTGTGTCCTCGGCGTCGAGGATGCCCTGGTCGTCGCCGACCTCGGAGCCGTCGGGCTGGTAGACCTCGTCTCCCATCGCCGCAGCGCTGTCGCCGCTCACGTCGCTCTCCGTTCTCCTTGCGCCCGGAGCCGGGACGGACGGCCGTGGCCGCCCTCCGCCTTTCCACCCTCCCACCTCTCACCACCGTGTCAAACGGCGGCAACCGGCCCCCGCGCGCCCCGCCCTGTTGCGCGGTACGGCGAAGCCGGGAAGGGTCCTGAGAAGCCGGGACGGCGGGGGCCGGCGGACCGATTCGAGGAGGAATCGCCATGCCCATCGCGACGGTGAACCCCGCCAGCGGAGAGACACTGCTGACCTTCGACCCGCTGGGGGCCGAGGAGATCGAGGCCCGCCTGGCCGCGGCCCACAGCACGTTCCGGGAGTACCGCACCACCGGTTTCGACGAGCGGGCGGGGCTGCTGAACCGCGCCGCCGACCTGCTGGAGCACGACGAGGCCGACATCGCCCGCACCATGACCACCGAGATGGGCAAGCCCGTCGCCGCGGCCAGGGCCGAGGCCGCCAAGTGTGTGAAGGCGATGCGCTGGTACGCGGACCGCGCCGCGGAACTGCTCGCCGACGAACACCCCTCGGACGCCGACGTACGGGACTCCGGCGCCGCCCGCGCGAGCGTCCGCCACCGCCCTCTCGGGGTGATCCTCGCCGTCATGCCGTGGAACTTCCCGCTCTGGCAGGTCGTACGGTTCGCGGCCCCGGCCCTCATGGCCGGCAACGTGGGCCTGCTCAAACACGCCTCGAACGTTCCGCAGACCGCCCTCTACCTGGAGAATCTCTTCCGCCGGGCGGGCTATCCACCCGGCTGTTTCCAGACCCTGCTGGTGGGGTCGGACGCGGTCGAGGCCGTCCTGCGCGACCCCCGGGTGGCCGCCGCCACCCTCACCGGCAGCGAACCGGCCGGCCGCGCCGTCGCGGCCGTTGCGGGCGACGAGATCAAGAAGACCGTCCTGGAGCTGGGCGGCAGCGATCCGTACATCGTGATGCCCTCGGCGGACGTCGAACGGGCGGCGCGGACCGCGGTGACCGCCAGGACGCAGAACAACGGCCAGTCGTGCATCGCCGCCAAGCGCTTCATCGTCCACGAAGACGTCTTCGACACCTTCGCCGCCCTGTTCACCGCAGGCATGCGCGACCTGACCGTCGGCGACCCGATGGACGAGTCCACGGACATCGGCCCCCTCGCCAGCGAGCGGGGCCGCGCCGATCTGGAGGAACTGGTCGAGGACGCGCTGGGCCGGGGAGCGACCGCGCTGTGCGGCGGGCAGCGCCCGCAGGAATGCGGCAAGGGGTGGTTCTACGAACCGACCGTCCTCGCCGGGATCACGGACGCGATGCGGATCCACCACGAGGAGACCTTCGGACCCGTCGCCACGCTCTACCGGATCAGGGACCTCGACGAGGCGGTGGCGCTCGCCAACGACACCCCGTTCGGGCTGAGCTCCAACGTATGGACGCGTGACGAGCCCGAGACGCACCGCTTCGTACGCGACCTGGAGGCGGGCGGTGTGTTCTTCAACGGCATGACGGCCTCGCACCCCGCCCTCCCCTTCGGCGGCGTGAAGCGTTCGGGGTACGGGCGGGAGCTGTCGGGCCAGGGCATCCGGGCCTTCTGCAACACGACCACGGTCTGGCACGCCCCGGACACCGGCGACCGGTGAACCGCGACCGGACCGGCACGCCCCGTCCCGTACTAAGTTGGTCGCCATGAGTAATCTTGATCGTCAGGCCACCGCCACCGTCTGCGGCGGTCGCGGCTTCGTCGTCGCCGAGCCGGTACGAGAACTCCTGAGCCCCCGCGCGGTCCGGCTGGGTGAGTCCACCGAGGTCCGCAGACTGCTGCCCAACCTCGGCCGCCGCATGGTGGGCGCGTTCGCCTTCGTCGACCACTACGGGCCCGACGACATCGCCGACGAGCCCGGCATGCAGGTCCCGCCCCACCCGCACATGGGGCTCCAGACGGTGAGCTGGCTCCACGACGGCGAGGTGCTGCACCGCGACAGCCTCGGCAGCCTCCAGACCGTACGCCCGCGCGAACTCGGCCTGATGACCGCGGGCCGGGCGATCTCCCACTCGGAGGAGAGCCCCCGCTCCCACGCCCGCTTCCTGCACGGCGCCCAGCTCTGGGTCGCGCTCCCGGACGCCCACCGCGAGGTCACACCGCACTTCCAGCACCACGCCGACCTGCCCGTCGTCACCGCCCCCGGCCTGACCGCCACCGTCATCCTCGGCGCACTCGACGGCGCGGTCTCCCCGGGCACCATCTACACCCCCCTGCTCGCCGCGGACCTCGCACTGGCCCGCGGCACCGAGACCCGTCTCCCCCTCGAACCCGACTTCGAGTACGCGATCCTGTGCATGTCCGGCGAGACCGAGGTCGACGGAGTGCCCGTACTCCCCGGCTCCATGCTCTACCTCGGCTGCGGCCGCACCGAACTCCCCCTGCGCGCACAGTCCGACGCGGGACTGATGCTCCTCGGAGGTGAGCCCTTCGAGGAGGAACTGGTCATGTGGTGGAACTTCATCGGCCGTTCGCACGAGGAGATCGAGACGGCCCGCAAGGACTGGACGGAGACCTCCCGCTTCGGCGAGGTACGAGGCTACGCGGGCGACCGCCTCCCCGCCCCCGAACTCCCCCCGGTGGCCCTGAAACCACGGGGAAGGGTGCGCTGACCCGCGGCACGCGCGTAGCCGCCGCCAGTTGAGGAACGATCGTTCTTGACTGATCGTTCCTCAACTGGCTATGGTCATGTCATGGGTAGGCCAAGAGCGTTCGACGAGGACGAGGTGGTGCGCGCCGCCGTAGGGTTGTTCGGCGGCCGCGTGTATGACGGTGTGTCCGTCGATGATCTCGTCACCCGTCTCGGCGTGCACCGCAACAGCCTGTACAAGACGTTCGGCAGCAAGCGCGGCCTCTACCTGGTCGCCCTGCGCCGCCACCTCGCCGACGATGTCCGTCCCTTGGCCGACGCGCTCGCCGCGGCACCGGACGCCGCGACCGCGCTGCGGCTCGTCACGTCGGCCGACCTCGGTCTGCTGCTGCTCGCGGCGGTCGAACGGGCGCCGGTCGACGAGGAGGTCGCCGCCGAGGTGATGGCCGCGTTGGGCGCCCTCGACAGCGCAATCGCCGACGCGCTCGGCATTTCCGCCGACCTGGCCGCCGCCCTCACGGCCGCCGCACTGGGCATTCTCCTGCGCGGAAACCCCGACGGCGTCGGCACCGCGCTGTCCCGACGTCTCGATTCGACTCTCTCGCCTGACAAGGAAAACCGACATGGCACTGGTTCACATCGACGGTGACGACCTCGTCGTCGTGATGGAGGGGCTCGGCAAGCTCTGGGCTATGAAGAGCAGCCTGACCATCCCGCTGGTCAACGTCCGTGGCGCGACCGCCGACCCCGGCATCGCCGCCGATCCCAAGGGGATTCGCGCGCCTGGCACCCGCGTACCCGGTCTGATCACGGCGGGCACCTTCCATCTCGATGGCGAGACGGTCTTCTGGGATGTCAAGGATCCGTCGAAGACCGTCGTGGTCGAACTCGCCGACGAGCGCTACGCCCGCCTGGTCCTCCAGGTCGAGGACCCTCGCGCGACCGTCGCGCTGGTCGAGAACGCCCTCATCTGAACTGAAAGAGGTAGACCGATGTTTTTCCGCTTGGCCGCCGTCGTGCTGGCGTTGACCGCCGTGACCGCCACCCCGGCCGAGGCGGCTCCGGCTCTCGTGCCCGCCGCCGACCGCGAGGTCGTCTTCACCGTCGACGGGACGACGACGTACGGCACCCTGCATGTTCCCGCGCACCGTGCCGGGCAACGGCTGCGGGCCGCACTGCTGCTGCCCGGCAGCGGCCCCACCGACCGCGACGGCAACCAGCCACCCGCGTCCCGCCCGGACACCCTGGCGCAGGTGGCCGACATGCTCGGGAATGACCAAGTCGCCACGCTGCGGTTCGACAAGTACGGCACCGGCCGCACCGGGCTCGGTGCCTACCGCGACCGCCCGGAGGAACTCGACTACCCGGCGTTCGTCCGCCAGGCGAAGGCCGCCTACGAGTCCTTGCGCGATCAGCCCGAGACCGACCCCCGTGCGCTGCTGGTCGTCGGGCACAGCGAGGGCGCGATGACCGGGCTGCTGCTCGGCGGCACCGTCCGCCCGCGCCCGGCCGGCCTGGCACTGCTGCAACCGCAGGCGATCCGCTTCCTGGACCTGGTCGCGCTGCAACTGCACGCCCAGATCGCCGAGGCGACCCGGCAGGGCCAGTTCACCCCGGAGCAGCAGCGCGTTGTCGACGCGGCCGTGGACGCCGCCGTCACCGCCCTGCGGGCACACCGACCGGTCGACACCACCGACCTGCCGCCCGCGGTCGCCCAACTCTTCGAAGCCTTCCAGGGGCCGAGTGCTCGGTTCGTGGAGAGCGACGACGCCATCTACCCGCCGGACACCGTCGCGGCACTCCGGCCGGGGACCAGGGTGCTGCTGACGTGCGGCACGAACGACGTCCAGGTTCCTTGCTCCACGACGAACGCCCTGACCGCCGCCCTGCGCCGCGCACACGTCGAGGGACCGGGTCGGGTGCCACTGCCCGGCGTGGACCACCTGCTGCACGACGCCGACCACCCGGACACCCTCGCCCCGGCCGCGCTCGACGCCTTGCGCCGGTTCACGGAACGCTGAGGCAGCCCGAGAGCGACACCCCGAACCGCCTCCGCGTTCCACACGAAGAGCAGCCCCACCGGGACTCCACGGGCGGTTCGATGTGGCTGAAAGCGGTGTTCGGGCGTCAGGCGCCGCGAGTCGGGCGGTGCAGGTAGGTGCCGGCGGGCTCGCCGGTGACCTGGCCCGCCCGCAGGATGTGATGGCCTCGCAGGAAGGTGTCGGTGACCCGCGCGGTCAGCTCGAAGCCTTCGAACGGGGTGTACTCCTGCGCCGACTCCGACTCCGCGGCGCGCACCGTCCAGGGGCGGCCCGGGTCGACCAGGGCGATGTCGGCGTCGAAGCCGGGTGCGAGGCTGCCCTTGGTGCGCAGCCCGTAGCGCCGGGCCGGGTTCCAGGAGGTCAGTGCGGCGATCCGGCCCAGGGGCAGGCCGCGCTTCGTCCCCTCGGTGATCAGGCCGGGAAGGAGGTATTCCGCTCCGCCGAATCCGGACCTGGCGAGGAAGACATCGTCCTCGGGCTCACCGAACTTCACCTCCTCCCGGCAGCACGCGTGGTCGCTGACGACCCAGTCGACGGTGCCGTCGAGCACGTACTCCCAGAGCGCCTCGACGTCCTCGCGGGGCCGCAGCGGCGGGTTGACCTTGCCGCCGAGGCCGTGCGCGGTGGTGATGTCGGCGAGCAGGTGCCCGACGGTGACCTCGCGGCGGAAGTCGATGTGCGGGAACGCCCGGCTCATCCGCACGGCCGCGTCGACCGCCTTGCGGGACGACAGGTGCAGCAGATTGACGGTCGGCAGCCCGGTCTCGTGCGCCAGGTAGGCGGCGATGGAGACCGCGAGCCCTTCGGAGTGCTGCGGCCGGGAGGCGCTGTAGGCGGCGAGCCCGGTCAAGTCGCCCGCCTCCTCGACCAGCTCGGTGTACGCGGTCATGATCTCGGCGGTCTCGCAGTGCAGGGAGAGCGAGATCTCCTCGGCGAGGTGGGGGAAGCGCTCGCGGGCGGCCCGCACCCCGCGCATGACGAACTCGAAGTGCGCGTAGTCGTACCGCTCGTTCTCGGGAATCATCAGGAACGCGCTCTGATCGGCGGACCTGCCGTGCAGGCCGTGGCTGCCGTAGAACATGAAGATCTTGAACGAGGTGACGCCGAACCGCTCGATCAGGGCGGGAACCTCGTCGATGTGTCCGCGTGACATCGGCGCGAGGTGGAAGCCGTAGTCGACATGGGCCCGGCCGGCGGCGGCGTCCAGCACCTCGGGGAAGAAGTCGCCGTACGCGCCTCCCTTGTTGAGGTAGTACCGCCCGGTCCGCATGTAGGTCAGCGCGGTGGTGACGCCGCCCTGCGCGCACGCGCGGCTCTCGGTGGCCGCGTCCTCGGCGAGCGGATGGTAGATCCCCCAGTGCTGGTGGGCGTCGACGACACCGGGGAACGCCAGCCGGCCGCGGGCGTCGACCACCCGCCGGGCGCCTTCCGTGGCGATGCCGGGGGACACGGCGACTATCCGCCCGCCGCTGACGGCGATGTCCGCGGGCCGCGCGCCGTCATGATCGTGGGTGACGACACGGGCGTTCTTCAGCACCAGGTCGTACTCGGTCACGGTGAACTCCGTAAGGTGTCAGGCGGCCCGGGCTCCGCCACGGGCCGGTCGCCGAAGCCGTTCTGATCCGTGCTCATGTCCTGGTCACGCGGCCCCGGTCACCCGGCTGTCCCCGGCCCAGAAGACGAAGCGCTTCTGGGCGAGACGAACGGTGAAGTGGGCGACGAGCCCCACCACGGAGAGCACCACCAGCACGGCGAACATCCCTGCGATGTCGAAGTTGTAGTTGGCCTGCAGCAGGAGGTATCCGAGGCCCTCCTTCGCCCCGATGAACTCGCCGACGACGGCGCCGAGGATCGAGAAGACGATCCCGATGTCGAGACCGACGAAGATGAAGGGGAGCGCGCTCGGCAGCCGGACCATCCTGAAGACCTCGAACCTGCCCGCGCCGAACACCGTGAGCATCTGGATCCGGTCGGCGTCGGCCGAGCGCAGCCCTTCGATCACGTTGACCAGCATCGGGAAGAACGCGATCACCGCCGCCATGACGACCTTGCTCGTCATGCCGAAGCCGAACCACACGACGAACAGCGGCGCGAGGGCCACCTTGGGCACCGTCTGGAAGGCGACGATGTACGGCATGAACGTGCGCTCGATCAGCCGCACCTGCGCGATCACCGTACCGAGCAGCAGCGCCGCGCCCGCGCCGAGGAGGAAACCGTACAGCGACTCCAGCAGTGTGACTCTCAGATGGCGCCAGAACAGCGGGTCGAACAGCTGGGTCCACAGGGCGTCGGCGATCCGGGAGGGGCGCGGCAGCAGATAGTCGTCGACTCCGAAAGCGGGGACCGCGAACTCCCATACCAGCATGACGATCACGAAGACGGCGGGCACGAGCAGCAGTTCGGGGCGCTCTCTGACGGTCCTGGCCCTGAGGAACCTCATCGGTCGATCACACCGGCGCTGTCGAAGTGCTTGCGGATCCGCTCGACGAAGACCCCGGCCCGGTCCGAGGCCATGGCGCTGAGCGCACGTGGGCGTGCCAGCTCGATGTCGACGATCTCGGCGATACGGCCGGGGCGGGGGCTGAGGACGACCACCCGGTCGGAGAGGAAGACCGCCTCGGGGATGGAGTGGGTGACGAACACGATGGTCTGGCCGCTCTCCCGCCGGATCCGCAGCAGTTCGACGTTCATGTGGTCGCGGGTCAGGGCGTCGAGGGCGCCGAACGGCTCGTCCATCAGGAGCACCGCCGGGTCGTGCACCAGAGCCCGGCAGATTCCGGTGCGCTGCTGCATCCCGCCGCTCAGCTCGTGGGGGTACTTGTCCTCGAAGCCGTCGAGGCCGGCCATCGCGAGCAGCCGCTCGGCCCGCTCCCGGTACACCCGGGCGTCGAGTTTCCGCACCTCCACGGGCACCATCACGTTCTGCAGCACGGTGCGCCACGGCAGGAGGGTGGCCGCCTGGAAGACCATGCCCACCTCGGGCAGCGGACCCGCCACCTCGTGGCCGGCGACCCGGACCGTCCCCCGGCTGCCGGCGACGATCCCGGCGAGGATCTTCAGCAGGGTGGTCTTGCCGCACCCCGAGGGGCCGACGACCGAGACGAACTCGCCGCGCCGGACCGTGAAGGTGACGTCCGAGAGCGCGTGGGTCGGCTCGGACCTGCGCGGGCGGTAGGTCTTGTGCACGGCGTCGACCTCGATCCAGCGGCCTTCGTCCACATCGGGCGCGGGAACCCCGCCCCGGCCCCGCACGCTCCGGCGGCCTCGGCCCAGACCTCTGATCACCATGGCGGCCTCCCCTCCCTACCTTCCTGACGGTGTGTCCGGTCGCTACCCGGCGGCCTTCGCCTTCTCGATCACGGCGGCGGCGTCGAAGTCGTTCGCGTCCTGGAGCAGGCTGCCGTCCCACACCTCCGGGACCGGGACGTCCTTGGTGATCTGACCGGAGGTCCTGGTGTAGGCGACCGTCCTGCGCCACTCCTCGTCGCTGATCGCGCCCCAGTCCCGGAAGCCCTCGGGCTCACCGGTGACCGGGACCGCGGTTTTTATCCATGCCTCAAGGGTCTTGGTGTCGTCGGCGACGCGGTCGGCGGCCTTCTTGCCGGCCAGCAGCTGAGGGAAGGCCCGGTAGCCGTCACGCATGGCGGCCCCGGGGTTGACGGCGGAGAAGAGCAGTGCCTTGTACGAGGCGCGCAGGTAGCGCGTCAGTACGTCCTTCTTCTCCCGCAGGGTCTTCTCGGCCACCGCGAAGGTCAGGGAGCGGATGCCTTCGAAGGCGGCGGAGTTGTCCAGGTAGCGGAACTCCGTGCCGGTGTTCTCGATCGTGGTGTACGCCTGCGTGAACAGGACGAGGACGTCGACCTTGTCGGCCTTCAGTGCGGACAGGGCCTGCGCGCCCACCCCGACCGGCAGCAGATCGATGTCCTCGGCCGCGTCCAGCCCGGCGTCGCCGGCGTACGCGCGGGCGAAGATGGCCGAGCCGGAGGCGAGGCTGATGACACCGATCCTCTTGCCCTTGAGGTCGGCGGGGGACGTGATCCCGCTGTCCGGCAGGACCGCCATGCGCCAGGGCCAGTTGCGCACCAGGCCGCCGACAGCCTTGACCGGAACGCCCTTCTCCCGCGCCGCGAGGATGGCTCCCGCGTCGGCCGGCGCGATGTCGGCGCTGCCCGAGGCGACGGCCTGGACGGCGGCGACCGAACCGTCGGTGTTGATCACGTCGACCTTCAGCTTCTCCTGGGAGAAGTAGCCCTCGGTGTCACCCACCGCGTACGTGGCGACTTCTTCCTTGGGAGCCATCACGGCCGAGGGTACGGCGAGACCGAGCGTGGCCCGGACGTCCGGGCCACCGTTGGCGGGCGGCCCGGATCCTCCCGAGCAGGCGGAGAGCGCCAGGAGGGTGGCGAGGGCGGCGGCTGCCACGCCGAGGCGTGTGGACTGATTCATGTTCGGCACCTCAATCCATCCGGTGGAGCAAGGGTGTCCGTCGACCGGGACCGGTCCTGGTCACGGTCAGGTCGTTGCCGAAGTGCCGGTGTGGAGCCCGCGGCCGCGCTGCTCGGCGAAGTCCGCGGCGGTACGTAGCCCGCCGCGGGCCCGGGTGGTCCCGGAGGCTTCCCTCAGCGTACGCCGGAGGAGGGTGTCACCGGGTAACTTTGCCCAAGCGCACCGTAGTTGACCGCCTGTGAACGAGTAAGGGTGGAGCCGGACCCCGTAGCCCCGTCCCGGGCCACCCGCCGCTCCCGCTGTTCCGGCCAGGGGTTCGCCCGCCGTGGCCGTACCGCCGATTCGGTGACGCCGACTCCGATGCCGTCGCCGGGAATGATGCCGATGACGTAGGCACGGGTCAGGTGTGCGGGCCACCCTTTCATGGCATCGGGTCCGGGTGCGGATGACGCCGGGACGGGTGGCGAAGACATCCGGGGTGAAGAGCCGGCGGACTGCGGGGGTCATGGCCGCACGCTGGTCCGCCGCGGGGATTGCTGTGGGCGGTGTGCTTCCTGTTCCGTCCGCCGCAACGTGGTGGCCAGGAGTCGGGGGCCGCCAACTCGGCGAAACCCGAGACCCCTGGGGCGGCCGTGACCGGCTCGCGGTGCGGCAGTGCGACGTCAGGACGCGGACATGCCCGCGTCGATCTTGTGTTCCGCGCCCGTGATGTAGGAGGACTCGTCGGACGCCAGGAACAGCACCAGCGAGGACACCTCGTCCGCCTCCGCGAGCCGGCCGAGGAAGATCTGCGCCAGCGCGTCACCGCCTCCCTCGTCGGTCGCCTCCACCATCATCGGGGTGTTGATGAAGCCCGGGTGCACGGAGTTCACCCGGATGTTGTCACCGCCGTACTCCTGCGCGGCCGCCTTCGTCATCCCCCGGCTGGCGAACTTGCTCGCGACGTAGGCGAGGCTCGGGAAGCCGTAGTTCGCGCGCAGACCCGCCAGCGACGAGATGTTGACGACCGAGCCGATGCCGGCGCGCTGCATCGACGGGATGACGGCCTTCATCCCGAGGAACTGGGAGTGCTGGTTGACGGCACACACCTTGAGGTAGTCGTCCTCGTCGAGGTCCGCCGTCTTGGCGATCGGCCCCAGGATGCCCGCGTTGTTCACGAGCACGGTGACGTCTCCGAACGCCGCTTCGGTTTCCTCCACGACACGCTTCCAGTCGTCGTACCGCGTGACGTCCTGCACCGTATACCGCGCGTTGTCGCCGAGTTCATCGGCGAGCTCACGGATGGCGGCCTCGTTGAGGTCCGTGAGGGTGACCTTCGCCCCCTCTTTGACGAAGCGGCGTGCGTGCGAGGCGCCCATGCCCTGGCCCGCTCCGGTGATGATCGCGACCTTGTCGTCCAGACGGCCCACGAGAGGACTCCTTCGTCCTTACGGGAAATCCGAATTTCGGAACCCAGTACCAAAATATACCTCGGGCCTCACAACCCCCCTGTGGCCACGAAGGTGATCGCAGCGAGCACCGCACGGCTGCCTCACCGACGATGCCCTGCGCCCTGCCGGCGTTCTGGTGCCGGTGTCGCGTAACACCGTGGCCCGACGGCCCGGTGTGGTCGAGCAGTGTTACGGAGTGCTGGGCCGCTCCCACCGGCCGGTCCTCACTCCGTGGCGCCGCCGTCGCGCAGGGCCGGCGCGTGCAGGGTGCCTGCGGTGAGCGCCGTACGGTCGGGCAGGTCGGTGGTGCGGTCCAGGTCACCCGCGAGCGGCTGACTGACCTCGCCCGACCAGCTCTCGAAGCTGGAGCGCCGCACCCGGGAGCTGATGGTCACCACGGTCAACACCTGTGTCGGCGTGCGCGTCCTGCGCCGCCACTGGACCGCCCGGGACGGCGCACGGCTCGGGGAGAGGGGCTGCGAACTGTGGCCCCGTTCCACGTCCTGAGCCCGCACACCGCCCGACCGCGGAGGGACGGTGGCACCACGAGGCCGACCACGCCGAGACGAGGGGTGGGGCGCCTGATTGTCGCGGGGCGTACCACGCGCCCGCTACGGTCCCCGGGAGCTCAGCTGGAACGGGCGCCGCGTTCGCGGTCGCCGAGGATGATGCCGCGGCCGGCGAAGAACCTGTCGAGGTCGGTCCAGGGCACCCGCGCGAACTGCTGGGAGTGTCCGGGGAATCCGGACGGGTTGTGCAGGGCGACCCCGGCCGGATCGGCGCCGACCGCGAGTACCAGATGCCCGCCGCGCTGCGGCGGTGCGGGCTCCAGGGTTCGGATCGTCCGGTGAACGGACAGCATCACCAGGCGGCCGCCGCCGATCTCGTCACGGATCTCGTCGTGCGTCAGGTCGCGGGGACGGACCCGGGTGTGCAGGCCCCAGCGGCGGGTGACGTACTCGGCGAACGGATCGTAGATCAGTCCCTTCACCGTCTCGCCGCTGCGGACGTACGCGCCGGCTTCGAGCGCTTCGTGCAGGAGCGGAACGGAGGGCGGCACCCGGTGGCCCCAGTGGTCCAGGGCCATACGCAGACACGCCATCCCGCAGATACGCGGAGCCCAGAAGCCGTACTCCGCGGCAGTGGCCGCTCCGGATTTCCGCCACAGCGGGTCGGATGCGGCCGGCCTGGTGCCGGAGATGAACTCCGGCACCAGGCCGGCGGATTCCCACTGCGCGTAGTAGGGCACGGGATGCGTCGTCGAAGAGCCGGTCATGGCCCCTAGTCTGCTACGGAACGCAGGCCGGTTCGGTGAACTCCCCTCCCTGCGGACCACCCGGCTGCGCCGGCTAGGCCCCCGGGCGCACCGGCTGATCGGCGCACACGGAGTCTCCCGCAGGGTCAGCCGGCGGTGCGGCGTCCGGGTCCGCGGGTGGCGGCCAGGAGCGCGGTGCCCATGACGATTGCCGTGCCGCTCACCCAGGCGACGGCCGCCGCGCCGCTGTTGCCGGTGGCGGCCAGCATGCCTGAGGTGTCCGGGGAGGTCCGGGGCGCGCTGATGGTCTGGGTGCTGGGCTGGTTGCCGTTTCCGCCGTCGGCGCCGTCCGGGCCGGGCGTGCCGCCGTTGCCCGCGCCCTTCTTCACCCGCACCGTGAACTGGGCGCTGTTGTTGGCCTGGTGGGTGTCGAACGCCAACTCCACGCCGTTCACCGACATGGTGCGCATCGTGGCACGGGTGGTGGCCGGTGCGTCCTCCGCGACGCGCAGCGTGAACGGCAGGTCCACGGCCTGGCCCACGGCGAAGGGCGAGCGGAACGCGCACATGTACTGGGGGGCGCCCGGGCGGGGGTCGTCCGTTCCGAGGCCGTTCCAGGGGCGGCAGCGTTCGGGGACCTTCACCGCCGTGGTGCCCTTGGGAATGTCGACCAGCAGCCCGATCTGGTCGTCGGAGGTGAGCAGGTCGAAGGTGGCGGGTCCGTCGTTGCGCAGCTTCGCCGTCAGCGTCACCTCGGTGCCGGGACCGGCCTCGGCGGAGTCGCCGGTGACGGCGAGATCGGCGGTGTTGGCGGCGTTGATCATCCACATCCCCTGTTCCGTCACGGTACCGGGCGCAGGCGCCTCGCCGTCCGGCACCAGCGTGAGCACGGGTGCTTCGCCGCCCGGGCCGGAGCCCTGGGAGCCGCCGTCGCGCGGGTCCGCGGCGGTACGTACGGCGTCGGCCGGCGGCTTCACCCGGTAGTCCAGGAACTCGAAGAGCGCCGTCCCCTTGACGTCGAGGCCCACGGGGGCCGACAGCCGGTAGCGCTTGCCCGGTTCGACCGGTGTGCCGATCCGGCAGACGGCGGATTCCAGCGTCCGCCCGTGGCCGTAGGGGGGGTTGTCGGTCGTACCGTAGGCGCAGTTGGCGAACCGCGGTGCGAAGCCGAGGCCCTGGGTGGTGGTCAGCTTCAGTTCCACGCCGGGTGACGTGAGCGAGCCCATGTTGGCGACGGTGATCGGGGCTGCCAGCGAAGTCCCGGGCTCCGCACCGTCCTTCTGCGGCAGACGGTTGACGACCAGTTCTATGGTGCCGACGGTGACCTGCACGGTGAGGGGGGCGATCGTCGCGTTGGAGGACGTCGCGGTGAGCCGGGCGGTCCCGGTGGTGCGGAGCGGAGCGTCCGGCTTGGCCAGCACTTCCAGGAGGCCGCCGGCGAAACCGTCCGCCTCGATGTCCCTGACCGGCCAGGAACACAGGTTCTCGCGGCAGCTGACGCCCCTGACGTCGGCGAAGGCGGAGATGCCGGACACGTCGATGGTGACGACCACGTCCTTGGCGGTGCCACCGTCAGGATCGCCGGGCAGGCCCCAGCTGATCTGCGCCGGATCGCCCGGGTAGACCAGTGGTTGCGGCACACCGATCTTGTCCCGGGATACGGTGAAGTTCAGTTCCGGACCGTACTGCGCGGCGCTGCCGCCCGACGGTTCGGCCTGGGCGGGAGCGCCGCCGAGCCCGACGCCGAGCAGGGCCACCGCGATGGCGGTCAGGGCGGCAAAGCGCCGGTGCCGTCCGGGGAATGACATGTGGCATACACCCTTCCGTTCAGTGGAAGCCTTCTCGCAGATGCCTGGTGTGACAGATGGGTGCGGCGAATGGTTGTGCGGCGTGGCTGTTCCGATCACGCCCGTCGCCGTCCGGGGGGTGGGCGCGTGCCGCGTTCTGCCCGACTTTGTCACCGCGATTGGCGTGGTCAGGGGATGGGCGACACCCTCTTATGGGTAACACGCCGTCCGGACCGCCCTGTTGGGCACGGCGGCGGATGGAACGACGGAGGATTACGGCATGCGCAAGACGCTGCGGGAGCGGCTGCGGTACTGGTTCGACGGAACGATGGACCGTGGCACCCCGGCGTTGATCGGCTGGCTGGGGCTGGCCTCGTTGGCACTGATCACCCTGGTCTCCAGCGCGGTGGTGGTGCTGGCCCACAAGGACACGGAGGAGAACGGCGGTTGGGCGGGCGTCGTCTGGATGAGCCTGCTGCGTACCCTCGATCCGGGCACGATGGGCGGGGACACCGGGCAGCCGCTGTTCCTGATCCTCATGCTCACGGTGACCATCGGGGGGATCTTCATCGTCAGCGCGCTGATCGGTGTGATCACGACCGGCCTGGAGACCCATATCCAGGAACTGCGGAAGGGCAAGTCCCAACTGATCGAGCGCGGGCACACCATCGTGCTCGGCTGGTCGGACCAGATCTTCACGGTGATCGCCGAGTTGGTGGAGGCCAACCAGAGCGAGCGGCGCTCCTGTGTGGTGATCCTCGCCGACCGCGACAAGGTCGACATGGACGACGAGATCCGGCGGCGCATCCCGGACACCGGGAAGACCCGGGTGATCTGCCGCTCCGGCAGCCCCCTGCAGCGCGAGGACCTGGAGCTGGTCAGTCCGGACACCGCCAAGGCGATCATGGTGCTGCCGCCGCTCACCGACGACAGCGATATCGACGTCATCAAGGTGCTGTTGCTGCTCAACAACCGTAGATGGCCCGGGCGGCGCCCCACCGTGGTGGCCGCCGTGCAGAACTCCACCAACCTGGCGGCGGCCCGGCTGGCAGCGGGCGACGCCGCGCTGGTGATCGATGTCGACGACATCGCCGTACGGCTGATCGTGCAGGCCCACCGGCAGTCCGGGCTGTCCACCGTCTTCAACGAACTGCTCAGCTTCATGGGCAACGAGATCTACCCCTGGAGCGAGCCGGCGCTGGCCGGTGCCACCTACGGGGAGTCACTGACGGCTTTCGAACGCGGCATCCCCATCGGCCTGCAGCGGGAGGACGGGAAGATACAGGTCAACCCGTCGATGGACACCGTCGTCGAGCGCGGTGACCGGCTGTTGATGGTCGCCGAGGACGATCTGCTCATCGAGCGGGCGGCTGCCCCGCCCACGATCGTACGTTCGGCGATCACCACGGCCGAGGCTCCGGAGCCGTTGCCCGACCGGACGTTGATCATCGGCTGGAACCCCCGGGCGGCGGAGATCGTTTCACTGCTCGACCGTCTGGTGCAGCCCGGCTCCGCGGTGGACATCGCGGCCCCCCGGCAGCCGCGGGAGGATCTGACCGGGCGACTGGAGAACCTGACCGTCGGCTTCAAACACTGCGACCCGGTCAGCCGGCCGTCACTGGAGTCCCTGGAGCTGGACAGCTATCGCCATATCGTGGTGCTCACGGACGACACGATCGATCCCGGCCGGGCCGACGACCGCACCCTGGTCACCCTGCTCCATCTGCGGGACATCGAGATCCGGCTCGGCGATCCGTACTCGATCGTCACGGAGATGAACGACGACGCCAACCGCGAGGTCGCGCAGGTCACCAAGGCCGACGACTTCATCGTCAGCACGAAGGTGATCAGCCTGCTGCTCACCCAGCTCAGCGAGAACCGCCAACTGGTCGCGGTGTTCGCCGACCTCTTCGACCCCGAGGGTTCGGAGATCTACCTCAAACCGGCGCCGAGCTATCTCCTCCCGGGAGCCGAGGCGAACTTCGCCACCGTGATCGAGGCGGCCCGGCAGCGCGGCGAGACGGCCATCGGCTACCGGCTCGCGGAGCGCAGCGACGAACCGCCGCTGTACGGGGTGAGTCTCAACCCCTCGAAGACCGCGCCGCTGACCCTGCGCGGGGGCGACACGGTCGTGGTGCTCGCGGAGGACTAGGAGTTGGTTTCACGCCGCCCGGAGTGCCGGTCCCTGCTTCCGTCGAGCTGATGGGCCGGCTCCTGCCTGCTGCTTCGTGCCTTCTCGTCATCGGTCAGTCCTGCGGCTTCCTCCACTCTCTGATTACAAATCGGTCACCACTCACGCGTATCTGTCACCTGATGCTTACATCCCCCGTTACGGTCATCGCTCACGAACCACCTCAGGGGGACTCATGCCGAACAATCCGCCTTCGCAGCCGACACCTTGGGGTCAGTCACCCCAATCAGGCACCAACCCGTACATCGCACCGGGTTCCCCCAACCGCCCCAAGTGGACCCGGAAGCGTGTCCTCCTCCCGGCCGCCGGGCTCCTGTTCTTCGCGGGCATCGGTATCGGTACGGGCGAGGACCCGGCCCAGTCCGAGAAGGCCTCCAGCGTCAAAGCGGCACCCGCGGCACCCACGGAGACTGTCACGGCGACCACGACCGAGACGGCCGCACCTGTGCCGGCGGTCACCGAGACCGTCACGGCCAAGCCGAAGCCGGCGCCGACCGTGACGGAGACGAAGACGGTTGAGGTCACCGCCGAGCCTGCTGTCGACGCCGGCGGTGGCAACGACGAGTCCGTGTACTACAAGAACTGCACCGCCGCCCGAGCCGCCGGTGCGGCGCCGGTGCGTGCCGGGGATCCCGGGTACGGGCGCCACCTCGACCGCGACGGAGACGGCGTCGGTTGTGAGTAGACGTCATGGCCGCCCCTCGACGCACTGAGGCCGGCCGACTTACGGGCAGGCCTTCGGACCGGCCGACTTCGGACCGGCCGACGGTGGAGCGGCGGGCAGGCGCAGGCTGAAGACCGTCTCCGTGCCGGGCACACTCGTCGCGGAGACCGTTCCGCCATGGGCTTCGACGAGCTGCCTGACGATGGAGAGATCCAGGCCGCTGCCTCCGCTGCCCCCGCTGTCTCTGCTGCGGGACTTCTCCGCCATGCTGCGGGTGGAACCCGTCCCCGAGCAGCAGTCACCTGTGCTGCTGCCGGAGGAGTCGATCGGCATGGTGCGACGTATCGGCCCGGTCACCGAGGTGAGCGCGGTCGCCAACACCCACGCCATCGTCCGCCGGTCCGACCGTATCGCGGCCAGCGACTTCTCGGGCCCGACCGTACTGGCGGCCAGACCTGACCTGTTGGACGCGGTGAGCGGCGCCGTGGCCTCCGGCCGGTTCCTCGGCCAGGCCGACGAGCGCTTCCCCACCGCGGTCCTCGGCTCCCGCGCGGCGGCCCGCCTCGGGATCGGGGGGCTCACGCCGGGCGGACCGGATCCGCAGATCTGCATCGGCCAGCGCTGGTTCACCGTGATCGGTGTCCTCGACCCGGTTCCCCTGGCGGCCGACTTCGACCGGACCGTCCTCGTGGGCTGGCCGGCCGCCCGGGAACTGCTGCGGTTCGGCGGTAACCCCACGGTGATCTACGTCCGGGCGGCGGGATCGGGCTGGCCAACACGATGTTCATCTCGGTGCTCGAACGCCGCCGGGAGATCGGGCTGCGTCGAGCGCTGGGCGCGAGCCGGGGTCAGATCCGGGTCCGGTCCCTCACCGAATCCGTGGCCCTCTCCGGCCTGGGAGGGCTGGCCGGGACCCTGTTGGGCATCCTCACCACGGTCGGCTACGCCGCCTACCAGGACTGGCCTCCGGTGGTGCCGCTCCTGGCGGTGGCGGGCGGCTGCCTCGGCGCCTTGGTGGTCGGTATGGGGGCGGGCCTCTGTCCCTCCGTCCGTGCTTCCGGCCTGGCCCCGACCGAAGCCCTGGCGGCGACGTGAGCCGCGGGAGAGGGCTCACTGCCCCTTCCGGGTGCGGCTGCCACCGCATCCGGAGGCGGGCCGACACGTATCGCACCGAGCGGCTCAGCCCTTTCCTGAGGAGCCTCCGGACAACGCCGACAGGAGAAGCCCGGTCAGGTCCTGGCGCCGTTGCTTCCCGAGCACGGATTCCAGGGCGGCATCCACTTCGGCGTAGGCATCGCGCCCCGCCCGCAGGAGATCCTGGCCGGTCGCCGTGACGTGGAGTTCCGCGGTGCGGCCCCGTCCGGGGTCGGTGCGGCGCTCGACGGCACCGCGCTCCTCCAGTTGCCGGACGGTCGCCTGGGCGCTCTGTGCGGTGATGCCCGCCCTACGGCCCAGTTCGCTGTAGGACATGCCCGGCTCCCTCAACAGGTGGCCGAGGGCCGAGAGATGACGCAGCGTGTAACCGGTCGGCTTGAGGGCCCGTTCGACGTCCTGACGTGCTCGTCGCCCCAGGGCGGCGAGCAGGAAGGCGGTGCTGGTGGGCGGTGGCTGGGCGGTCACGATTCCTCATTCCCCCTCGGAAAGTTTCAGCTTGACTTTAACTGGAGGCTCGGGCAATATCCAGTTCCGACGGGCACGGCGTAAGACCGGGTCCCGAGTTTCAGGCCAGCTGAAACCGAGTGCACGGCCGCACCGCGAGGGGCGAGGCGCGTCGCCGGCCCGGCGGCGACGATTGCCGCCGACCTGCTCGCTGTCGCCTGTTCCGCGGGCCCGCGGAGGGTGCGGAGATGCGAAACCTGCCCCGGTAAAAGTCATGGAATTCGTTCCGGATTTCCATGTGATCCACTATTCGAAATGCGAGTGAGTATGAAAATTTCCCATCGCGCCCGCCTTTCCGGCCTCGTCACCGCCCTGGCGGCGGTGACGGTCCTCGCCGGAACCGCCGCTCCCGCGCAGGCGATCAACAGGGTGGACTGCGCCGGACGGACCGACTTCTTCTCGGTCGTCAACGACGGACAGCTCTGCTTTGCGAATGCTGGTTACACGGACGTGGCCATCTATGGCGTACGCCAGGTGAATTCAGGTAACAATAGCGGGGAATTCTCCATGGCGCGGACGACGAGCAGTCCGGTGCAGAACGTTGCTTTTTCGAAATATAACACGATCGCCCCGGATTGGGGCCAGGCTCCGTTTCACAAGGTCAGCAGCATCAAGATCTTCTGAAATCTTGCTCCTCGGCCGGAAACGGTGAGGAGTCGAGCCTGATCGCGTTCGTCCGCTGTCCAGGTGGGGGAGCACTGCAGTGCCTCGCGGTGTTTCCCCGCCTTCACATTCGAGACCCGTCCAGCGCTTCCCGATGAGGTATTTCCACCATGGCATCCGCCCGCGTCACGACCGCCGCGCCCCGATCGAGGCGCGGCGCCAAAGTGGCCTGCGCCGTGACGATGGCCGCCGGTCTGTCGGCCACCGGCTGCTCCACGAACTCCGTGGGCAGCCCGGCGGATATGACACCGACCCCGCCGGTCATCGAGCCGTCCCCGCCGGTGCCCGCCACCGGGCGCGACGGACTGACGCGGCTTCCGCTGTCCGCCTACGGCACGTCCGACAAGGACGACGACCTGCTGTTCAGGACAGAAAGGGCTCTGGTCGTCCGCTGTATGAAGGACCGAGGACATCACAGCTACGCGGGTCAGAACATGAACCGGATCGAAGCGAGAACCGATGAGGACAGAGAGGCGGCCAACCCTGTCGGCGCCTGGGGTTATATCGGCCGTGCGACGGCCGAGGAAAGGGGTTTCCATGTGGGGCTGAGGATGCCGACCGGCGGGACGGGCGTGAGCGGCCGGACAGCCGAGGATTACGGAGCCTGCTCGACCGAGGCGAAGAAACAACTTCCGGCTCTGACAAACACCGACGGCTGGAAACTGACGCAAACCCTGTACGGCCGGTCACTCCAGCTGGCGGTTGCCGACCGACGGGTTGTCGCCGCGCGCACACGCTGGAGCGCCTGCATGACCACGGCGGGGCACCCGGCCCAGGACCCAGAGAAACTCGCCGCCGGCCCCTGGAAGACAGTGAAGCCGACCGCCGGCGAGATCGCCGCGGCAACCGCCGCCGAGTCCTGCACCAGGTCGTCGGAGCTGGCCGGGATCCACTTCGCCGCGCTCGCCGGCTACCAGCGCCAGCTGATAGCCGCCAATGTTCCGGTCCTGACTGTCTATCAGAAGCAGGTCCGGGACTTGACCGACAAGGCCACGCGCCTGCTGGCCGAGTCCCCCGCGACCTGACCGGTTCCTCCGACGCGGCCCTCCTCGCCGAGCACACCGCGGAGCCGGTCCAGGGCGGCGCCAGGGCCGTCCCCAGTGACAACACCCCAGGACGATCATTGCAGTTGACCGGTGATCCAGATGAAGTGAGATGACGGAGATGAAGCTCCTCGTGGTCGGCGCCAACGGCGGCCTGGGCAGGCAGGTGGTCACCCACTCCCTGGAGCGCGGACACCAGGTGACCGCACTCGTACGACAGGGCGCGGGGCAGGCACGGACGCCGGGGCTGCGCATCGTGGAGGGTGCGGTGGGCGATGACCTGGCAGCCGTACGCCGCGCTGTCGACGGGCAGGACGCGATCGTCGGCGCCCTGGGCAACCCGCTCTGGCTCAAGGCACGTACGGGCTCCGCGGTGATGGCCCGGGCCACCGCGAATCTGGTGGCCGCCATGCATCTGCATCAGGTACGGCGTTTCGCCATGCCGCTGGCCTGGGGGAGCGGCGCCTCACGGCCGCACACCGCGTGGCCGCTCAGGGCCCTGACCCGGCTGCTCATCCGCCGTGACTACCAGGACTTCGACACCGCGGAGGCGATCCTCGCCGCCTCGGGGCTCGACTTCACCATCGCCTATTTCGGCTCGCTGACCGACCGGCCCGCCTCGTCCGCCTGGTCCGCCCACCCCGACGTGAAAACCCCCTCGCCCCTGGCGATCAGCCGCGCCGACCTGGCTCAGTGCCTGCTGAACGCCGTCGAATCTCCCGGCCCCACCGCTCACCGCCTCTCGGTCAGCGGCGCGCCGAAAGGATGACGCTCCCATGAACCTCACGGGCAAGACCATGGTGCTGACGGGGGCGAGCTCGGGGCTGGGTGCCGAGGCCGCCCGCCTGTTCAGCGCCCGAGGCGCCGCCCTGCACCTCGTGGGCCGCGACGAGACACGTACCAGGGCCATCGGCGAGGAACTGCACGCACCCACCTACACGGCCGACTTCACCAGCCTGTCCCAGACCCGCGCCCTGGCCGCGCGGTTGGCCCACGCCGCGCCGAAGATCGACGTACTGGCCCTCAACGCCGGAGGCGTCATGCCCCCGCACCTCACCGACGACGGGATCGACGCCAACTTCCAGGCCAACGCCCTGGCGCCATGGCTGCTGATGACACTGCTGGCCGGACAACTCGGCACCGGCCGCGTCCTGCTGACCACCTCCCCGTCACACAGCAACGCCGTCCTCTCCCCGCACAACCTCGCCGCCACCTTCGCGGGCGAGCCGCGTGTGTCGGGGCACCGCACCTATGCCCGGGCCAAGCTCGCCGCCGGGGTGCTGCTGCGTGAGTTCCACCGCCGCAACCCGGACGTGGACGCCGGCGACTTCCACCCCGGCATCATGGCCTCGGACTTCGGCCGGTACATGGGCCGCACGGGCAGCCTCCTGAAGACCGCCGCCCGCCCGTTCATCGGCACCCCTCGCCAAGGCGCCGAACGGCTGGCCGAACTCGCCACCCGCCAACAGGCCCTTGCCGGGGCCTACTTCGTCCACACCCGCCGCGCCGGGGGTTCCGCCCAGCTGCACAGCCAGGAGCTCGGCGCGGCCCTGTGGGAAGCCGCCGACCGCGCGACCGCATCCGCCCCGGACTCGGCGGAGCCCGGGGCACCCGCACCCTCATCGACGCGGGTTCGGCCCCCTCACCACGGCTGAGCCCCGTCTACCCCGTGCAGCCGCCGCCCGCACGGCGGCCGCGGGTCAGCCCCGCGTCGTCAGACGCTCCGCAGCCGTCAAGGGCCCACACCCTCACCAGCTTTCAGAGAGGCCCTGTCCGATGCGCGTAGAGCAACTGAGCGGCACTGTCCAGTTCGGGACAGTGATCCTCAGCGAGGCGGCGGGCCTCGGCGGCGGCCTCTTCCGTGACCTGGTGCTCAGGGTCACCCCCGTGGCCTTCACCGATCTCGGCTATTTCTTCGCGCCCTGCGCCCTGCGCGCTGCGCCAGCTCCGTCGGCGGCGGTGTGCTCGCCCATCTCCTGGCCCTGCGCTACAACTGGCGAACCCCGCGTGCCCGCTTCTGGCGCGATCCGTTCGAAGGCATGCGGCAGCAGTCGCCAACGGTGAAACCGGCCGCACGCACCGCACCGTCAACGTCCATGGAAGCAGATACGATCACGCTGCCCTCGCTCGCAGGGGAGCTCCTCCACCGCAGCGACCGTGTCCTGCCCCCTGCTCAGCCCCCCCGCGCCCCGCGCCCCGCCCGCATTGTGTACGAGGCGATCCGCCGGGATGTGGCAGCAGGTATGAATGAGGTCATGACTATGTGCAAGAAGTGCGGTGCGCAAAAGCGCCGTTGGCCCCGTTCCTGCTCTCAGTGCCGTTCGGGGTCGGGCCGGGAGACCGCAGTCGACACCGCCGCCGACCTGGCTGTGCCGGCAGGACTCTTCGAGTGGATGTGGCGCGGCATAAAAGGAGTTGTCCGGCTGGTGGTGCGTGCGCTCAACTGACGCTCGGTTCATTCCCTCGGCTCGTCTGCGGTCATGGAACGGGTGCGAGGCCGGCGCTCACAGGGCCTTGAGTGCCCGTACGCGATGGTCGACCGCGCGCCGACTGACTGCTGCCGCGGGATCGAAGGTGTCGAAGGCATGGGGAACGCCGGGGTACTGGATGAGCTCGACCGGTACTCCCGCGCGGCTGAGCCGTTGTGCGTACGCGATGTTCTCGTCGCGGAAAAGGTCGAGCTGGCCTGTTTCGATGTAAGTGGGTGGCAGCGCGCTCAGGTTGCCGGCGCGGGCAGGGGCGGCGTAGCCGGGGGTGTCGGGGCCACCCGCCGCGTCACCCAGCAGGCAGCGCCAGCCGGTGAGGTTGTCCTCCGCGCTCCAGGTCAGCGTGGAGGCGAGGTCGGGCGGGGCGACGGTGGTCCAGTCGTCGAGCATCGGGTAGATCAGGATCTGGGCTGCCAGGGCGGGGCCCCGGCGGTCCCGGGAGAGCAGAGCCACGGCGGCCGCGAGACCACCCCCGGCGCTGTCTCCCATGACCGCGATGCGAGCGGGGTCGATGCCGAGACCGGCGGCGTTCGCCGCGGCCCAGCGCAGAGCGGCGCAGCAGTCCTCCACGGGGACGGGGTGCGGATGCTCGGGGGCGAGGCGGTAGCCGACCGAGAGCAACGCGACGCCGGAGAGGCGTGTATAGACGCGGCATTGGGTGTCGTGGGTGTCGAGGTCCCCGAGGAACATCCCGCCGCCGTGAAGGTAGACGGCCAGTGCCGCCCCCTGGGCGTCCTGCCGCCGGTACAGGCGCAAGGGGATCGTGGCCCCGTCGCCGGCCCGGGCCGAGCAGGGGGTCACCGTGACGCCGGGAGGGGCCGTGAGCTGTGCGGCCTGAGCGGCGATGGCCGTGCCGAACACCTCCCGCCGGGTTTTCCAGTCACCGGGTGCCGGCGGGGGCACGGCCTTCATCGCCGCGAGAGTCGGCGCCAGCGCGGCGGCGATTTCGGCGTCCATGGGCACGGTCATCAGTTCCTCTTTCTTCGCGTCACCGGGTAAGGGCCGCGCCGGAGGGTCGGGCCGGAGGGGCGGGCCGCCCTCGGTTGGCGTGGCCCTCTCCCTTGAGTTACAGTCTGCCTGAAACATTCTTTCAGTCAAGCTGTAACTCACCGGGAGGGGCCGCATGGCCAGGGATGTCCCCGTGCCGATAGGGGTGCGGGCACAGGAGGTGATGGTCGGGCTGCTGGGCCGCCTGCCGGACCGGGTGCGGTCGGCGATGGCGGGGCCGGAGATCGTCGTGGACGGTGAAACACTGGCCGTCGATGCCCGGTTGCTGATCCGCTCCCTCGGCGACAAGGAGTCGGCTCTGGTGGTCGAGGACTCACCGGAGCTGTCCCGCGCGGCACTGGAGCGCAACGCCCCGATGCTCCGTGCCGGCCGGCGGCCGACACGGGCGGTGACCGTGTCCGAGATAGGTCTGAAGGGCGGTCAGCACGGCCTGGAAGCAACCTTGTACGAACCCGCGTCCTGCCCCGGAACGTCGGGTGCGCTGGTGTTCTTCCACGGTGGAGGCTGGGTGATCGGCAGCCGCGCCGGATATGACCACGTGGGACGCTTTCTCGCCGAACACACGGGCCACCGGGTGCTGTCGGTGGACTACCGGCTCGCACCCGAGGCCCCGTTCCCCGCCGCGGTGGACGACGCACTGGCGGCGTTCGACGACACCGTCGCGCGAGCCGCGGAATTCGGCATCGACCCGAACAGGATCGTCGTCGGCGGGGACAGCGCGGGGGCCACGCTCGCCGCGGTGACCGCCCGCCGCGCCGCCGGGCGCGAGCACGGCCCCGTCCCGGCGGGGCAGTGGTTGCTGTACCCCGCCACGGACCTGGCCACTCGTCACCCGTCCCGGGACACGTACGGCAAGGGGTTCCTGCTCACCGACGACGACATCGTCTGGTTCCAGGACCACTACCTTCCCCCTGGGGCGGACCGTACGGATCCGCAGGTGTCGGTCCTCCACGGCGAGGTCGCCCCGGACACACCGCCGACCCACCTCGTCACGGCGGGATTCGATCCGCTGCGTGACGAAGGCGAGTCCTACGCCGACAAGCTTCGCTCCGCGGGTGTCCCGGTCACCGCCGTCCGCGAAGCGGACCTGCCGCACGGCTTCCTGCCGTTCGTCCATCTCGGCCCCCGGTTCGACCAGGCCGTCACCGCGAGCGCGCACGCGCTACGCCGGATGCTGGGCTGACCGGTTTCCCCTTCCCCTTCCCCTTCCTTTTCCTCTTCCCTTTCCGACGCTGTCTCACCGACCGCGCTTCCCGACCGGACAAGGACATGTGCCATGCACGTACAGATCGCGCTCTACGACGGCTTCGACCCCCTCGATGTGCTGGGACCCTTCGAAGTCTTCCACTCCGCGGGCGAGTTCTCCGGCGGAGGGGTGTCCACCGAGTTCGTCAGTGCCGAAGGCGCGCGCGAAGTACCCAGTGGATTCCCGTCGATCAAGCTCACCGCGACCTCCGTCGTGGACGTGAACAGGAAGAGCGTGATCGTCGTCCCCGGCGCCGCGGGAAGCCTCTCGCTGGATCCCGGGGTCGTCGGCTCCATCGGCTGGATTCTCCGGCAGGCGGGGTCCACGGATCTGCCGGACCTGCTGCGCGAGGCTCTGGCCCGCCCGGACATGACCGTCGCCACCGTCTGCGGGGGTTCCATGCTCCTCGCCCACGCCGGACTGGCGGACGGCCGGCCGCTGGTCACCCACGAGCGGGGCCAGGACCTCGCCGGAACGAAGGCGATCCCGGTGGAGGCCCGCATGGTCGACGACGGCAACCTGCTCAGCTCCGGCAACGTCACCTCCGGCCTCGACCTCGCCCTGTACCTGGTCGAACGCGAGGTGGGGCCCCGCGTCGCCCACGCCGTCTCGGAACTCATCCGGCACGAACGGCGCGGCACGGTGTGGAGCGCCACGGGCGCCCCGGTTGCGATGGCATGACGGCGATTCCCCCTTCTCATCGGTACTCCGGTGGAGCCCTGCCATGAACGGCGTGTGCGGACGGGTGGCGCGGTGGTGAGCGGCACACGGGCGGCGACGGCACCGTCCGCACACGAGGACCGCACCGGACCGCTCATCGGTGTGCTCGTGGTGGCGGCGTTCGTGATGTTCCTCAACGAGACCGTTTTCAGCGTGGCGCTGCCGGCCCTCACCCGGGACCTGAGCCTGACCACGGCCACCGCGCAGTGGGTCATCAGCGGGTATCTCGTGGCGATGGCGATCGTCCTGCCGGTCACCGGATACCTGCTCGACCGGTTCTCGGTACGGCGTATCTTCATCGGCTCGTTGACGGTCTTCATCGTGGGAGCGCTGATCGGCGCGCTCGCCCCGGGATTCGGTCTGCTCCTGACCGCACGGATCGTGCAGGCGGGGGGAACCGCGACGATGGTGCCCCTCTTGATGACATCGGTGATGCGGTACGTGCCCGCGCACCGCCGCGGCGCGGCCATGGGCGCCACGTCGGTCGTCGTCGCCGTCGCACCCGCCGTGGGACCCGCGCTCGGCGGTGCGGTGATCGACACTCTCGGCTGGCGCTGGATCTTCTGGATCACACTTCCTCTCGCGCTGGCCGTCCTCGCGGTGGGAATCGTCGTCGTGCGGGCGCCCTCCCCGCTGCGCGTCGTATCGCTGGATCTGCCCAGCCTCGCCCTGTCCGTGATCGGGTTCGGTGGGATCCTCTACGGTCTGTCCGCCCTGGGAGAACGGCGCACCGCCCTGCCGTTCGGCGTATGGGGGCCGGTGGCGGCCGGGGCCGGCGCACTGCTGCTCTTCGTGGTGCGGCAACGGAGCCTGCAACGCACCGATCGTGCCCTGCTCGACCTCCGCCCGTTGGCGCTCCGCCGGTTCTCGGTACCTCTGGTGCTGGCGGTGCTGATGTTCCTGACACTCATCGTGGCCGGTTCCGTACTGCTCCCGCTCCACCTCCAGACAGTGCTGGGCCGCACCGGCTTCGCCGCAGGGATGACACTGCTGCCCGGCGGGGTGATGCTCGGTGTCCTCGGCCGTCCCGTCGGAGCGCTCTACGACCGCGTCGGCGCCCGCTTCGTCGTGGTTCCCGGGGCGATCGCGATCGCCACAGCCCTGGCCGTGTTCGCGACCTTCGGCCACGGCACCCGTACGGCCACGGTCGTCGGCGTCCACGTACTGTTCATGACCGGGGTCGCCCTCCTCATGACACCGCTGATCACCGAGGCGCTGTCGGCGCTGCCGGAGCACCTCTACGGCCATGGCAGCGCCATTCTCAACACCCTGCAACAAGTCTCGGCCGGTTTCGGCACCGCCGCGTCGGTCACGATCGCCACCCTCGCCTCGGCCGGTGCCGCTCCGGACTCGACCGGGCTGCGCGTCGCCTTCGTCTGTACCGCCGGTGTCGGACTGGTCCTGGCGGGGCTGGCGCCCCTCACCCGCACACGCAGGGCGCACGGGACGGAGACCACGGACCCCTGAGGAGGGGCCGTGCGAACGGTCATGGGCGCCCCTTGCGGAACCATGCCTCCGGCACGCCGGGTGCGCCTTAGGGTGAGTCATGACCGTAACGCGTTTGTCTCCTGACGGCATCGATGAGGCCGCCCGTCTGATCGACCCCGCCTTCCTCCACACTCCCCAATTCCCGGACCCCTCGCTCTCCCGCGCACTCGGCCGGGACACCGTGGTCAAGGTGGAGACACTGAACCCGCTCCGCTCCTTCAAGGGCCGCGGAGCGGACCTCTTCCTGCGGCAAGCGGCGGTCCCGCGGCATGTCGTCTGCGCCTCGGCCGGCAACTTCGGCCAGGCCATGGCGTATGTCGGACGGTCCCGCGGTATCCCGGTGACGGTGTTCGCCGCCCATGACGCCAACCCCACCAAGGTGGCGCGGATGCGGGAACTGGGCGCCGAAGTCCTTCTGTCGGGCGCCGACTTCGACGCGGCCAAGGACGCGGCCCGGGCGTACGCCGGCAGCCGCCCGGAGTCCGTCTTCGTGGAGGACGGCGACGAGCCGCTCATCGCGGAGGGAGCCGGCACCATCGCTGTGGAGCTGGCCCCGCTCGATCTGGACGCCATCGTCGTCCCGGTCGGCAACGGCGCGCTCATCAGCGGCATCGGCTGCTGGACGAAGGCCCGCTCACCCCGCACCCGGATCATCGGGGTGTGCGCGGAGGGCGCCCCCGCCATGGCGACGAGCTGGCGCACCGGCGTGCCCGAGGCCACCGGTCCGGTGGGCACCATCGCGGACGGCATCGCCGTACGGGTGCCGGTGCCCGCGGCGGTGGCCTGGATGCGTGAGGTCGTCGACGACGTCCTCCTCGTCGGCGAGGAGGACATCCGGCGGGCGCTGCGGTTGGTACGGGACACCCTGGGCCTGATCCTGGAACCCTCGGGCGCGGTCGGCATCGCCGCCGCACTCCGCCACGACCTCGGTGTCGCTTCCGTGGCCACGATCCTCACCGGCGGTAATTTCTCCCCCGGTCTCCTGCGAGAGCTCGCCCCGGACCCGGCGCGCACGGACCACGCGGCTTCCTCGGCGATGAGATGAAATCACCTGCCATGTCAGGAATCAGTTGCTGATTGGCAGTCCTGCCCGTAGTCGAACTGGGCCAGGGGCAGCCACTGTTGCTGTATGACGATCAGTAACGCCTCAGGGCTGTCCCTTCCGGATCTCGCCTCCTCGCCGCTCCGCCAAGCCGTTGTCGAGCATGTCCTTGAGATCGAGGCCCCCTCGATAGCGCATCACAGCCTCCGCAGCTATTTCTTCGCTCTCAAGGTCGCCGAATTCCGCCAACTGCGCCGGGACGTCGACTACGACGACGACGCGCTGTTCTTCGCGGCGGTGCTGCACGACCTCGGCCTGTCGGACCCGGGCGAGGCCCGGCCGGACCGTTTCGAGGTCGCCGGCGCCGACATGGCCGCGGAACTCCTCGCCCGCCATGGGGTCGCGTCCGAGGTGAGGGAGGCCGTCTGGGACGCGATCGCCCTGCACACCAGCCCTGGCATCGCCCAACGCCGCGGTACCGTCTGCGACCTCGTCCGCCTCGGCACCGGGGTCGACTTCGGATACGAGTCCGACTTCATCTCCGACGAGGAGGCCGCTGTGATCAATGAAGCGTTCCCCCGGCTGGACATCAACACGGCCATCGGCCAGTTGATCATCGAGCAGGCGGAGCGCAACCGCGCCGTCAAGGCGCCGCATCTGTCGGCCGGGGACTACTTCTACCGTTCCGTTCACGGGTTCGACATGAGTTTCGTGTCCCGGTGGGGCGCGGCCTGAGGATGGTGTGACCGGCAGAGCAAACCCCCGGCTCGAAGGTCTTCGGGCCGGGGGTGTCTCACGCCGAGGCGGATGCCGGTGGGCGTGGAGCCCTTCAGCAGCCTTCGCCCGTCAACGGCGCGAGACGGCGGCTGAGTGTGCGGACCGCCTCGGCCAGGCGGGGGTCGGCCGCCCGGCGCGGTGGTGAGAGCGGCAGCCCGTCAGGGCCGACGACCAGCCCCGGCCGGCCGGCGAGGGCGGGGTCGGTCGCCGCGGTGACCGACGAGCGGGCGGCCTGCGCCGGCGTCCCGGACGTGGTGCGCCGGAAGGCCGCGCGGACCAGCGGCCAGAAGGGTCGCAGCCAGGGGGCGACGACATGGGACGAGGACATGGTCCCGGTGGTCATGGTGGTGACCGCGCCGCCGGGATCGGCGGCGAACACACCGACGCCGTCCCCCTTCAGACGCCGCGCCAGGTCCAGGGTGTAGGAGAGGTTGGCGAGCTTCGCGCGGCCGTACGCGTGGAGGCCGTAATACGCGCCTTTCCGCTCGGCGGTGTCGATGCGGCCGGTGGGGATGCGGACGGAGCCGGAGGTGACGTTCACGACGCGGCTGGGAGCGCCGGCGCGCAGGGCGGGGAGCAGCAACTCCGTCAGCAGGTAGGGGCTGAGATGGTTGAGGGCGAAGCTCGCCTCGATGCCGTCGGGCGTCAGGCGCCGGTCGTCGAACATCGCTCCGACATTGTTGACCAGTACGCTCAGGGCGCCGTCCGCCGCCACACGCCCGGCGAGACTCCGCACCTCCGCCAGGGAGGTGAGATCGGAGGTGACGAACCGGGCCTCCGTACCGGTGCCGGCGGCGTTGATACGCTCGACGGCGCTGCCGCCCCGCCCCGCGTCGCGGCCGACCACGGTCACCTCGTACCCGGCCGCGGCGAGGCCCACCGCGGTCTCCAGACCGATTCCGCCAGTTCCCGCCGTGACGAGCGCGCGCCGATTCATCTGTCCTCTTTCCCCTGGGTGTGTGGGCGCCCGCCGACGTGGTCACCTCCTCACGAGTTACAGTCTGCATGAAACTTAGTTGCAGTCAAACTTCAACTTTGGAGGAGGGGGCTTACCTGCCCGCGACCGTGACGACGACGCGCTGGTAATGCTTGAGCGCGGGCGTGCCGCTGTCCTTCACTTCCAGGATGATGTGGAGCGTGGAGCCCGGTGTCGCGTCGGACGGCACGACGAAGGACAGCTTCGGCCCGTTCGCGGCGCCCAGGTCGACGTCGCCGGGATAGGTGCCGGCGTCGGTGTACCGCCACCACTTGAAGGACACACGGTCCCCGTCGGGGTCGGTGGCACTGCCGTTCAGTGTGATCCTGGAGCCCGGCCGGGCGGTGAGGTCGGTGCCCTGGCGGACGGAGGCTGTGGGGTTGTGATTGGCCTTCCGGTAGGAATCGGCCTTCCCCCAGTCGGCGCGGGCCGCGAAGTCGTTCTGGATGTCCTCGACCCAGCGGGTCTGGGGGTAGCTGCGGTCGGCCGCGTTTCCCGTGTAGGGGTTGGCGTCGGTGGTGTCGATCCACCCCGAGGCGTTGGGGGCGAACCGGCCGCCCCATCCGCCGTACGTGGGGTCCTCGGAGGAGCGCAGTCCGTTGAAGTCCAGCATGTGCAGGAACGCGGGGGAGTCGCCTTCGGAGATGAAGTCGTGGACCCCGTAGCCGAGGTTCTGATTCTCCTGGCTGGGCTCCGGACGCCATCGGTTGTTCTCGTCGTCCCCGGGTGTCGGGTTGCCGTCCCGATAGGTCCGGTACTGCTTCAGCAGGCCACCGTGTCCGTCGAGGAAGTTGCGCTCCATGTAGGGGCCTTGGAGCGAGTGCTGGAGCGGACCGGGCACCGTGCGCTGCCAGGCGTAGGCGAAGCTCCAGAACTGGGACTGGTTGTCGATGATCTTCACGTTCGGCCAGTTGGGTTTGATGTAGTCCCGCAGGGTCGAGTCCTGTTCGAGGATGTTGTAGAGGACCAGCTTCTTCTCGATCTTCCGCTGGACGGCGGCCCACTTCCGCGTGCCCTCGTACTCGTCCTGAATGGATTTCAGTGCTCGGGCGGCGGTGTTGAGGCCGCCCCACGCCTGTACGTAGAGCGGTCCGGGCCGGTCGTCGAGGATCGCCTTCCTGATCAGCTCGGAGCCGTCGGAGGGTTCGGCCATGTCGCCGACGTTCTCGATGTTGCCGATCTTGTACAACGAGCGCAGGCGCTCCGGTGTGGGATAGCCGTCCGCGTGCTTGCGCAGGTTGGGGTAGATCTTCGCGTACTCGTCGATGTACTGGTCGACCCAACGGGTTCCGGTCCACCGGTACGGCGCGACCGTGTCCCCGTTGCCCGCCCAGTGGAACCGTGAGCTGGTGTACACGATGCCCGCGATGTCGAACTCGTTGGCGTAGTAGAGGAACCGGATGAAGGAGTCCATGTCATCGACTTCGCCGTCCTGGGTCACGATGACACGCGGCTTGTCGTGAGGGCGCTGCTCCGCCGACGCCGCGGGACGGTCGAGCGGGGACGCCGCAGGCGTCGCGTAGGCCGTTGCGGGCAGGAAGGACGCGGTGACGGCGAGCAGGGCGGTGATGGTGAACGGCCGGCGTCGGCGCGGGATCGGACCGTGCGTGTGCATGTGTCTCCTCTGAGTTGTCGGAGAGTTCCGGGGTGCGGCCGCAGCTGGTGTGCTCCGGTGGCGTGGCGTGGCGGCCCTGCTCGCGATGTGGACGCCGCCGACCGTGCGGCAGGCGGCCCGCACAGGACGTGCCGTGGCAGCCTGTTGGGCCGGCCCGCCCCGCATCGTGGCCACGGGGGTCCGGCACGCGGACCGGACTCGGGTTGCCTCGGCCGGCGTACGTACGCGAGCAAGGCGCGGCGGGGCCGATGAACGTCCGGAAGTGAATGCCTATTCGTGTTCGATTCGGTAAGCAGTGAGATTCTGTGAGCACCCCGACGGCATGTCAACAGATCGGACGGAAGTTCCCGACGGTCCCGGCGCGTGGTCGAAGCTCCGGTCGACCGGAGCGAAAACCCCCTCACGCAGGGGTCTTGACGCGCCCGGCTCGGGTTCGTAACTTGACCCGCATGTCGACTCAACCACGCATAGACATTCAGCAGCCTGGTCAGGACGAACCGATCTACGGCGCCGGTGTCTGGCATTTCGCGACCTACGTCGACCGATACGCCACGGACGGCTACGGCGAACCACGCACCATCCTCGACGCCATCAAGCTCGCCGGAGCGGTCGGTGATCTGTCCGTCCTCGACCTGAACTGGCCCTTCCCGCCCGGCGACATCAGCACCGCCGAGGTGCGGCAGGCCCTGGCCGAACAGAACCTGCGGGCCATCGCCGTGACACCGGAGTTCTACACCGGAAAGTTCGCCAAGGGCGGCTTCACCAACCCCGACCCCGCCGTCCGCCGGCAGGCCATCGACCTGGTCGCCGCCTCGGCCGAGGTAGGCCGCGAGCTCGGCGTGGACTACGTCAAGATCTGGCCCGGGCAGGACGGCTACGACTATCCCTTCCAGGCCGACTACACCGACCTGTGGACCAAGTCGGTCGACGCACTGCGCGAACTCGCCCAGGGCTTCCCGGATCTGAGGTTCGCGATCGAGTACAAGCCGCGCGAGCCGCGCAACCGGATGGTGTTCTCGTCCGTCGCACGGACCCTGCTGGCCATCCAGGACATGGGCGTGGACAACGTCGGTGTCCTCCTGGACTTCGGTCACTCCCTGTACGGCGGGGAGACCCCGGCCGAGGCCGCCCGGCTGGCCATAGCCCGGGACAGGCTCTTCGCGATCGATGTCAACGACAACTTCCGCGGCTGGGACGACGACATGGTCGTCGGCTCCGTGCACCTGCTGGAGACCTTCGAGTTCTTCTTCGCCCTGCAGGACGCCGGCTGGGAGGGCGTGTGGCAGCTCGACCAGTTCCCGTTCCGTGAGGACCCCGTCGAGGCGGCCCGCACCGGAATCCGTACGATGCGCGCCTTCCACCAGGCACTGGCCTACCTCGACCGCGAAGAACTGGCCGCCGCGCAGTCCGCGCAGGACGCCCTCGGGGCGCAGCGCATCGCGAAGCGGGCGCTGTTCCGCGCCCTCGCGGAGAGTGAGTCCGCGTGAGCGCCACCCTGGAGACCGCCGCGCCGCTGCGGGCGGACGAGACCGCTGCCCGGGAGTACGAGCGCCGCAGCGCGCGACTGCGCGCCGCATCGCCTGCCGAGGCGGCCGCGGAACTCGCCGACATCTCGGCCTCGATCCGGCGCGACATCCTGACCACCATCCAGTCGGCCGGCATGGGACACGTGGGGGGCGATCTGTCCGTCACCGACCTGATGGTCACCGCCCTGTGGGGCACCCTGCGCATGCGTCCCACGGAGGTCGAGCACCCGAGGCGTGACCGGTTCGTGCTCAGCAAGGGGCACTGTGCCGCGGCCCTGTACTCGACACTGGCGTCCTGCGGGTTCTTCCCGCGCAGCCGGCTGAGCGAGTTCATGGCTCCGCTGTCCCCGCTCAACGGACACCCGGCCCGGCTCAAGGTTCCCGGTGTGGAGACCAACAGCGGACCGCTCGGACACGGCTTCCCCGTGGCCACCGGATGCGCACTCGGGGCGAAGCTGCGCGGCGAGTCCTGGCGGACCGTCGTGGTGCTCGGCGACGGCGAGATGCAGGAGGGCAGCAACTGGGAAGCCGCCATGACGGCCGCCCACTACGAACTCGCCAACCTGACGGCCGTCGTGGACCGCAACCGGCTGCAGCAGGGCGCGCGTACGGAGGACACCAAGTCGCTGGAGCCGCTGGACGCCAAGTGGGCCGGCTTCGGCTGGGAGGTCCGCGTCATCGACGGCCACGACCACCGGGCGATCAAAGAGGCGTACGCGCCGTCGACCACGGGACGTCCGGTCGCGGTGATCGCCAACACCACCAAGGGCAAGGGCGTGTCGTTCATGGAGGACCGCGTCGAATGGCACCACAAGGTGCCCACCGACGAACAGGTGCGTCTCGCCCTTGAGGAGCTGAGCCGATGAGTTCCGTGGCCGAACAGGCACCCACCTTCGACTGCCGCGCGGACTTCGCCGACGAACTCGCCGCACTGGCCCGCGCCGACGAGCGGATCGTGGCGGTCTGCAACGACTCGGTGGGCTCCAGCAACCTCGTCGGGTTCCGCGAGGAGTTCCCCACCCGCCTCATCAACGTGGGCATCGCGGAGCAGGACCTGGTCGGTGTGTCGGCGGGACTCGCCAACGCCGGGTTCATCCCCTTCGCGTCCGCCGCGGCGCCCTTCCTGACCGGTCGCGCCCTGGAGCAGATCAAGGCCGACATCGCCTACACCCACCGCCATGTCGTGCTCTGCGGCCAGAGCCCGGGCATGGCCTACGGAGAGCTGGGACCCACCCACCACTCCATCGAGGACCTGTCCTGGATGCGCGCGATCCCGGGACTGGACATCATCGTGCCGGCCGATCCGTCGCAGACACGCAGCGCGGTGCGCTGGGCCGCCGGGTCGGGCAGACCGACCTATATCCGCGTACCGCGCTTCAAGGTGCCCGCCGTCACTCCCGACGACGCGCCGTTCGAACCCGGCCGGGCCGTACGGCTCCGCGAGGGCACCGACGTCACCCTGATCGCGGTGGGCACGATGGTCTCCCGGGCCCTGGACGCCGCGCACCTTCTCGAACAGCGGAACATCTCCGCACGCGTCCTCAACATGACCTTCGTCGAACCCCTCGACATCGCCGCCGTCATCGCCGCGGCACGGGAGACCGCGGCCATCGTCACCGCCGAGGAGGGACTGCTCTCCGGCGGCCTGGGAGCCGCCGTGGCCAAGGTCGCGGCCGAGAGCACCCCTGTCCCGGTGCGCATGCTGGGCGTACCCGGGTTCGCCCCGACCGGCAGCGCGGCCTTCCTGCTCGACCACTTCGGGCTGACGGCCGACGGTATCGCCGGTGCCGCGCGCGAGGCACTGGGACGGGTGTGATGAAGCCGCACGTTCTCGCCATCGACCAGGGCACCAGCTCCACCAAGGCACTGCTCCTGGACGCCACGGGCGACATCGTCGGCCGGGCCGAAGCACCCCTGTCACAGACCCATCCCGGCCCCGGCCTGGTGGAACAGGACGCGACGGCACTGCTCGACAGCGTGTACGGCGCCGTCGCCGACTGCCTGACGGGCATCGACCCGCGCGCGGTGGCCGGGGTGGCGCTGAGCACGCAGCGCGAGTCGGTCGTGCTGTGGGAGGCGGCGACCGGCGAGCCGGTCGCACCCCTGGTCAGCTGGCAGGACCAGCGCGGGGGAGAACGTGCGGCCCGCCTCACCGCCGCCGGAACGGCCGACGAGATCCGCCGCCGCACGGGTCTCCCGCTCGACCCGATGTTCTCGGCTCTGAAAATGGCCGCCCTGCTCGACCGGTACGACCCCACGCGGGCCCGGAGCAAGGACGGCGCCCTGCGCCTCGGCACCGTGGACGCCTACCTCCTGTACCGGCTCACCGGGCGGCCGGTGACCGAGATCGGCAACGCGTCCCGGACCCAGCTGCTCAACCTCGCCACGGGCGACTGGGATCACGAACTGCTCGACCTGTTCGACATCCCCCGGGCGGCCCTGGGCCGTATCGTGCCCTCCACCGGGCCGTTCGGAACGGTGCGCGGTCTGCGCCCCCTGGCCGACGGCACCCCGGTGCTGGCCGTCATGGGTGACTCACACGCCGCCCTGTTCGCCCATGCCGGCTGGCGATCCGGAACCGTGAAAGCCACCTACGGCACCGGATCCTCCGTCATGACGGTGACGGACTCACCCGAACCCGCGGAACACGTGTGCACCACCATCGCCTGGTCCACCGGACAGCCCGTCCACGCGCACGAGGCCAACATCCGCTCCACCGGGCGTACCCTCACCTGGCTGGCCGAACTGCTGAACACCGAGCCCGCGGAACTCATCCGGCTCGCGGCCGGCACGGACGCGGGCGACGTGACACTGGTGCCGGCCTTCGGCGGCATCGGAGCGCCCTGGTGGGACGCCCATGCCGTGCCCGTCCTCGCCGGCTTCGGGCTGGGTACCGGTCGGGCCCAACTGGCGCGCGCCGCACTGGAATCGGTCGCACTCCAGGTGGGCGACGTCCTCGCCGCCCTCCCCGGTCCCCGACGGGTCCTGGCCGACGGCGGCCTGAGCCGCAGCGACGCGCTCATGCAGCTGCAGGCCGACGTCTCCGATATCACCGTCGCCCGCACACGCCACCACGAACGGTCCGCCGCGGGCGCCGCACAGCTGGCGGGAGTGGGACTCGGCCTGTGGACGACCGCCGACCTGGAACGGCGCGCGGACCGCGACCTGCAGACCTTCACCGCCGACTGGAACGAAACACAGCGCGGCGCCACGGTCGCGCGCTGGCGTCATCGGGTCGCGGCCGCTCGCGACCTCGGGACACGTGGACAGCAAAGGACGTCATGACCACAGCAGACTTGCCACAGACAGACAGGACACCGGCGCGCCCCCGCGGCCGGCTCACCCTGGGCAGCGGTTCGCTCATCGCGCTGGTGCTCCTGTTCGCCGCCATCGCGGCCACCACCACCTACCGATCGGACAGCGAGGCCAGGACGAGCGGCAAGCCCGCGTTCGACGCCTCCACGTACGCCACCAGCACGTACGAACCGAAGGTCGTTCCCGCGATCAAGAAGAACGCCGTGGACATCGCCACCCTGCACCAGGCCATCGCCGCCGACACCGAGGCGGCCGGCAAGCAGTACGGGCATCGGCCGGGCACCGGACCCTACAGCTATGCCGCGACGCTGACCGGGACCGCGGGCGCCGTCAGCAACGGCCTCCTGCAGGTGACCGTGGACGGCCTGGACAAGGCCCGTGTCTCCGTACAGGTCGGCCCGGCGATCAACGGCACGGCCCTCCGTGACGCGGCCGGCTTCATCACCTTCGGCCAGTTCACCAACCAGGTCGAATACGCCGACGCCGGCACCGCGTTGAACACCGCGATGAAGGACAAGGTGCTCAAGGCCTTCGATCCCGCGGCGGTCCGCGGCAAGAAGATCACTGTCATCGGCGCCATGACCCCGCTGACCGCCGACGTACTGACCCTCACCCCCGTCTCGATCGAGGCCGCGTCATGACCTCCGCGACCCCGAACACACCGGTTCCACCCGTGCTGCGCGCCGCCGAGGTCACCAAGGTGTACGGCGGGACGAAGGCGCTCAAAGGAGTGTCGCTGGACATCCCGGCGGGCCGTACCACCGTGCTCTTCGGCGAGAACGGGGCCGGCAAGTCGACCCTGATGAAAATCCTCAGCGCGGTCGAGTCCCCCAGTACCGGCCACATCGAACTGGACGGCCGGGCGGTGAAGTTCGCCAGCGCGCGAGAGGCGTCCGACCACGGCATATCGATCATCCACCAGGAACTCAGCCTCTGCCCCAACCTGAGCATCCAGGACAACCTCTTCCTCGGCCGCGAGCGCACCCGGCAGGCCGGCACCCTGCTCGACCGCCCCACTCAGCGCGCCATGGCACGGAAGGTGCTGGGCCGACTCGACGGAAAACTCGACCCCGACACCTCCGTGGGCGAGCTGCGGCTGGGCCAGCAGCAACTCGTCGAGATCGCCCGGGCACTGCTGCAGAACGCACGCGTGCTGATCATGGACGAACCGACCTCCGCGCTCAGCGCACCGGAAGTGGAGATCCTCTTCCATGTGATCCGGGAGCTCAAGGCCGAGGGCGTCGCGATCGTGTACATCTCGCACCACCTGGAGGAAGCCCTCTCCGTCGCCGACGAGGTGGCGGTCCTGCGGGACGGTGCCATGGTCGCCACGGCACGGGCGCGGGACATCGATCTCGCGTGGATCGTCCGCACGATGGTGGGACGCGACCAGGCGGATCTCTTCCCCGACCGGAACCCCACCCTCGGGCCCCTGGCGCTGGAGATGACCGAACTGTCCGTCGCCGACCCGTCCGTCCCCGGACGGCTCGCCGTGAACGGTGTGACCACGACGGTCCGGGCGGGCGAGATGGTCGGCATTTACGGCCTGATGGGCAGCGGCCGTACCGAACTGCTGGAGTGTCTGGCCGGCCGGATGCCCGCCGCCTCGGGCGAGTTGCGGCTCCACGGCGCACCGCTCACCGGCAGTGTGCGCGACCGCATCCGCAGCGGGCTGGCCCTCGTCCCCGAGGACCGCCAGCGGGACGGCCTGGTCCAGTCCATGACGGTGGGACAGAACCTCTCACTGGCCTCCGTGACCCGGTTCGTACGCCGACTGCTGCTCAGCCGGCGTGACGAGGAGGAAGCGGTCGACTCGATGATCTCCGACGTGACCGTCAAGACCTCCGGGTCCCGTGCGCCCATCGGCTCGCTCAGTGGCGGAAACCAGCAGAAGGTCGTCATCGGCAAGGCGCTGATGACCGGCCCGCGCGTCCTGCTCCTGGACGAACCGTCCCGCGGTGTGGACGTGGGAGCCAAGGCCGATGTCTTCACACTCATGGCCCAGCAGGCCGAACGCGGCCTCGCCGTGCTCTTCACCACCTCCGAGGCCGAAGAAGCGCTGCACGTGCCCGACCGCCTCCTGGTCCTGGCGCGCGGCCGGCTGGTCGCCGACCTGAAAGCCGGAGAGATCACCCGGGACCGGCTGATGAGCCTGGCCGACGGAGCCGACACCACCGAGAAGGCAGAAGATGAGTGACACCCTGACCAAGGACCACGAAGTAGTGCTCCAGCAGCGCCGCGCCGCGGCCGCGCAGGCACGGCGCCTCAAGACGGTCGACTCGATCTTCGAACTGCGCGCCTTCATCGCCCTCGGAGTCCTGATCGTCGTCTTCAGCCTGCTGTCGGACTCCTTCCTCACCGTCGACAACGTGATCACGATGACCAAACACGTCGCCATCAACGCGATCCTCGCGCTGGGCATGCTGCTGGTCATCCTGAAGGGCGGCATCGACCTCTCCGTCGGATCGACCGTCGGCCTGTCCGGAGTGATCGCCGGTGAGCTGCTCCAAGGCCTGCACCTGAGCATCCTCGACGTCGTCGCCTATCCGCAGGTCTGGGCCGTCATCGCCCTGTGCATCGCGGTCGGCGCACTGGTCGGCGCCGTCAACGGCATCCTCGTCACACGCCTCAACGTGGCACCCTTCATCGCCACCCTCGGCATGCTGTACGTGGCCCGGGCCACCGCTCTGCTCATCTCCGACGGCACCACCTACCCCGATCTCGCCGGCGATCCGGGAACCCACAACACCGGCTTCGGCTGGCTCGGCCAAGGCCGCCCCCTCGGTCTGCCCGTCGCGGTATGGATCATGATCGTGGTGGCGGGCCTCGTCGCGGTACTGCTGCGTTCGACGCCTTTCGGCCGCTGGCTCTACGCCACCGGCGGCAACGAACGTGCCACCGAACTCAGCGGAGTCCCCGTCACACGTGTGAAGCTCCTCGTGTACGTGATCTCCGGCGCCTGCGCCGCGATGGCCGGCCTCATCATCGCCTCCGAACTCACCTCCGCCGCACCACAGGCCGGTGAGACCTTCGAGCTCAACGCCATCGCCGCCGTCGTCATCGGAGGCGCCGCCCTCTCCGGTGGCCGGGGCACCGTACGGGGCACGCTCGTCGGGGCCTTCGTCATCGGCTTCCTCGCCGACGGCCTCGTCATCCTCGGCGTCTCGACGTTCTGGCAGATGCTCATCAAGGGCGCCGTCATCATCGTCGCCGTCATTCTCGACCAGAGCCAGCAGCGCTTCCAGCGCCGCCGTGCGGCGGCGTCCGCCGTCGCCGTGCGAACCGAACCCGAGCCGGCCGGCGCGGGCAGCGCCCCATGAGCCGACTCCGGTGACCCCGCAGCCGACTCATCTCTCCGGGGCCCGTCCCCTCCACCGCTCGCAGTACCGACCTACGTACCCATATCCGCACACCGTTGTGAGGAGACCAGAATGTTCCACCGCAAGCGCAACCGCACCGCCACGACCACCGCAGCCCTCGCGGCAGGTGCTCTGCTCCTGACCGCGTGCGGGGGATCAGGCGACTCGTCGTCCGGCGCGGCATCGTCCGAGAGCGGTTCGAAAAGCAACCTGGTCGCCATCATCACCCCCTCCGCGGACAACCCCTTCTTCAAGGCCGAGGCCGACGCGGCGAAGAAGAAGGCCGAAAGCCTCGGCTACACGACCTCGGTCGCCTCGCACGACGACGACCCGAACAAGCAGAGCGAACTCATCGACGCGGCCGTCTCCCGCAAGGCCGCGGCGATCATTCTCGACAACGCGGGCGCCGACGCGTCGATCGGCCCCGTCCGCAAGGCCACGAAGGCCGGCGTCCCCGTCTTCCTGATCGACCGGGAGATCAACGAGACGGGCATCGCCAAGGCCCAGATCGTGTCCAACAACGCCCAGGGCGCGCAGCTCGCCGCGCAGGAGTTCGTCACCGCGATGGAAGGCAAGGGCGAATACGTCGAGTTGACCGGCAAGGAGTCCGACACCAACGCCAGTGTCCGCTCCAAAGGCTTCACCGACGTCATCTCGCAGTACCCGGACATGAAGCAGGTCGCCAAGCAGACGGCCAACTGGGATCAGCAGGAGGCCTTCAGCAAGATGGAGACCATCCTGCAGCGCAACCCGAAGATCCGTGGTGTGATCGCCGGGAACGACACCATGGCCCTCGGCGCGGTGGCCGCACTCAAGTCGGCCAAGCGCGAGAACGTCATCGTGGTCGGGTTCGACGGCAGCCCGGACGCCATCGCCCAGATCAAGGCCGGCACCATGCGGGCGACGGCCCTCCAGCCCGCCGCGCTGGGAGCCGAGCGCGCGGTCGAGCAGGCGGACACGTACGTGAAGACGGGCAAGACCGGACAGCCCGAGAAGCAGTCCATCGACTGCGAACTGATCACCGAGAAGAACGCCGCCGAGTACGGCGTCTTCGCCAAGCTCTGACACCGGCGACGTGGGCACCGCGGCCAGCCATGGCCGAGCCCCGACGATAGGGTGCTCCGCAGCGGTAACAGGCCCTGGCGCCCGGCCGCCAGGGATGACAAGGATGGAGACATGGTGGCGGCAGCGTCCACTCCCAGCCCTGACCATATGAGGCTGCTGATCAAAGTAGCCCGCATGTATCACGAGCGCGGAGTGCGGCAGCCCGAGATCGCGGCACACCTCAACATGTCGCAGCCGCGCGTCTCCCGTCTGCTCAAAGAGGCGGTCGACAGAGGTGTGGTCCGCACCGTCGTGGTGTCGCCCGAAGGCGTACACGCCGAGCTGGAGGAAGCCCTCGTCGAGCGGTATGGCCTGCGCGACGCCGTCGTGGTCGAAGTGGAGGGCTCGGGGGCGGACGTCATCCCCGCGCTCGCCGCGGCCACCGCCACCTATCTCGACGCGACGCTCAAGGGAGGAGAGGTCATCGGTGTCTCCTCCTGGAGCGCCACTCTGCTCGAATCCGTGAAGGTCATGCGGGCCAGGACGTCGTCCGTGGCACACGAAGTCGTCCAGATCGTCGGTGGCTCCGGCAGCCCGGAAGTACAGCTGCACGCCACCCGGTTGACGAGCCGACTGGCGGAACTCACCGGCGCGCGACCGGTGTTCGCCCCCTCCGCCGCCCTGGTCGGCAGCAGGGAACTGAGGGTCCTGCTGGCGCAGGAGCCGGCGATGGTGGGTGTCATGCAGGCGTGGTCACGCCTCACACTGGCGCTCCTCGGTATCGGCAGCCTCGATCCCTCTCCGCTGCTGCGACGTTCGGGCAACGCCATCACCACGCAGGACCAGCGGGCACTGAAAAAACTCGGAGCGGTGGGCGACGTCTGCGCCCGGTACTTCGACGCCGACGGGAACTCCGTCGGCGCGCCTTTCAACGACCGCCTCATCGGCATCGATCCGGATCAGCTGCGCGCCGTGGAACGCCGTATCGCGGTGGCGGGCGGAATGGACAAGGTGGCAGCGATCCGGGGCGCGGTGCGAGGCAGGTGGATCAACATCCTGGTCACCGATGTCGATGTCGCCCGAGAACTGCTGAGCGACTGACCGCGGTACGACACGTCCACAAGGCCGGAGGGCGGCTTCGGCACCTCCGTCGCCTCCGTACCTCCGCCCCTCCGTACCTCCGCCCCTCCGTACCTCCGCCCCTCCGTACCTCCGCCCCTCGGCGGCTCCGTAGCGGTACGGGGCGGCTTCGAGCGGTGAGCCCGTACGGCCGAAGCACTTCCCCAACTCGTCAGCAGCGCCCTACACATGGAGGTCTCCGATGGAACCCAGCGCCCCGATCAGCGCCCCACGATCTCCCGGATTCTCCCACCTCGCCCGCGCGCTCGTCGTGAGCACAGCGGCTCTCGGCCTCACACTGTCGCTCACCCAGACCGGCGCGGCGGCAGGCGCCGGCACATCGGCCGCGGACCGGGACCGGCAGGTGCGCACCGGCAGCCATGCCACCGCACCGTCGGCCGCACCCCGTACGATCGTGACGACCGACCCGGAGCTGGACGACCTCAACTCGATGCTGCGCATGCTGCTCTACAGCAACGAGATCAACATCGCCGGCCTCGTCTACTCCTCCAGCCAGCACCACTACCAGGGCGACCCGAGCCGAGGCCTGGAACCACACCGCTGGCCCGCCCCCGGAGCCCGGCTGCACATCGACGAGGCCGTCGACGCCTACGCCCGGGCCTACCCGAACCTCGTCCGGCACGACCCGCGCTATCCCACGCCCTCCCGACTGCGGTCGCTGATCGCGACGGGCAATGTCACCGACGAGGGCGACATGGCCGCGGACACGGACGGCTCCGACCTGATCAGGAAGGTCCTGCTGGACGACAGGCCGGGACAGGTGTTCCTGCAGGCCTGGGGCGGGCCCAACACCATCGCCCGGGCCCTCCGGTCGATCCAGGAGGAGTACCAGGGCACTCCCCGGTGGCGCGCCGTCTACAAGAAGGTCGTGAACAAGGCGGTCATCACCAGCTTCGGCCAGCAGGACTCCACGTTCGACGACTACATCAAGCCCAACTGGCCCGACATCCAGAACCGGGAGGTGGCCACGTCCGTCTGGGGTTACGGCTCCCGCGGTGTCGTTCGCCCCGAGGACGCGTTCTACCACTCCGCCGAGTGGACCAGGACCAACGTCTCCGCCGCGGGACCGATGGGCGCCTCCTACCGCGTCTGGGGCGACGGCAAGCAGATGGCGGCCGGCTTCGACGACGAGGACTACTTCGGCCTGTCCGGATACACGGCCGAGGAACTCAAAGCGATGGGGTACCTGGTGTGGACGCCACCGCAGCCCAAGGGATCGTGGATCTCCGAAGGCGACTCCTCCAACTTCGCCCTCCTCGTCGACAACGGACTGCGCAGCTACCAGCAGCCCGGCTGGGGCGGCTGGGGCGGCCGACAGGTCGTCGACCCCGACGACCCCCACCGGTGGTCCAACCGGGACGCACAGGACGCCGACGAGACCGGCGCCACGCCCCGTGACTACGCGGCCGCGCGGTGGTTCTCCGCCTTTCAGAACGACTTCGCCGCGCGCCTCCGATGGAGCGTCAGCAGTTACGCCGACGCCAACCACGCCCCCCGCGTTCGCATCACCCAAGGCCTGGACATCGACCGCCGCGCAGGCCGGCCCGTCGAACTCACCTCCCGGGTCACCGATCCCGACGGCGACACCGTCACGCGTACGTGGTGGCAGTACCGGGAAGCCGGAACGTACCCCGGCACCGTCGACATCCGGCGCAAGGGCACGAGCACCGTGCAGGTGAACGTTCCCGCCGATGCCCGGCCCGGCCAGACCATCCACCTCATCCTCGAAGCCAAGGACAACGGCTCGCCGGCCCTCACCAGTTACCAACGAGTCGTCATCACCGTCGTCTGACGCGGTCAGAGGGCGGGCGTCAGCGCACCGTCAGGCGCCGCAGGTGTGACACCGGCGCATGCGACCCGTCGACCTCGACACCGACGTAGCGGGCCGTTCCGGAGACGGCCAGCCGGCGGAGGCGACCCCGCCCGGTGAGGGGCCCGGCGTTCCGGTAGGTGATGCCGTCCGTGCTGAGGCCTGTCTTCGCGCCCGGCACGGCGCCGGTCGTCCACTCGGTCTCCACCAGGCGGACCGGAAGCTCCGCGCCGAGGTCCACCACCATGCGGCCGCGCGTGCCCGGCCGCCACGCGGTGCGGGCGTCGCCGTCCACCGCCGCCGCGGGGTCGGACATGCCCTCCGGCAGTGGGTTCGTGGGGAAGACGGTCCTGCCGAGGGCCAGGTCGTCGTGCGGGTAGGCGGTCGCGCCGTCCAGGACCACGGTGATCGTCCGGCCCGCTGTCACGACAGCGGCCTTGCCGCGTCCCTGGGCCTGGACGCGCAGGGCACAACTGGCCCCGGACAGGCGCACGGTGGCGCCGTCGACGACCTGGACCCGCAGGCCCGACGGCAGTCGCTCGCCCGTGAGGGGGGTGAGTGTGAAGCGCGGGGCCAGCACGACCGCCGAGGCGGCGGGCAGGGCGGCCTCGAAAGCGGTGCCGTCGGCGGTCAGCCGCTGCGTGCCCTCGAAGACCACCGTCTCCGTGCCGGCGCGCGGGATCGCGACCCTCGTACTGACGGACTCCCCGGAGAGGTTGAACAGGGTCAGATACCCGTCCGTCAGCGTCGTGCGTACCTCGGCGGCCTCCGCCGAGGGCGCGGGGCGCCGGGCTGTCACGCGCAACTCCCCGGCCGAGGAACCGGGGAAGCCCTCGACGAGGAGGGGCGCCGCCGGGCCGTCGCCGAGGACGATCCTGTCGTCGTGGACGCCGATCGGGTTCCGCCCCTCACGCACCACGAGCCCCGCGCGCCCCGCCACGTCGAGCCAGCCGCCGCGGCTGCTCACCGCCGGCCTCGGCCCGGTCGCCAGGTCCTGCCAGTTCCGGCCGTCCGTGGAACCCTGGACGCGGTAGGCGCGGCCGGCCGCCGACTCCCAGCGCAGGGTGACGTGGCCGATCCGGCGCTCGGCGCCGAGGTCGACGGCCAGCCAGCTGTCGGCGCGCGGACGTTCGGCCCTCGACACCGCCCAGCGGGTGGTCGCGTCGCCGTCCACCGCGAGGGGCGCGCCCTTCCCGGCGTCGGCCGACGAGGCGGTGGCGGATCCACCGCGCGCGAGGTCCTCGCCCTGAGGGCCCTCGCGCACCTCGACGGCGTACAGGGAGTACCCGTAGGACGGGTCGGGCCGCACGCCGAGCATGCGGACATGGCGCACCGTCGTGGGCGTGAAGCCGAGGTCGTCGACCCGCCCCGCGGGTGTGCCGGGGGAGGTGTCGCGGGCGCGGACGGTCGCCTCGCCCTCCTCGAAGCGGTACGTGCGCGCGCCGTCGAGCCCTGGCATGCCGGGCATCGTGAGGTTGTGCACGTCGAGGCGGCCCTCCGCGTCGGCGGTGCCGCTGCTCGCGTAGACGACGGCGCCCGTCGGCAGCGTCGCGAACCCGGCCCAGCCGCCGTCCAGACGCAGCAGCGTCGCGCCGGCGTCGAAGCCGTCGCGCAGGGACTCGTACACACGTACGGTACGGCCCTGGACCTTCGCACCGGTGGCGGGCAGGAACATCGGGGTCGCGCCGCTGAGCCGGAACAGCCAGTCGTCGTGCCTCGGCTGCCAGGCGAACTTCACGAACCCCGGCTTGGTCACCGCACCGGCCCACGCGCCACGCGACTGGTGCGACACCAGCCCGGGGCCGCTCCCGAAGTCCGTGACACCGGAGGCCTGCGCGAACAGTTCCTCGCGCGACAGTGCCTGCACGGGCCGGCCGGCGGCAGCCGCCCACACGTGCAGCAGATAGCTGATCGCTATCTCTGCGCGTGCCTCCGGCTCGTACTTCGGCTCCCCCGAGAACTTCACCATCCGGTGCGCGGGCGGGTACTGCTGGTAGGCCTCCAGCCGCGACGCCAGCTCCTGCTCCGCGCGCGCCGCGGCCGGGTCGCGCATCACCTGGGAGAGGAAGGCGAGCGGGATGACGTCCCTGCCGTAGAGGTGCTCGCGGTCGTTGACCATCGGCATCAGCGGCTCACCCGCGTCGCTCATGACGCCCAGCAGTGTGCGCCACAGCGGCTCGGCGTTCGGCTGCCGCACGAGGACCTGCGGCAGGGGCCGTCCTGCCGCGAGGAAGTGCGCGGCGTTACGGCCGGAGGTGCGCCACAACTCCTCCTGGTAGTGCGGGCCGAAGGAGCCGTGGTTCTCGACGATGAAGGTGTCGTACAGATTGCGGGCGGTGTTCTCGGAGACGGCGACGCCGTCCACGCGGGCCGGGTTGGCGAGGTCGGCGGGCGGCAGCCCCGCCTCGTTGCGCGACCAGATGCCGTACCACGTGGCCCAGTCGGCGGCGCGGTGGTCGTCGTGGGCCCATGCGAGCGCCGGCGCGAGGGTCTGCGCGTACAGGCCCATCTCCTCCAGCTTGGTGTCGCCGACGTGTCCCCCGAGCAGTCCGTTCGGCGTCCAGCTGCCCGAGGCGGGGTCGTCGCCACTGCCCAACGACGCGCAGTAGGCGGCCTGTTCGCGGATGACGGTGTCGACGTTCGTCCGTGTCGTGGCGTCGAGGTCCTGCCACAGAAGCCGGGCGGCGAGGATGAAGTACGACTGGAACGTGGTGTCGAAGAACAGTGTGCGTCCCCACTCGCCTCCGCCCGTGAGCCGGTTGGACGCGGCGAAGTGGCGGATCGTGGCGAGTGTGCGCCGCTTGAGGGTCTCCGGGTCCGTTCCCGCGCGCTCCGTGTCGTAGGTGCCGTGGGTGAGCAGGACCGCGTTGCCGAGGACCACGGCGAACCCGAAGTCCTTGGCCCGGTAGTGGCCCTGGGCCTCGTCCCACTGGGTCTCGGACCACCGGGTGTGGTCCAGGAGCACCCGCAGATAGGTGGCCGCGACGTCGTCGGGGGGCGTGTCCGTGCGGCCTTTTGCCGCGTGGGGGCTCGCGGAGGCGCTGAGCGGAGGCAGGGCGGCCAGCGCGCCCGTGAGACCGGCGAGGTGCAGGAAGCGGCGGCGGTCGAGGGGCAGGGGATGCGACACGGAGCGGAACCTCGGCAGGTAGACAACGTTGTCAGAAGCGTGTCGCACATTCTTCGGCGGTCCCGGTGCGCGCGTCAACGGGTGTGACGTCGGTAATTCGACGGGTGCGCCGGAGCCTCCGGGCCGCCGTACCGGCTCGGAGCGGGAGTCCGAGCCGGTACGCGGGGTCATGGGGCCTTGCGCGTCGGCAGCACGCCGTCGAGATCCCCCGCGGGCAGCACCTTGGACGAGTTGTGTTCGCGGACGATCCGCCAGCCGTCAGGTGTTCGGTGCCAGACCAGCGAGGTCGTGGTGCGAAGGTCCGTGGTGACGTCGGGCATGGTGATCCGCGCGACGAAGGTCAGGGTGGACGCGGCCAGATCGTGGCCCGCGACGACATGGGGGCCGTCGTCGACGGCATGATGCGCGGAGACCATCCGGCGGAAGGCGGGCTCCCAGATGGAGCCGTATCCGGCGGCTGTCGTCGCCACGCGCTGCGCGGGGTCGAAGTCGTCGTAGAGGCGGACGTCCGGGGCGCTGAAGTCGTAGAACTCACCGAAGGTGCGCCGGAAGTCGAACGGCGCGTCCCCCTCGTCACGCTCCCAGCCGAACACCCATCGGCGGTGCAGGTCGGCGATTGCCTGTTCGTGTTTCATGACTCGACGCTAGGACCGTGTGCGGGGCTCAGCCAGGGTCCACCGCACCCACCCGCCGCCGGGACCGCGGGGCGTCGCCCATGTCCCCATGGGCTGCGGAGGGCGCTCGGCCTCCGATCCGACGAGGCATCAGAAACCGCGGCGGGTCAGATTTCCCTCACAGGTGTCAAGTAAATCTCCTACTGCTCAAACGCCGCGAGTCTTACTAGCGTCGTTCCCGGCGACGAAGAGCGCGGCACCGCACCCTCTCTGACGGGGTGAAGGGGCTCTGCGGTGCGTGAAGCCGGTTCCTGTCCGGCTGGCGCCCCTCGCCTATCGCAGAAAGCATTGAAGGAGATTCATCCGTGTTCGAACGTATAGCCGAACTGGCGATCCGCCGGTCTCGGCTGGTGCTGATCGTCGCTGTCGTGGCCTTGGCTCTCATGAGTGGGCTGGGGGCGGGCGCCTTCGACAAGTTGAAGGGGGGCGGATTCGACGACCCCGCCTCCGCGTCCACCCGAGCGGCAGAGGTCATCGACGAGAAGTTCGGCGGAGAGGCGAACCTGGTCCTCCTGGTCAGCTCTTCCGACGGCCGTGTCGACACCCCCGCCTCCGGCAGGACCGGCCGAGCCCTGGTGGCCGACCTCAAGAAGGAGAAGAACCTCACCAACATCGTCTCGTACTGGGAGACGAACAGCCCCGACCTCCGCTCCGAGGACGGCCGTGAAGCCGTGGTGCTCGCCCATGTGAAAGGCGACCCCACGCAGCTCCGGGACAACGTCCAGGAGATCCTCGACGCCTACACCGGTACCTACCAGGGCACCCTCACGGTCCAGGCCGGAGGGGGCGCGGCCGTGGGCGCCGACCTGTCCGGCCAGGTGGTCGACGATCTGATCCTCGCCGAAGTGATCGCCGTACCCCTCACCCTCCTCCTGCTCCTGTTCGTCTTCGGCAGCGTCGTCGCGGCCCTGCTGCCGCTGGTCATCGCGGTCATCGCCATCATGGGCTCGTTCGCCCTGCTCTTCGTACTCGGCAGCGTCACCGATGTCGGCGACACCGCGACCAACCTCACCACCGCGCTGGGCCTCGGACTGGGCATCGACTACGCCCTTCTGATGGTCAGCCGCTTCCGGGAGCAGATCGCGGCCGGGGTGAGCGTGGACGACGCCGTCCGGCGGACGGTGCACACCGCCGGCCGCACCGTCGCCTTCTCCGCCGCGACGGTCGCGGCCGCCCTGGCGGCACTCCTCGTGTTCCCGCAGTACTTCCTGCGCTCGTTCGGCTTCGCCGGTGTCGGTGTCGTGGTCATCGCCGCCCTCAGCACCCTGTTCGTGATGCCGGCCCTGCTGAAGGTCCTGGGACACCGGGTCAACAGCGGGCGACTGCCGTGGGCGAAGCCGGCGCGCTCCGCCACCCGGGAGCCGATGTGGGGACGGCTTGCCCGTACGGTCATGCGGCGCCCCGCGCTCACCGCGCTGCCCGTCCTCGCGGTGCTGCTCTTCGCGGCGAGCCCGCTGCTGGGCATCACCTTCGGCACGCCCGACGAACGCGTGCTGCCCGAGGACGCCGAGAGCCGCCAGGTCTCGCAGGTGCTGCGGGAGAAGTTCGCGAGCAGTGAGGACTCGGCCCTCCAGATCGCCATCGACCGGTCCGTGGACCGGGCCCCGCTGGCGTCGTACGCGGGCCGGCTGTCCGAGCTCGCGGGTGTCGTGCGGGTCGAGAGCAGCACGGGCACCTACACCAAGGGAGAGGCCGCGGCGGCCGGCCCGGCCGACTCCGCCCTCGGCCGGCCCGACGCACAGCGGATCAGCGTGGTGAGCGGCCTGACACCCAAGTCGGACGCGGCCCAGGACCTCGTCGAGCGGGTGCGCGCGGTCACCCCGCCCCCCGGGGTCCAGCCCCTGGTCGGGGGAACGGACGCGGTGCTCGTCGACGCCAAGGATTCCATTGCCGATCGGCTCCCCCTGGCCGCGTCCCTGGTCGTCCTCACCACGTTCCTGCTGCTCTTCCTGTTCACCGGCAGCGTCGTGCAGCCGCTGCGCGCACTGCTCCTCAACCTGATCAGCCTGGGAGCCACCCTCGGCGTGATGACCTGGATCTTCCAGGACGGCAACCTCTCCTCGCCGCTCGGCTTCACCGCGCAGCCGATGGAGGTGTCCATGACGGTGCTGATGTTCTGCATAGCCTTCGGCCTCTCCATGGACTACGAGGTCTTCGTCACCAGCAGGATCAAGGAGCTCCACGACCACGGAGCCGACAACGAGACCGCCGTGGCCGATGGTCTCGGCCACACCGGGCGCATCGTCAGCGCGGCTGCCTTCCTGCTCGCGGTGAGCTTCTTCGCCTTCGGCACCGCCAAGATCAGCTTCATGCAGATGTTCGGCCTCGGCAGCGGACTGGCTGTCCTCCTCGACGCCCTCGCCGTGCGCGGCGTCCTCGTCCCCGCCGCGATGCGCCTGCTCGGGAAGACGGCCTGGTACGCGCCCGGCTTCCTGCGCAGGCTCCACACGCGGTACGGACTGAGCGAAAGCGGCCCCGAGCCGGTGTCCGCACCCGGACCTGTCGCCGTGGCTCCGGCACCCATGGAGAAGTCGACCAGGGTGTGACGACCGGCGCGGCACGCCGAACAACGGAAACCGTCCCCGGCCCGCCGCCGTGCGCCCAGCGCGGTGGTGCGGGCCGGGGCCCTCGTCGCGTACCCGGCGTTGCGGTGGCCGGTCGCACGGAGGTGTGCGGGCGCGCGCAGCCGATGCCCCTCGGCCGGGTAGGCAATCATTGCCGATGCGACTCGCGGGCCGGGAGGGAACGATGAGCGCGTCGCACAAGGAACCTCCTGGAGTGCTCAACGGTCCGACATCGTGATCACCGGCGGAAGCCCGGGGATCGGACGCGCGCACTCATGGACTCACCGGGCATGTCGACACGTCAACAGTTGGATTGCCAGGATGCTGACGCCATGTCACTGTCCGGATGGAGTTTTGCGTGCTTGCCTTCGATCCGCGCCGCGCGATCTACAGTTTCCGCGCGGCGACGATCACACCGGCGGTGCTGTTCGCGGCACCGCTCGTCTCGTTCGTCGTCGATCCCGGCGCCGTCTGGGCCGAATACCCGGGGATCTTCTTCCACCTGTCGCTGCTTCTGCTGGTCCCGTGGCTGGACGCGCCGGTCTGGGCGAGAACGGCCGGATACGCCTGGGTCGTGCTCGATGTGCTGACGGGCGTGCTGGTGATCAACGACGTTCCGCACGAGACCGCGTGGCCGGTCCGGCTGGCGGGGCACATATTCGCGGGCATCTGGATCGCGACCACGTCGTTGTGCGTGGAAGTGCTTGTCATCCGTGTGGTCGGTGTGGCCGCCGGAGTGTGGCTGTTCGGCTATACGTTTGTGGCGTCCGTGCTTCCGGAACCGGCCCTGGGGCCGGCCAGCGTGCTGACCACCGCCTGGTTCGTGCTGCTGGCCGTCCTGCACAAGCCGGTCCGGCCCGCGCTGAGTTGACCGTTCCCCGTTGTCGCCGCCCGCGACGAACGGCCGCGAGGCCTACGTGAACCGTTCGTGGGTGAGCACCTCGGGGTGGTCCTTGAGCTGGCGCCGTGACGTCAGGCCGAGCTTGCGGAAGATGTTGCGCAGGTGGGCGTCGACGGTGCGTTTGCTGATGAAGAGCTGGCCGGCCACCTCGTGGGAGGTGGCACCGGAGGCGACGAGGCGGGCGACGGCGACTTCCTGCATGGTGAGCTTCTCGTAGGGCTGCTCGGAACGGGGGCGGACCCTTTCGCCGGTGGCGCGCAGCTCGTTGGCGGCCCGCCCGGCGAAGCCCTCGTTCCCGGCCTTGGACAGCAACTCATGTGCGGTGCGCAGGTGTTGACGGCTGTCGCGGCGGCGGCCCTCACGACGCAGCCACTGTCCGTACAGCAGGTGCGCCCGGCCCAGGTAGGGAGCCAGACGCTCCTTGGCGAGGAGCTCGACGGATTCCTGGAAGTGGTGCTCGACGCCGGTCACGAGCCCTCGCGCGTAGGCGGCGATCCCCCGGCCGACGCCGGTTCCGCCGGCCTCGGTGCGCTCGGTCAGCGATGCCAGCGCCTCCTTCGCGGTGGCGTGGTCGTCGCAGTGGACAGCTGCCTCGATGAGTTCCGGCAGGGCTGATCCGGTGAGGAAGATGTCGTCGTGCTCGGTGGCCCTGCGCGCGGCGGCCAGGGCGGCAGGGTAGTCGGCGAGTCCGTTGTTGAGCAGAGCCGTCGTCGAGTGCAGGTTCGTCACCTGCCCCGTGCCGTGGGGACCGTTCTCGGCCTCCCGGGCAAGCTCCTCGAACTCTTCGCGGCGGCCACGCTGTGCGGCCAGGTGGAGGCGGTGGTAGATGAGGGGAGGAAGGCCGGCGGCGTCGGCGATCGCGGCCTCCTCGGCGGTGGCGGCGATCGCCTGCCCGAGGTCGCCGGTCATGGCGGCGTCGATGGCCTGCTGTGCGAGGCCCAGCCTGAGGACCAGCGGGGAACCCGATTCACGGCCGTCCTTCACCAGCCAGTTGGCGATGTCGGTATGGGTCCGCGGGTCCCACAGTTCGATGGCGATCATGGCCGCGAGGGCCGGTCGCCGTAACCACAGTGGCTCGTGCTCGCCGTGCAGGGTCCGGTGGAGGAGCGGAGCTGCGGTCGGGTAACCGTTGGTGACCAGCTCGATCAGCGCGTCCAGCAGATCCGGGGAATCGGACGCCGGGGCCGCGGATCGGGCCGCGGCCACGACCTTGCGGATGACGCCACCGCCGCGGCCGACGACCAGGCTCATCTCCAGGGCGTCCAGGAAGGAGTCGCGTGCCTGCTGCGGGTGCAGGGCGACAAGCCGTTGTGCGGCGCGCGTCATGAGCATCGGGCCGGCATCGTCGTGTCGCCGGGTGAACGCCGTCCGGCCCCGCAGCAGATCGACTCGGGCGTGCTGGTGGTCATCGAGCGTGGCGGTCTCCAGAGTCGCGAGCAGCCCTTCCGCCACGTCCGTCGTCCCGGCGTCGAAGTGGGCCTGCGCTGCCGCCAGAGTCCGCTCGATCCGGCGCTCGGGATCAAGGGACAGTGCCACCGAGCGTTCGAGGAACGCCGCCGCCGCGGCCACGCCCCCACGTGCCCGCGCCCGTGACGCGCACTGCTCCAAAGCGGCGGCGATGTCGTCGTCGGGGCCGGCGCTGGCCTGCGCGCGGTGCCAGGCCCGCCGGTCCGGCGCCCCCGTCGGGTCGGTGGCTTCGGCCAGCGCGCCATGGGCCATGCGGCGCTCACAGGCCGAGGCGGCCCGGTAGACCGCCGACCGCGCGAGTGGGTGGCAGAAACGGATCCGGTGGCCGAATTCGGCCAGCCCGGTCGTGGCCGCCTCCGCGCTGGACGGGGCCAGGTCGAGGCCGAGGTGGCGCGCGGCCGCCCAGAGCAGGCCGGGATCGCCGGTCGGGTCGGCGGCCGCGACGGTGAGCAGAAGCCGGGCCTCCGCGGTCAGGCCGGTCAGCCTGGCTTGGAAACCATGCTCGATCCGGTTCGGTACGGAGGACATCTCGGGCGGTACGAAGCCCCCGGCCCGCGGCAGTTCGAGCAGCGCCAGCGGACTGCCCTGGGCCTCCGCGACCAGCCGGTCGCGCACCTGGTCGTCCAGGGGGAACGGGCTGCGCGCCGTCAGCAGAGTCCTGGCGTCCTTGTCGTTCAGACCGCGGACGACCAGCCCGGGCAGCTCGTCGAGCTCCTTCGCCCCGTCCCCCGACCGGGCCGCGAACAGCATCGCGATCGGGTCGGTCGTGATCCGGCGCCCCAGGAAGAGCATGACCTGCAACGACGCGCTGTCCAGCCATTGCGCGTCATCGATCAGGCACAGCAGGGGGCGTTCCTGCGCCGCGGCTGTCAGCAGTCCCAGGGCCGCGAGGCCGATGTGGAACGAGTCGGGCGTCCCCTCGGTCATACCGAAGGCCGCCCGCAGGTCATCGCGACGCGGGTGCGGCAGAGCGTCCAGGTGCTCCAGCATCGGCACGCACAGCTGATGCAGTCCGGAGTACGGCAGATGCTGCTCGAACTCCGAGCCCGAGGCGCGAATGACACGGAACGCCGACGCCGTACCGGCCGCGTGGGCCAGCAACGCGCTCTTGCCGATGCCCGCCTCACCTCTGAGGGCCAGGGCGCCACCCCGGCCCGAGGCCGCCCTGCCGGTCAACTCGTCCATGTGGCGTTTCTCGTCGAATCTGCCGAGGAGCAGGTCCGATCGAGGTGAGGACGTCAACATGTTGAAAACTTTAACTTATCGGCGCACGACCGGAGTTCAGACGTTTGGTGCGGTGACCGGCCGAAGCCGAGGGCGCTCGCCCGGCGGGGCGGTTCGGGAACGGGAGCGTGGCGGCTTCCGCGAGGCCGCCGCGCGGCGGCACCCGCTGCCTGGGGCCGCGAGGGCAGGTGCCGTCGAATAGGCAACTCATGCCGATGTGACGAGGTACCGGACCAGCTCATAGTCGGCTCATGACCTTGATCGGCCCTGCGAACCGCTGGTCGGGGCGCTCGCCGTATTCACGGGCCTGGTGCGGCGCTCCTGCTCCGCACCGTGTCGGCGGAAACGCATTTCACCACCTCTGAAGGGGAGCATGATGATCTACCACACCATCCGGCTGAAGGCCAAGGCGGGCGTCACGGAGGAGCAGGTCGGGGAGGCCCTGGAGAGCATGCGCAACCAGGGCCGGGACATCCCGGCGGTGAAGTCGTTCATCGTCGGGCGCGACTTCGGAGGCGATTTCGACTGCGGCGGCGTGTTCGTCATCGAGGACCTCGACGGCTACTGGGCGTATCTGACGCATCCCGCGCACGCGGAAACCGACCGGATCGGTATGCCCCTGGTGGAGAAGTACGAGTCGTACGACATCGTCGACGACCACGACCCGGAGATGGGGGCGAAGATCGCCGACCTGCACCGGCGCCGGTACGAGAACGACCCCGAGCTGGCCGCGCTGGTGGGCGAGCAGCCGTAGTGCTCCGGAAGTAACGCGACGCGCGGAGGGCTCCGCCGACCCCGGGAGTGACAGTGGACGGGGGTGGCGGAGCCCTCCGCGGCGTCATGACTGACCACACGTGAGGCGTGACGTCCGTCACGCCACTTGAACCTGACATTGATGTCAAGGATTAGCTTTGCGGCGTCCTCGACCGAACGCCGGACGAGGGCGGTGAGAAAGGAAACAGTGATGAGCACAGCCCTGGGGTACCGGACCTTCGGTGGCGCCGACGTCCAGGAGTTCTTCGACCGGCCCGAGCCGTTGCCCGGACCGCTCGAAGTCCTCGTCCGCGTCGCGGCCGCGGGAGTCAACCCGCTCGATCATCTGCTCCGGTCCGGATACGTCCAGGAGTTGAACGGCCACGTCCCCTTCCCGCAGGTCCTGGGAATGGAGGCGGCCGGGACCGTCCTCGCGGTGGGCGCCGAGGTGACCGGCCTGGCCGTCGGCGACCGGGTCACCGGATTCGCCTTGACCGGAGCCGGCACATACGCGGGGGCGACCCTGTTGGCGGCCGAGTCGACGGCCCGTATCCCCGACACGCTGTCGGAGACCTGGGCGGCGACCATCCCCGTCGCCGGCACCACCGCGCTCGACATCCTGGACCAACTCGCGTTGCCCGCCGGGGCGTCGCTGCTCGTGAACGGCATCGGCGGCGGCGTCGGAGTTCCCCTCGCCCAGCTCGCGCGGGACCGCGGCCTGGTCGTGGTCGGCACCGGCAGTGCGGCCAAGCGGGATCGCGCGACGGCGATGGGAGCGACCTTCGTCGACTACACCGCGGGCGATGTCGTGGCCCGGCTCCGGGTACACGCCCCGGACGGCTTCGACGCCGTGGTCGACACGGTCGGCGGTGACTCCCTGCGGAGCGTCGCCCCACTGGCGGCGAAGCCGGACGGGCTCATCTCCGCCGCGGACCCGTCGGTCACCGAGCTCGGTGGCGCGACGGTCCACCGCCGTCTCGACCGGAGCGGCCTTGAGCGCGTCGCCGGGCTGATGGCCGCCGGACGGCTCGATCCCCACATCACGGGGACCTATCCGCTGGCGCGGGCCGAAGAGGCGCTGGCGCTCGTCGAGTCGGGCCACACGGCGGGCAAGCTCGTCATCGACATGCGGCTCTGATCGCACCCCGCGCGGAGACGACCGCCCTCGGCGGGATCAGGAAGAGGGCCGCCCCGGCCCGCCGAGCCGGTGCCGGGTGTTGGCCTCGATCAAGGCATCCAAAGAGTCCCGGGTCTCGACGAGCCGGGTGATGTCGGCGGTCAGACGGTCCCGTTCCCTGACCATCGTGCCGAACGCCTCCTCGGCGATGTCGGCCTCGCCGCTGTCCACGCAGGGCAGCAACTGGGCGATCACCCTGCTCCCCAGTCCCGCGTCGAACAGCCGCCGGATGAGCTGGACCCGCGCGACCTCCGGTCCGGCGTAGTGGCGCTGCCCACCGCCGGACCGTGTGCTGTGGATCAGGCCCTGCTGCTCGTAGTACCGCAGTGATCGGGCGCTGGCCCCCGTCAGCCGGGCCAGTTCTCCGATCCGCATGGTCGGCGGGGGAGACGTCGTGGTCACGGCGCATCCCTTCCGCGTATCAGCCAGTACCGCATGGCCACAGCTTAGCCAGCTCGTGGCCCGCGGTACCTCGCCCGCCTTCACCCGCCTTCATGCGGGCGCACGGGTGCCGACGCCCCGGAGCGCGGGCGGCCGTTGCCCCGCCCGGAGCGGTGCCGCCGCCCGGCTCCTTTCCTTCGCGTAATACCCCCGTGGGTATATCTGTTAGGGTCGGCGTCAGATACCCCCCGGGGTACACCGTTCGAAAGGGGCAGTGAACCGTGTTCTTTGTGGACACCCTGGAAACCCAGGGCCTGGGAAACCGCAGCTACCTGGCCGGCGGAGCCGATGCCGCGGTGGTCGTCGACCCGCCGCGCGACATCGACCGGGTCATCGCCGCCGCGGCCCGCCGCGGGGTACGCATCGCCTTGGTGGCCGAGACCCATGTGCACAACGACTACGTCACCGGCGGCCTGGAGCTCGCCCGCGTCACCGGCGCCCGCTACCTGGTGCCGGCCGGGGCGCAGGTGTCGTTCGCCCGTACCCCCGTCGCCGACGGCGACACCGTCACGGTGGACGAGGGGCTGGCGCTGCGCGCGATGGCCACTCCCGGACACACCCCGCACCACACCTCCTACGCCCTGACCGAGGACGGGCGCGGTGTGGCGGCGTTCACCGGCGGGTCGCTGCTGATCGGCGCGGTGGGCCGCCCGGACCTGGTCGAACCGAGGCTGACCGAGCGACTGGCCCGTGCCCAGCACGCCTCCGCCCACCGGCTGGCCGATGAGCTGGACGACGAGGTGCCGGTCCTGCCCACCCATGGATTCGGCAGCTTCTGCTCCGCCTCACAGGCCGAGGGTGACGCGACCACGATCGGCGAGGAGCGCAGGACCAACGACGCACTGACCATGGACGTGGACAGCTTCGTCGCCCGGCTGCTCGCCGGGCTCGACGACGTGCCCGCGTACTACGCGCACATGGGCCCGGCCAACGCCGCGGGCCCCGCACCGGTCGACCTCACTCCGCCCGGGCAGGCGGACGCCGAGGAGATCGCCTCCCGGCTGGCCGCCGGTGAGTGGGTGGTGGACCTGCGCGGACGCGCGGCCTTCGCCGAGGGGCATGTGGCCGGATCACTCAACTTCGAGGGTGAGGGCAAGCTCGCCACCTACCTGGCCTGGCTGATCCCGTGGGGCAAGCCCGTCACCCTGCTCGCCGACACCCCGGAGCGGATCACCGACGCGCAGCGGGAACTCGCACGGGTGGGCATCGACCGCCCGGCCGCCGCGGCCACCGGCGACCCGGCCGGCTGGGTCCGCGCCGGTGAGCAACTCGCCTCCCTCTCCCGCGCCCGCTTCGCCGACCTCGCCGATGCCCGCGGGCGTGGCGACGACGTGGTCGTCCTGGACGTACGCCGGGACTCGGAACGCGCATCCGGCTGGGTCGACGGGTCGGTCCACATACCGGTCCACGAGGTGCGCGGCCGTATCGGTGAGGTGCCGGACGGAGTGGTGTGGGTGCACTGCGCCGGCGGGATGCGCGCGGCGATCGCCGCCTCACTGCTCGACGCCGCCGGCCGCGACGTCGTCGCCGTCGACGACGGCTTCGACGCCGCCACCGAGGCGGGACTGACCCTCACCCGCCCCGACGCCACCGACTGACGCGCCCTTCCACGCCACCCGCACGAAAGTGATCAAACGATGTTCTCGCTGTTCTCGCTTCTTCGCCGCGGCCCGGGCCGCCTCACCGCGGAACAGGCCCACCGGCGGATCAGGGCCGGCAAGGCCGTTCTGCCGGACGCCCGCGCGACACCGGCCCGTGCGGGCCTGCCGGTCACCGGCGATCGGGGCGACGCCGGCGGTGTCATAGCGTGAGCGCGCTGATCCTGGCCCTGATCGCCGGGGCCGTGGTCGGACTCGCGCTCGGCGCGCTCGGCGGAGGCGGCAGTGTCCTTGCGGTACCCGCGCTGATCTATCTGCTCGGCTTCACCCCGGCCGCCGCCACCACCGCCGGCCTGATCATCGTCACCGCCACCTCGCTCACCGCCCTGTACGCCCACGCCCGTACGGGCAACGTCCGCTGGAAAGCCGGCGCCCTCTTCGCGGCGGCCGGACTCCTGCCCGCCGCCGCGGCCGGAGCCGCCGCGTCCCGCCTGCCCCAGCCGGTGCTGACCGCCGCGTTCGCGGTCGTCGCCGCACTCGCCGCCGTCAGGATGCTGCGCCCCGGCCAGGCCGTCACCGGCTCGGCGGTCGGCGAGGCAGGGCCCGTCAGGGCAGCCGGCGCCGGAGCGGGACTGGGCGCACTGACCGGGCTGCTGGGGGTCGGCGGAGGCTTCCTCGCGGTCCCGGCCCTGGTCACCGTGTTGGCATTCGAGATGCGGGCCGCCGTCGGTACCAGCCTGCTGGTCATCTCGGCGAATTCGCTCGCTTCCCTGACCACCCGGGGTGCCACCACCGGCGGCATCGACTGGGCGGTGGTCGGACCCTTCACCGGGGCGGCGATCCTGGGTGCCTGGGACGGCAGGCGACTGGCCCACGAGGCCACCGGCACGCTCCTGCGGCGCGCCTTCGCCGTCGTGCTGCTGGCGGTGGCCGCCTTCATGCTGACCGATGCCCTTACCTGATGAGCCGGGCGGCGGTTCCGAGCCGCGGCACCACGGCTCAGGCCAGAGAGAGGAACAGCTTCTCCAGCCGGGCACGCATCTGTTCCCGGTCACCGGAAGCGGCCATGTCCGCATCGGTCAGGCAATGCTGCAGACCGGTGGCGATGATCGCGAAACCGGCCTTGTCCAAGGCCCGGGAAGCCGCCGCGAGTTGCGTGACCACGTCCTCGCAGTCCCTTCCCTCCTCGATCATCTTGATCACACCGGCGATCTGACCCTGGGCCCGGCGCAGCCGGTTGATGACCGTCTTCAGTTCCTCAGCCGCCATCGCCAGTTCCACGACCCACACTCCTTTCGAGATACCCCCTTGGGTATCGTGCCGAAAGGGCCACCTTAACCGAACAAAGGACGATCCCCCGTGGCATCCACCGCATCCACCGCACTCACCGTCGACCAGGCCGACGCCCGACTGCACGAACTGACCGTCATCGACGTGCGCACCCCCGGCGAATACGCCACCGGCCACCTGCCCGGCGCCCACAACGTCCCCCTCGACCACCTCGACACCGCGCTGCCCGCCCTGAGGACCGCCGCCGGTCGCGGCGATCTCCTCATCGTGTGCGCCTCGGGCGCCCGCTCCGCGACCGCCTGCCGGCGGCTGGCCGATCAAGGCATCACCGCTGCCACTCTCGTCGGGGGCACCACCGCCTGGACCCGGCTCGGTCACGACACCCACCGCCCCGCCGGCACCCGCACCCCCTGGGCCATGGAGCGCCAGGTCCGCCTCGCCGCCGGACTCCTCGTCCTGGCCGGCCTGGCCGCCGGCCGGAACTGGAGCCCGGCGCGCCGGCTGTCCGCGGGCGTCGCCGGCGGCCTGGTCGTTTCCGCCGTGACCAACACCTGTGGCATGGCCGCGGTGCTCGCCAGGCTTCCCCACAACCAGCCCAGGACGGCCGACCTGGAGGCCACCCTCGCGGCCCTGACCGCCTGACGCCACCAGGCCCGCGGAGGCGGCAACCGCCCGGGGCGGCGGGATCAGTGCTCTCAGCCGAGCTGGGTGGGCACGACCGTCAGCTCGGCGATGTTGACCCGGGCCGGCGCCGTCACCGAGTACGTGATGGCGTCGGCCACGTCATCGGCGGTGATGGGCGTGATCGCCGACCGCATCTCGTCCAGCCCCACCCGGGTGGCGTCGTGTGCCATGGAATCGCCGAGTTCGGTGAGGGCGAACCCCGGGTCGACGGACCGCACCCGTACGCCCCGAGGCCCGAGCGAGGCGCGCAGGTTGCGGGTCAGCTGGGTGACCGCGGCCTTGGTCGCACCGTAGACCGGGTAGTCGGCGAAGATCACCTCGGCCGCGATCGAGCCGATGTTCACCAGGTCCGCGGCCCGTCCGGCGTCCGCCGCGGCGAGAAGGTCGTCGATGAAGACCCGGCCGGTCGACAGGAGTCCCCGAAGATTCACGTCGATCATCTGGTCCCACTCGGCGGTGTCCGCCACGTCGAAGGGCGCTCCGAGCATCACCCCGGCATTGGCGACGACCAGGTCGGGGCTGCCCAGGGCGCCACGGATCGTCGCCGCCGCGGTCGCCAGCGCGGCGGGGTCGGTGACGTCGACGGCGAGGGGCAGGACCCCGGCGGAGCCTTCCTTACGCAGGGTCGCGGCGAGATCGTCCAGCCGCGAGGACCGCCGGCCCAGCAGAGCGACCGCCGCTCCGGCCGAGGCGAAGCGGTGTGCGGTCGCGGCGCCGATCCCGGCGGTCGCCCCGGTGATCACCGCGACCCGGCCGGCGAGCAGCCCCGCGGACGCACCGGGAGCCGACAGGGAGATGTTTTCTGAAAGGTTGTTCGTCATGAGACCGAGCATGTCCGCTGCACCGGAGGCCATCCAGGCCGCTCTCAACCGGGGTGCGCCACCCCCAGGCAGCCGATCGCGCGCATCCGACGTCGCGGCAGACACCGCGCGAGGTGCGGTGGTCCGGGGCCTGTCGTCCGGATCAGGTCCTGGAATCGCCCCCGACCTCGCCACCTACGCCGATGTCAAGGATCCCGTCGTCGATCTCGTCGTCGCCGTCGCCGAACCCTGGGCGCGGGACACGGGCTGACAGCCGTCCACCACGATGAGCAGCAGGCCGGACCCGCGCCGGGGCTGACCTCGCGGGCCCGGCCTGATCCACCCGACAGACCCTAGCTAGGCCGGCCCGCCCCCGTACGAACCGGCCCAGGCCACCCACTGCGCCACCGCGTTGGTGGCGTAGCAGCCGGAGGGCAGGAAGAGGGCGAGTTCACAGGCGTGGCGGCCCGGCGTGAGGGTGTCCTCGCCCGTACGGTCCACCCGGACCCGGGTCTGCACCACCGTCGGGCGCAGCCCCTGGGAGCGGCGGATCTCCCCGTCGGACCAGCAGTGGCGCTCGTAGCGCAGCCAGGTCTCGTCCGGGTGGGTGCCTGCCGTCTCCCAGGCGACGAAGGCGCGGGCGCGGGCCTCGCTCGGGCGTATCAGCGTGGGCAGGGCACGCAGCAGGTAGCCGGGCCGGAACCCGGCGAAGACCTGGGTGGGGTCGACGAGGGCGAGGCGGTCGACCCGCTGCGGCGCGTGCAGCGCGTACCTGGCGGCCAGCCAGGCACCGTACGAGTGACCGCACAGGTGAGTGCGGGCGAGCCCGAGCCCGTCCAGCAGTGCGTCCAGCCAGGCCGTCAGCCACGCCGTACGGGCGCACCCGGGTCCACTCGTACGGCCCGACGGACGGCAGCTCGGTGGTGCTGCTGCCCTGCGGATCCGCCACCCGCCTGGTCTGGTTCGCCAACGCACCCGCCCTCGGCGAGCGCCACCGCATCCACGCGGTCGATCTCCTGGGCGACGCCGGCCGCACCGAACGCGGGGGAACACCGCTGAGGAGCGCCGACGATCTGACGGGCGCGCAGCGCGTCGTAGGCGAGGTCGAAGGCGGACAGGGACATGGGCATGGACCTCGTTGACAGATGACTCCGCCGACGGGATCCGCCGGCGGTCGTCGCGGGATTCGAGTGGGCGCGACGAGCCGGCGCGGGTGACCGCCACCGGCGAACGGTCCCCGGACTCACCACGGGCAGGTGCGACCGCCCCCTGCGGTACGTCGGCACACCGGAACCCTAGGCGGTCGTACGTGCGGCGCGGCCCGGAGGTGTCCGCCGGCGGATAGTCTGTGGCGCGCTCGGCGGCAGGCACGCTCATTCCTCTCGCAGAAGGACATCCATGCGCACCCTGACCTTCGTCATCGGCACCGGTCGCAGTGGGTCGACCGCGCTCTCCCGCATTCTGGCCATGCACCCGGACGTGTTGAGCCTGAACGAGTACATGGCATCCGTCGGAGAGACCGCCTTCCCCGAAGGCCGCCTGACCGGGGAGGAGTTCTGGCGGGCCCTGGCCACGCCCACACCGTATTTCGCGCAGATGCTCCGCAGCGGGCTGCCCATGCCGGAATTCCTGTACACCCGCGAGCCCGGCCGGCGGTACGACGTGTCCACCACGGGCATCCCGGGCCTGTCGCTGATGGTGCTCCCTCATCTCACGAACGATCCCGACGGGCTCCTCGACGCGTTGGAGGGCACGGTGGTCCGCTGGCCCGAACGCTCCCCGGCCGGCCACCACCGGGCGCTCTTCGGGCACCTGTGCACCCGGCTGGGGCGGGCCCATGTCGTGGAGCGCTCCGGCTACTCCACCGGTTGGGCCCCCCGCCTGCGCGAGGCGTTCCCCGAAGCGCGGTTCGTCCACCTGTTCCGCGACGGCCCCGACTGCGCGCTCTCGATGAGCCGCCACCCCGGCTACCGCGTGATCTGTCTGACGCGGGAGATCCTCCGCCGGTGCGAGGTCACTCGTCTCGACGAGCTGACCGATGCCCATGTCCGGGCGCTTCCTCCCGCGTTGACGACGCTGCTCGGCGAACGTTTCGATCCCTCCCTGGTGACCCATCACCCCATCCCCTTGCGGACCTTCGGCGCTCTGTGGTCCCAACTGGTCACCGACGGAACGGAATTCCTCGCCCGACTGCCCGCCGGTCGGGGCACCACCCTCGCCTACGAAGACCTGTTGGACGACCCGTCCGCCGAACTGACCCGTATGGCCGAGTTCATCGGCGTCGCCCCGCGGCCCGAGTGGCTCCGCTCCGCAGGGGCCCTCCTCGACCCCGGCCGCCGCGGTTCCGCGCACTCCCTGCCCGCTTCCGAACGCGCCGAGCTGGTGGCCGGTTGCGCACCCGGCATGCGCGTCCTGTCCACGGAAGGGCCTGCCTCGCGACCGTCGTAGCCGGCGACGTCGAGGCAGGGCGAACTCGACTTCCCCGAGTGCGGCTTGATGTCACCTACGTCCGGGGAGCCGGCATGTCGCACACTGGTCGCCAAGCGCGATTTGGTCATGTCCATGCCTCGATGGAGAGGATGTCCGGTGGAAGGATGTAAGTTCACGCGGCGCTCGGCGTTGGCCGTGGCGGCCGGGGGGATCGCGGGTCTCGGTTCCGGGGCGTTCACCGGCACCGCCCGGGCGGCGACGGGATCGGTGGACCGGAGAGCGGCCGACCCGCCGACCGGGACGGTGCGAGTGTTCTGGCTCAGGCCCTCGGACGTGGCGAACGACTCGCGATACCCGAACGGCATCACCGGCGTCATGCGGGAGTCGCAGCGCTACTACCGCCAGGAACTCGGTGTGACGTTCAAGCTGAACGACCCGGCGGTGGAGGTGGTCCAGGGCAACCACCCGCGGGCCTGGTACGAGAACACGCCGAACGGCGGCGAGGCGTACTGGTGGGTGGTCTTCAACATGCAGCAGGAGCTGTTGGCCAGGTTCGGTCTCAGATCCCCGGACCCCCGCTGGCTGTGCGTCGGCGAGGTCAGCGCGGAGAAGGCGGGTGTCTCGGGCGGTGGTGGAGGTGCCGGCTGGGTGATCCTCAGCGGTCACGACGCCGACGGCGCCGCCGGGGTCAACGGCCCGATGAACCGGTGGTACGGCGGCATGGTGCACGAGTTGGGCCACGCCCTCGGCCTGCCCGACTCCTCGCAGACCGACGGCACGCCGATGTCCGGCTCGTTCTACGACTACCCGAACTGCCACTTCAGCCAGCAGCAGAAGGACAGGATCCGGAACGGCCCCTACGGCGGCTTCCTGTCCTGAGCCCAGGGCGCCGCCGCTCTCCCGGTGGGCTCGTCGTAGCGGGTACGCGCGCAGGCACGGCTTCCGGTGGTCATGGAGTGTCGCGTTCGCCGACCACCACGACGGAAGACCGTGCCTGCCGCGTCATCTCCGTCCGGACCGATGTGCTCAGTCCAGACCGATGCGCGCCCCGGGCCCGAGCGGCAGATCGAACCCGTAGAAGACGCTCAGGATCGCCAGCCAGACGACCAGGAAGGGCACGACGAAGATCGACAGTCGGGAGATGAGCGTGCCCAGGCGCGCGTCCGGCTCGTACTGGCGCAGCAGTGCCAGGGTCAGGAACACGTAGGGGTTCATCGGGGTGATGATTCCGGTGGCGGAGTCGCCTATGCGGAACGCGGCCTGGCTGAGGGCCGGACTCATGCCCAGGAGCATGAAGGCCGGGACGAACACGGGACCGACCAGCGACCACAGGGCCGACCCGGAGACGATGAACAGGTTGAGGACGGACACCAGGAGAACGAAGCCGGTCACCACCCAGAAGCCGGTCAGACCGATCGATTCGAGACCGGCGGCGGCCTTCACGGCGAGGAGGACGCCCACGTTGGACCAGTTGAAGAGCGCTATGACCTGGGCGGCGACGAACATGAGGACGAGGTAGCCCGACATGGTCTTCACGGAGTCGGACATGGCGGTCACCACGCTCTCCGAACCCGTCAGGGCCCTGACCGTGATTCCGTAGGTCAGTCCGGCCAGCATGAACGCCCCGAACAGCACGGGGACGATGCCGGTGAGCAGCGGTGAAGGGACCAACGCCCCGGCCTCACCGCGCAGCGGACCCCCCTCGGGCAGCCACAGGAGGAGGACCGCCACCGCGTAGACCAGGACGACCGGAGCGGTCAGCAGCAGTCCCCGCCGCTGGGCCGGAGTGAGAGCGAGGTTCTGCTCCGCCGGTTCGTCCGCGGAGGCCTGGTACGGGCCGAGGCGCGGCTCCAGGACACGGCTGATGAGGAAACCGCCCAGAAGTCCCAGGACAAGGCTGCTGGCCGCGGTGAAGTAGTAGTTGACCAACAGGTTCAGGTGCTGGTCCGCGCCGCCCGGCAGGACGGAGGCCGCCTGCTGGGTGATGCCGACGTAGAGGGCGTCCAGCGAACCGAGGGTGAAGCCCGCGGCGTAACCGGCGCCGACGCACGCGAAACCGCCGATCAGACCTGCCACGGGGTGGCGCCCCGCGCTCTTGAACACCACGGCCGCCAGGGGTGGCAGCACGATGGAGGCGACATCGCTCATCATGTGCGCCTGGCAGGCGACCAGCGCCACCAGATAGGGCAGGAGGGCGCGCGGCGCGCGGGCCAGGGTGGCCCGCATGACGGTTTCCAGGAGGCCGGTCCTCTCCGCGACACCCACTGCCATGATCATGAGCAGTACGGCAGCGACGGGCGGGAACGTGGCGAAGTTGGGGACGAAGTTCTCCAGCAGCCAGCGCATTCCCTCGCCGGTGAACAGCCCGCCGACCTTCTTGGTCTCGTCGGCTCCGGGCACCGTGACCGACACGTCGGCCAGGGCGAGCGCGGTGGAGACGACGGCCAGGAGGACGAAGAGCCCGGTGAACAGGAGAATCGGGTTGGGCAGGGCGTTGCCGGCCCGCTCGATCAGGGACAGCAACCGGTCGATGCCACGGGGCCCGCCCGGGGCCGGGGCCTCACGCTCCCGCGCCGGCACAGGAGTTGGTGTGGACATCATGGCCGCCCTGCGGCAGGGGTGCCCGGCTGCAGCGAACCCTTGCGGACCACACCGTCCTGGATCACGCACACGATGTGGGCCGGATCGCCCAGCACACCGATGTCGGTGAGCGGATCCCCGTCGCACACGACGAGGTCCGCGACGCGGCCGGACGTCAGGCTGCCCAACCGGTCGGCCACACCGAGCAGTTCGGCGGAGGTGCGGGTACCGGCGACGATGGCGTCCATCGGATCCATCCCCAGGTCCACGAGATAGCTCAGTTCCATCAGGTTCACCCCGTGCGGACCGACGGCGGCGTCGGTGCCGAGCGCGATCCGGGCACCCCGCTCGATGGCATGGGCGATGTTGGTCTTGGTGATGCCGGACCAGCGGACCTTCTTCTGGTAGTGGTAGTCGGGCATCGTGTCCTTGTTGATGCCCGCGTACACCGTGGAGAGCGTCGGGACGACGAAGGCATCGCGCTCGGCGAGCAGGTCCAGCGCCCGGTCGTCGAGGCCGTAGCCGTGCTCGATGCTGGTGACGCCGGCGCGCAGGGCGTTGAGGATGCCCGCGTTGCCCTGGGCGTGTGCCGCGACCGGCTTGCCGCCGTGACGCCGGGCCTCGTCCACGACCGCGCGGATCTCCTCCTCCAGCAGGCCCTCGTCGTCGGGCTGGTCGTACGGGCTGCCCATGCCGCCCGTGGCACAGACCTTGATCAGGTCGGCCCCCTCGCGCAGCACCCGCCGTACGGCGAGCCTCGCCTCGTCGGCGGTGTCGGTGATCTCCGACATGCCCGCGGTCAGGTCGGTGCCGTCGGGCAGGCGCAGATCGGCGTGGCCGCCGGTGTGACTGAGGATCCGCACGGCGGTGTGCAGCCGCGGGCCGACGATCCGCCCGGTCTCGACCGCCGTGCGGTACCCCGCGGACAGACCTCCCAGGTCCCGGGCGCTGGTGATGCCCGCGTCGAGCGTCTGCCGCATCCGCGCGACGGTGTCGAGGGTCACGAGGACCCGGTCCAGTTCCGCGCGGCGGTGGGGCGGGGAACCATGCGCGTAGGACAGGTGGACGTGGCAGTCGAAGAAGCCGGGCAGCACGGTGCGGCCGCCGGCGTCGAGGACGCGGACCGGATCGGCCTGGCCGGTCACCGGCGGTGCGGCGGCCGCGGGTCCGGCGTAGGTGATGACTCCCTCGGCGTCGACGAGGATGACGGCGTCGTCCACCGGGGACGAACCTGTGCCGTCGATGAGCCGGGCGTTGTGGATCCTCAGCGGGGTACGGGCCGCGTTCTGTGTCATAGCATCCGACATCGGGAGACACTCCTCAAGCGATGGAGAGTAGGCGAGGAGAGTGTGGAATGCACATGAAAACCCGGTGTCACGGCGCAGTTTCCGTGCCGAATTCGTTCCTGTACGCAGAGAAGTGCCGCCCCTGAGTGCGCAGGATAGTGCCGTGACGGAGCTCGACGAGCTGGATCGTGGCCTCGTCCACGCCCTGCAGATCCACCCCCGGGCCCCCTGGACACTGATCGGCGAGGTGCTCGGGATCAACCCGGTCACCGTCGCGCGACGGTGGAACCGCCTCACCGGGGCGGGCCTGGCGTGGGTGACCGCCTATCCCCGGGTCTCCAACACACGGGCCGTCGTGACCGGTGTGATCGAGGTGGACACCGAGCCGGGGGCCGCCGAGGACGTCGCGTGGGCCCTGGCCGCCCACCCCTCCATGCCGAACATCAAGCTCACGGCCGGCGGCCGGGACATCGTGGCCACCGTGCAGACCATGAGCCTCGACGAGCTGGCCCGCCTCGCCACGTCGCAGTTCCAGCGCACGCCGGGAGTGAGGGCCACCCGTACCCATGTGTCCACCGGTGTTCCCACCGAGGGGAGCCAGTGGCGTCTGCGCAGCCTGGACAGCACACAGAGCGCGCGCATCGAGGCGGCCCTTCCCCCGGTCCACCGGGCCGCGCCGGTCGCCGGGGCGGGCTGGGACTCCCTCGACGCCCACCTGCTGGAACTGCTGAGCACGGACGGCCGCATGTCGCTGCGCGAACTGTCCGCGCGGACCGACGCCGGTGTCTCCACGGTGCGCCGCCGTCTGCACTCCCTGCTCGCCTCGCGCCTCAACCTGCGCTGCGACCTCGCCCGGCCCCTGTCCGGATGGCCGCTGTCCGCCGTGTACTTCGCCTCCGTTCCCGGCAAGTACCTGGACGAGACCAGCCGGATCCTGGCCGGTGTCCGCGAGGTCCGCTCCTGCTTCATCGCCGCCGGCCCGCACACCCTGGTGATCGACGTCTGGCTACGGGCCCTGAGCGATGTGCACGCCTTCGAGGCCCACCTCTCGCGGCAGCTGCCCCGGCTCACCGTCAACGACCGCTCGGTGGTGCTGCGCACCGTCAAGCACATGGGAAGACTGCTGGACCACGACGGCACCTGCGTGGGGGTCGTCCCCCTCCGGCACCCCGCGAGCGCACACCCGGTCGCCGCCCCGCACGAGGCGCCGTAGGACCTGCGGTGATCGCGACCGAGGTCGCGGACGGCCCGTGGAACACGTAGCGCCTCTCGCTCCTTCCCCCGCTCCTTCACTCGCTCCTTTGTGTGGATCGACCTCTTCCCAACTGGGAACTTTTGTGTACCGTACTTAGTACGACCGGTCGTGGCTGGAGGTACACATGTCGATCGACATCGGTGAGGCCGCTCTCGCAGGCATCACACAGAGCGCCGGAGCCCAACATTCCGGCGTGCTCGAACTGGAGGTTGTGCAGCTGAGGAGGGAGTCCGACGGTGTGCTGTCGGTGACGCTGGCCGATCCCGAGCGCCGGCTGCTGCCGGCCTGGACGCCGGGAGCGCACATCGACCTCCGGCTGCCCGACCATGTACGGCAGTACTCGCTGTGCGGCGATCCGGCCGAGCGCCGCGAGTACCGGGTGGCGGTCCTGCGCGAGGAAACGTCCCGGGGCGGGTCGGCCTACGTCCACGACGCGCTGCGGCCCGGCGAGCTAATCGAGGTGGGCGGGCCGCGCAACAACTTTCCGCTGGTCCCGGCGGAGGAGTACCTCTTCGTCGCGGGTGGCATCGGCATCACACCGCTGCTGCCGATGATCGCGGCGGCGGGGGAGAACTGGCGGCTGCTCTACGGCGGCCGTACCCGTCGCTCCATGGCCTTCACCGGCCGTCTCGGGAGCGATCCGCGGGTCCTGGTGCGCCCGCAGGACGTGTACGGGGTGCTCGACCTGGCCGGAGCCCTGGGGGAGCCACGTCCGGGAGTGGCCGTGTACTGCTGCGGTCCGGAGCCGCTGATCGCGGCGATGGAGGCCGCCTGCGCCGCGTGGCCGGCCGGCACCCTGCACGTCGAGCGGTTCTCCGCCGCCGGCATCGACACCAGCGGCGACGTGGCCTTCCACGTGGTCGCGCGGCGCAGCAACACGCGGCTCGCCGTCCCCGCGGGCGAGAGCGTCCTCGACGTCCTGGAGACCGCCGGGATCGAGGTGCCCAACGCCTGCCGCGACGGCATCTGCGGCAGCTGCGAGACACGCGTCCTGGACGGGCTTCCCGAGCACCGCGACACCCTCACGGATCCGGAGGTGACCGACCGTGTCCTGCCCTGCGTCTCCCGCGCCCGTACGGCCGAACTCGTCCTCGATCTCTGACCGGCCGTCCCGTCCGGCCGCCTGCCCCGAACCGCCCCCTCGAAAGGCATTCCTGTGACCGAGCAGAGCAACCGGGCCTCCGACGACGGTCCCGGCCCCGCCGGAACCACCCCGGTCGAACCGGCCGTCGCGGCGGCGACCACCCCGGTCGAACCGGCCGTCGCGGCGGCGTCCGACCCGGCCGAGGCGGAGGCTCCGCGCCGGCCCGCGCGCCGGCGCGGCAGGTCGGCCGCGGCGGAACCGCCCCCCGGGCCGCCCGTGCAGGCCGGCGCCGACTGGGGCTCCTGGGCCACCTACGACGCCGCCGAACTCGGTTTCCGTGACTTCTGGTACCCGACGCTCTTCGCCCACCAGGTCGGCCGTAAGCCCGTCCCGGTGACGGTGGCAGGGGAGAAGATCGTGCTGGTCCGCGACGAGACCACGAACACGGTCCGCGCCCTGCACGACCGCTGTCCGCACCGCGGAGTACCGCTCTCGCTGGGCCGCCGGCAGTTCGACGGCACCATCAGCTGCCCGTACCACGGCTGGACCTACGACCTGACCGACGGCAGGCTCTGCGCCGTCATCACCGACGGGCCCAGCTCGCCGATCTGCGGCAAGGTCAAGGTCGCCACCTACCACGTGGCCGAGCGCCTCGGCCTGGTCTTCGTCTACATCGGGGATGTCCCGGCGGGGGAGGAGCCGCCGCCGGTCGAGCGGGACATCCCGGCGGAACTGAACGACAACTCCCTGGTCCTGGGCGGGCGGACCGAGATACGGGACGGCAACTGGCGGTTCGCCGCCGAGAACGGCTTCGACGAGGGCCACGCCAAGTACCTGCACAACACCGCGCTCTGGCGGCTGTTCAAGGTCATGCCGACCTGGAACATGACCCGGATCGTGGAGCGGGACGGCTGGCTGATCCGCGTGCAGGACGAGGTGCACTGGGACGCCGAGTTCCCCGGCGTCGGCACCTTCACCAACAGGCGCTGGTGGAAGCGGATGCCCCTGCCCGACCGGCCCGGCAAGAACGGCGACGCCAACCCCGTCATCGCCGGCCTGGACCTGCCCGGCTTCGTGTCGATCCGGCTGCCCGGCCTGCTGCGCGTCGCCTACCCGCAGTTCATCCACTACGAGTGGTACGTGCCGGTCGACGCCGACCACGTCCGGTACGTCCAGCTCATGGTGCGGTTCGAGACCGGCCGCAAGGCGCTGGCGTTCAAGGCGAAGTACCTCACGGCGATCCGCTGGCTCTTCCACGGGCAGTTCACCGCGCAGGACGCGTGGATGGTCGACGTGATGGACGCCCCGCCGGAGCGCCTGTACCGGCCGGACCTGTCGCTGACTGCGTGGCGCAGGCACATCGAGCAGGCCGGCCCCGTCGTCCAGCCGGCCGAGAAACGCCGAGGGCACTGATGCCCGGTTCCCGCCGCCCCGGCCTGCACCACACCAGGCTCGGCCCGGCGGACACCGTTCCGACCGTCGTGCTGCACGGTGGCGGGCCGGGCTGCCACGCCGCCGCGGACTTCGCCGCGGTGCTCGCCCTGCGCCCCCGCCGGGCCTGGCTCTGTGTCGACCTGCCCCGCTACGGCCGTTCACCCCTGCCAGGCCCGGGGCTGCCGTCCGGCCGGTTCTCCGGACCCGCAGCCGCGCTCGCCGGTCTGCTCGACGGCATCGGCGGTCCCGTGAACATCCTCGCGCAGTCCCTCGGCGGCGCGGTGGCGCTCGCGCTCGCCGCGCGCCGGCCCGAACTGGTGGCACGGATCGTGCTGATCGGCAGCACCCCGGCCGCCTTCCGCGGTGTGCGCACGGACCCGGGGCTCGGCGCCCGGCTGCGCGACGCGCTGTACGCCGATCCCGGGTCCGCCCGGATGCGCGCGCTCATGGAGGGCGCCGAATGGCATCGCTCCACACCGCCGGAGGAACTCGTCGCGCGGCGCCTGCGGGCGGCCACCACGGCGACGGCGCTCGCCGTCGCGACCGATCCGGCGGCCCGCGGCACCGACGAGGACCTGGGCCCCCTGCTCGGGACCGTCACCGCCCCGACACTGGCGGTCTGGGGGGCACACGACCCCTTCTCCGGGCCCGCCTACGGGGCCGCGCTCGCCGGTGCGCTGCCCCACGGAGACCTGGTGGTCCTCGGCCGTACCGCGCACCATCCGCAGTCCGAACGCCCGGACGCCGTCGCCGCTCTCGCCGACGCGTTCCTCCCGGAGCCCGGCCGCGGAGGCGGGCCGGCACCCACCTCCGCCACGACAGATCCGCCCGTCCCCCCTCAGCAGGGGAACCCGTGACCTCAGCAGGAGAACCCGTGCCCCGTACCCGTCTGCTCGCCGCCTCCCTGGGCGCCGCCGCGCTCGCGACACTGATCGTCGCCGACCGGACCGTGATACGCCGCCGCTACGGCGCCGGCCTGCTCGCCAAGGCGGGCCGCGGCACCACCGTGCTGACCGTACGGCGGCCCGCGTGAGCGCCCCGCTGGCCCGCGCGACCGGGCTCGACGACGAGCGGCGCGCGTGGGTCGAGGCCGCCCGGGCGCGTCTCGACCGCACCCGGATCACCGAACTGGTCGTCGGGATGGTGGACATCCCCAGCCCCACCGGCGAGGAGGCCGAGCTCGCCCGGCACCTCGCCGACACCCTGACCGCGGCGGGGCTGCGCGGCCGCTACCAGGAGATCGACGACCGGCAGGGCAACGCGGTCGGCGTGCTTCCCGGCACCGGCGGAGGCGACGACGTGCTGCTCTACGCGCCGATCGACACCTTCACCGTGGGCGACGAGGCCGAGGACGTCCCGTGGATCGGTGACGAACTGCGCCCCGACATGCGTCCGCGCGCCGAGGTCCACGGCGACCATGTCCTGGGGCTCGGCGCCAGCAACCCGAAGGGGCACGGGGCGGCGGTGATCGCCGCCGCGGAGGCGCTCGCCGCCGCCGGAGTCCCCCTGGCCGGCGATGTCGTCGTCGGACTGGGAGCGGGCGGGATGCCGACCAACGGCCGGACCGCCCGCGGGCTGACCCGGCGCAACGCCGGCCAGGGCGTCGGCTGCTCGTTCATGCTGGAGCAGGGCGTCTGGGCCGACCACGCGATCATCGCCAAGCCCGGCTGGGCGGTCGCGTGGGAGGAGGTCGGGCTCTGCTGGTTCGAGGTGCGGGTGCGCGGCACCTTCTCCTACGTCGGCTCCCGCCACCGCATGCCGTACCGGAACCCGATCGCGCACGCGGCCCGGGTCGTACAGGAACTGGAGGACTGGTTCCCGCGGTACGCCGCCCGGCACACGGACGGGCTCGTCGCGCCGCAGGGCATCGTGGCCGCGATCGAGGGCGGCTGGCCCCGGCTGGCCTCGGCCACCCCGGCGCTCTGCCGGTTCGTGGTGGACCTGCGGACGAACCCGCGCTCCACTCCGGCGGAGGTACGGCGCGAGTTCGGGGCGGCGATCGACGGCATCCGGTCGGGATGTCCCGAGATCGACGTCGAGTGGGACATGGTCCTGTCCATCCCCGGCACCGCCACCCCCGAGGACGCTCCGGTCGTACGGGCCGCGGTCGCCGCCTGGGAGGAGATCGAGGGGCGTCCACACACGCCGATCACCGCCAACTCCGGTGCCACGGACGCGAACATCCTGCGCTCCCGGGGACTGTCCACCGCTCGTATCGGCATGGACCGGATCGGTCCCGACGCTCCGATCCCGCTGGATTTTCCGGCCGGGATGAACACCGTCGACATCCGGGAGGCCGAGCGGCTCGCCCGCCATCTCATCCACACCGTCGTCGCCCTCGCCGGCCCCTCACGATGACGAGCCGGGGCAGCCGGGGCAGTCCGGGCAGCCGGGGCGGCCGGGAACACCGGCTGCCCTTAGACTCGTCCGGAACGGATCAGACGCGGAAGTGGGCATGACACAGCGGAGTTCGAGCCAGAGACGTACAGCGAGCCTGACGCCCGGCAGGATCATCGAGGCGGCACTGCGCCTGTCCGACCACGAAGGCGGTCTGGACCGGCTCACCGTGCGCAGAATCGCATCCGAACTGGGCGTCGGGACCATGACGCTCTACAGCTACTTCCGCAGCCGCGACGAGATCCTCGACGGCATGGCCGATTACGTACTGGGCCGGATGCAGCTGCCGGCGGAGCCGCCGGCGGGCCCGGCCGAGGCGATGCGTGACGTCGGGCTCGCCTTCCTCGACATGATGGACGAACATCCGACCGTCATCAGGTTGTTCGGCAGCAGGGTCACCGACAGCCGCCCGGCGCTCCGGGGGGCGATGGAGGCCCCGCTGCAGCGGCTGGTCGACGCCGGCATCCCGGGCCCCCTCGCGGTGCGCTGCTACGGATTTCTGATCACCTACTCGATCGGATTCGCCACCTACCAGGCCCCCAGACCCTGGGGCCGCGCGGCGGACGCCGGCGGCGGGGACCGCGCCGAGCAGCGCCGGCAGCGTTCGCACGTCTACTCGGCGCTGCCTCGCGACGAGTTCCCGCGTCTGGTCGAACTCGCCGGCGAACTCCCCGGCCTGCCCACGAACGAGCAGTACCTGGCCGGCCTGGAGGCGTTCATCACCTCCGTCCTGTCCCGGCCGGACCTGTCGCCTCCTGGCTGACGGCCGTCGCTCACTCGCGGGTGCGCGCGCCGTCCTGGAGAAGGAACCGGCCGACCGCTTCCGCGAACAGGTCCGGCCGGTGGTCGACCGAGGGAACACCCGTACCCGGCAGCACTTCGGAGACCGCGCCCGGAATCGCCGCGAGGATCTTCGGCACGTCCGGCAGGGAGAAGGTGTCGAGTTCGCCGCAGAGCACCAGCGTGCGCGCGGTGACCGAACCGATCCGGTCCTCCATGCGGTACCGGTTGACGGCGAGGTGTCCTTCCTCGACCCGGTCCAGTACCCGCAGGGCGTCGCGGACCAGGCGCTCCAGCAGGTCCGGCCGGTCGGCCGGGTAGTAGGCGGCCCGGTTGTCCCAGAGCCGCTGGAGGTGCGAACCGTCGGCCGCGCGTTCCACATGGTCGATGGGCGGACGTCCGGTCGCGACCTGGTGGCGGCGCGGCGCGTCGACGAAGGGCGTGCCCGAGAGCACCAGCGTCCGCACCCGGCCGGGCGCGGCCGCCGCCACTTCGGTCGCGATCACACCGCCGGTGTGATGCCCGACGAGCGCGAACCGATCGAGGCCGAGGGCGTCGCACAGGTCGAGCACGGCCCGCGCGAAGAGTTCCACGCTCCACTCCCCGGTGGGGCGGGCCGACATGCCGAATCCGAGAGTGTCCATGGCGATGGCGCGGAAGCCGCGCCCGAGCAGGGGCAGGACGTCCCGGTACTCGTCCCAGGACCGGGGCGTCTGGTGGAGCAGGAGCACCGGCTCTCCGGTGCCCTCCTCCACGTAGTGGAGCTGGCCGAACCGGCTGTCGGCGAAATGGTGGCGCATCTGTTCTCCCGGTACGGGTCAGCGGGTGGGCACGGTCAGGGGCGCCGGCTTGCCGGCCGGGGCTTCGGCGGGGTGGAGGAAGACTCCGGCGATCAGGGACACCAGGGCCGCGCCGCCCATGTAGAGGGCGATGGCGAACCAGCCGCCGGTGCTGTCCAGAAGCGAGGCGGCGATCGCCGGGGCGAAGGCGTTGCCGAGGATGAGACCGGTGGTGAAGCCGATGGACATGCCGGTGTAGCGCAGGGCCGGCGGGAAGACCTGGGAGAAGTAGGCGGGGACGACGGCGTAGTTCGCGGAGTAGCCGATGAAGAGCACCACGAAGCCGAGCAGCATCGGTCCGTACTGACGGGTGCCGAGCAGCGCGAACCAGGCGAACGGCAGCACCACCAGGGACGCCGCGCTGATCAGGAACACTCGGCGTACCCCGACCCGGTCGGCCAGCGCGCCGAACGCGGGAACGCAGACGAGGATCACGGCGGTGGCCGGCAGCAGCACCTTGAGCATCGCGTCGTTGCCGAGTCCGAGGCCCTCGGGCCCGTAGGCCAGTGAATACACCGACGCCATGGTGAACGACACACCGGCGGCCAGGATGGCGAGGGCCAGCAGGGCCACCTGGCGTCTGTTGTGGCGCAGGACTTCGACGATCGGCAGCTTGGCCACGTCGCCGGCTTCCTTGGCGCGGGCGAAGTCCGGGCTCTCGTCGACCGCCCGGCGGACGAAGTAGCCCACCACCACCAGGACCGCGCTGATCAGGAAGGGGATGCGCCAGGCCCAGTCGAGCATCTCCTCCTTGGGCAGGGAGAACACCGGCAGGAAGGCGAGGTTGGCCAGCAGCAGGCCGGCGGTGGACCCGGTGTTCACCAGCGATCCGAAGAAGCCGCGCCGCTTGTCCTCCGCGTGTTCGACGGTCATGAGGATGGCTCCGCCGTACTCACCGCCCACGCTGATGCCCTGGAGGATGCGACAGAGGATGAGCAGGGCGGGCGCCGCGAGTCCGACCTGGTCGTAGGTCGGCAGCAGTCCGATCGCGAAGGTCGCGACCCCCATCATGATCAGCGTGATCATGAGCGTGGTCTTGCGGCCGACCCGGTCACCGAAGTGTCCGAACACGACCGCCCCCACCGGCCGGGCGACGAAGCCGATGGCGAAGCTGGACAGGGACAGCAGTGTGCCGACCGCCGGGTCCGTACTCGGGAAGAAGAGCGGGGCGAAGATCAGTGAGGCGGCGAGGCCGTAGGCGGCATTGTCGTAGTACTCGATCGTCGTACCGATCCAGCTCGCCACCACCGCTTTCGTCCGTTGTTGCGCGGGAGTGCTGGAAACGCTCATCGGATCCTCCATGAGGTGAGCCGCAGATGTGGGTGAGGACAGGGCCTCGGGCGGCGGCCGGAGCGGGAACGCCGAGGAAATGAGGGGGGCGCGTTTCGGGCGGCGGCCGGAAGGGGTGGTGCGGTGGTGCCTCAGCACGTGACCGTACGATGTACGGTTCAATGCACGGGCGTCAAGGGAAGGTGGCCGGAGCGAGAAAGGCGAGACTCTTCCGTTACGGGCGGAGCGATGCGGAAACAGGGCCGATATCCCGGGGCCGGCCCCCGTAACACCCGGGGCCGGACGGCGGCGCCGCAGCCTCCGGTGTGCCGCCGGACGTCATCCGGTCTGTTGCAGACCGGCGATCCGGAGGCCGGAACGCACCTTGTAGCGCTTGTTGACATGGATCAGTGTGGCGGTGAGCGGTTCGAGATGCCGGGCCAGCCGGAGCGGGCCCGCGTCGACACCGGGGCGACCGGTGACGGCGCGTGCGAGTTCGCACGCGACATCCTTGGCCTGCTCGTCGTCCCCGCAGACCAGTACGTCTTCGTGGTCCAGCATCGCGGACGGTCCCCAGAGACTCACCGCTGACACATGATGGAACGCTCCGGCCAGTCTGGCCCCGGGGGCCAGACGCAGGGCCTCCTCGGCCGCGCTGCCGTCGGCGACGTCGAGGCCGTAGGGGCCCCGCTCGTCGAAGCCGAGCGGGTTGACGCAGGAGATCAGGACCTTGCCGGCCACCCGGGCGGCGAGGGAGGCGACCAGATCCGCGTGGCCCCGGTAGGGCACGGCGAGCAGGACGATGTCCGCCGCCTCCGCGGCGGCGGCGTTGTCCGCCCCGCTGACCAGGCCCGCCGACCCGATCCGGTCGGCGATGCCGTCGGCCGTCTCCTGTGCCCGCCCGGCCGAACGTGAACCGATGACCACGGTGTGGCCGGCCTTGGCGAACCGGTAGGCGAGGCCCTTCCCCTGAGGCCCCGTGCCGCCGATGACAGCGATCTTGTAGAGGGTCACTGTGACTCCTTGTGCTGTACGTGCGTGCTGTACGAAGGGGACCTTCAGGGCCTGGCGAGCGCGCTCAGAGCGAGCCGCAGGTCGCGGATGTCGCTCACGGCGTCCAGCGCCAGGCACCGCGCCGGCCATCGCTCCCGGAGGAGACCGTCCCCGGTTGTTCCCACCCGGCGGCGGAACTTGGCCGTCACCATGTCCGTGAGCGCGGGCAGGGCGGTTTCACGCGCCGCGCCGGTCTCCTCCCGTACGACCCGCCGGCCGTCCGGCAGGTGGACGACAACGCGGGCACCCCAGTGGTCCGGCAGGCCGGCGTCGAGGTCGGGGGCTCGCCCCAGGACCACCTCCGGTGTGTCCGGGGGAAGTTCACCACGGAAGGACGCGACGTCCCCGGCGGCTCCGTGGAGCCAGGCTCCGACGGCGAAGGACGCGCTGGCCGCGGCTTCGGTGGGCCCCGGGGACACCCGGTCGGCGGTGACGAAGCGGGACAGGGCGGTCGGCAGGAGGACCTCTATGCGGCGCGCCGTGCCGACCGGTACCTGCCGCGCGGCCAGGGCGTCCAGCGCGCGGAGCGCCGCGTGCAGAGGGAGGGCGCACGGGTACGCCTTGAAGACGCAGCTCTCCAGGTGAGGGCGCGCCCCGGCCGACCCGGGCGCCGCGGCCACGCCGAGCGCGGCGGCGCCCGGCCCGTCCAGCAGGGTCGGGCTGGCCCGCGCGCCGGCCCTGGCCAGATAGGCGGCCTCGACCCCGTTCGCCGCCGCGCGTCCGGCCAGCAGATAGTGTCCGGCCGCGAGTTCGTCCTGGCTGAGCAGCCCGCCGAGCCCGGCCGCGGCCAGGCCCAGCGACACCGCGGTGGCCGCGCGGTCGAGGTCCAGCAGGTGTGCTGTGGCGGCGGCCGCCCCCAGCGCGCCGAAGACCGCGGTGGGCCACCAGGAGCGTTCGTAGAGCCGCGGCCCGCCGAACCGCAGCCCCGCCTCGACGGCGACCTCGTAACCGACCACGACGGAATCGATGACGGCGCTGCCCGGCCGCCCCTCCAGGTCGGCCACGGCCAGGGCCGCGGGCACGACCACGGCCGACGGCACCACCGCCGAGGCGGGATGCAGGGCGTCGTACTCGTCGGCATGGGCCAGCACCGACTCCACCAGTACGGTCGCCCGCAGGGAGTGTGTCCCCGTCAGCGCGGGCGAGTGCATGTCGCCCCGGTCGCCGGTGTGCGACACGAGCGCGGAGAGCTGGGCCGCCAGAGGATGGGAGACACCGGCCGCCACGCACCCCATGGTGTCCAGCACGTGCAGAGCGGCCAGGATCCGGGTGTCCGCACGGGCCTTGCCCAGGCCGCGGCCGCCGCATCCGGCCAACTCCTCCAGGACGCTCACCGGCCGGTCCCCTTCGCCAGGGCGGGAAGCACCCCGGAGCCGACGCTCTCGATCAGCTCGGTGGGCAGGTCGTACGAACCCACATGCTGGAGGAAGACGCCGGTCACTCCGTCGGCGTGCAGCGCCCTCAGTTTGCGGGCGATCTCCTCGGCGGTCCCGACCAGGCAGAACTCCTCGGCGAACCGGAGGGCGTCCGCGTCGCTCACCCACTCCGAGCAGATCTTCACGGCCGCGTCCCAGTCCTCGGCGTGCACGAGATCCGGGTAGACCCCTTCGACCTTCGCGGGCACGTCGATCTCTATCCCGGCGAGGGCGAGAGCCGCCGCTCCGCCGTTCTGCGCGATCGACGCGCAGATCGGTTTGAGGAGCCGGGCCGCGGCCGTCGTGTCGTCGGTCACCGCGCAGAACGCCGATACGGTCAGCGGGATGGTCCCCGCCGGGCGCCCCGCGACGGCGGCCCCCTCCCGCACCTGTGAGGTGGCGCCGGCGAGGGTCCTCGGCGAGACGCCGCTGAGCAGGATGACCCCGTCGGCGATCTCGCCGGCGAGTTGCAGGTTCCTGGGACCGCTGGCGGCCAGGTGGACCGGAACCCCCGGCCCGGGGTCCCGCAGCCGGGACCTGACGCCGCCGAAGTCCCACTCCTCGCCGTTCAGCAGGGCCTTCAGCAGGGTGAGCCCGGCACGCATCTCCGCCCTGGTGCTCGGACGCATGCCGACGGGGCCGACCGAGCTGTTGCCGACGCCGAGACCGAGGACGAACCGGCCGGGCGCGAGTTCGGCCACACTGCGCGCGGCCGAGGCGACGACGGCCGGGTGACGGGTGGCGAGGTTGGTGACCGCGCTGCCCAGACCGATCCGCTCCGTGGCCAGAGCGGCGGCGGTCAGCACCGTGAACACGTCCCGCCACAGCAACTGCGAGTCGGGGAACCACACCTGGTCGAAGCCGAGGCTCTCCGCCCGCCGGACGGTCTCCACCAGCCGGTCCGCGCGGTCGCAGGGCGGTATCCGTATGCCGACGCGCAGCGCCCCGCCCTCCGGGGCGGTCATGCCCGGGCCCCGCTGAGGAAGTCCAGGTGCAGCGCGTTGAACCGGTCCGCGTGCTCGTGCTGGGGCCAGTGGCCGCACTCGGCGAAGATCTCCAGGGCCGATCCGGCGATGGCGCGGTTCAGGGCGTGCGCCTCGGGAACATCGCCGAAGGGGTTCTCCGCACCCCACACGATGAGAGTCGGCGCGGTGATCCGGGCCATCTGCTCCGGGCTGAGGAGGTCCTCCAGACGGTTGTCCATCTCCTGCAGGCACAGCAGGTTGGGCAGTGCCTTGACGAACTCGGGCCGGTGATAGATGTGATGGCGGACCTCGACCAGTTCGTCACTGACGTTCGCCGCGGGGTCGAACATGAGCAGTTCGAGCCGCTTGCGGGTGAAGGCGATGTCGTCCTCCTCCACCGCCTTGCGGGTGCTGGTCCTGATCCGTTCCATCACCGTGGGATTGGCGACGGTGCCGCCGGGAGCGACCAGGGTCAGCCGGCTCACCCGGTCGGGGTGGTCGGCGGCGAGCCTGCCGGCCACCCAGCCCCCGAGCGACTCTCCCACGAAGTGGGCCCGGTCGATGCCGAGAGCGTCCATGTACGCCAGCACGTGGGCGACGTAGCGGGGGATGCGGTACGGCGCGTCGGGGCCCGCGGTGTAGCCGTGGCCGATCATGTCGATCGCGTGGCAGGAGTATCCGGCCGCCGCGTGAGCCGGAATGTTGCGTATGAAGGCTTCCAGGTGGCCGCTGGTGCCGTGGAGGAATATCACGGCCTCGCCGGACCCGGCCTGGAGCGACCGGGTGCGCATTCCTCCCGCGTCCACGTATGTGAGACGGAATTCCGTTCCGGTCAGTTCGGTCCAGATACTCATGAGCGCGTCTCCTTCTTGGCGGGAGTCTTCTTGGCGGGAAGGGGAAATGACGAACGGGGTTCCAGAACGGATACGCCCATTCCGGTGAGCCACTCGTCCATCGCGGCGTAGGCCAGAGTGCGCCCCTTGCACGGTCCGAGCGCCGCCGTCATCGCTATCCACGAACGGATCTCCTGGGCTCCGTTGCCGGCCTCGGCGGCAACCTCCTCGGAGGTGAGGGCGAGGAGCGAACTCAGGTCGCCCGTCTCGACCAGCGAGAGGAAGCGCTCGTCGAAATCCTGGTTGATCCGCGGCCGGGCGGCCCGGATGATCGCGCGGCGGCGCACCTCGTACTCGCTCCACGAGTCGCGCCCGTTCAGCCATGCCTCGACCAGGAAACGGTCGTCGTCGCTGAGCGCGTCGAACCACGCGGGCCAGGGCAGTTGGTGGGACAGCCCGCCGGAGGCGACCACCGCCACTCTCTTGGCCTCGCCGTCGTCGCGTACGGAGGCGCCGATCGCCTGCCCCAGCGCGTGGCAGCGGGCCAGCGAGGGCAGCGGCGGCGCGAACATGTTGATCACCACGGGCACCACGGGGACGTCCAGCCCGGGCAGCAGATGCTGAAGGCTGTGGGTGATGCCGTGGTCCACCGTCAGCCGCAGCGAGAAGGCCGGGTCGAAATCCTTCCGCACCAGTGAGTCCACCACGTGGCGTGCCAGGGCGGTGTCCACCGGCAGCGGCCCGGCCGGCGTTCCGGCCTCGCCCGCCCCCAGCACCTCGCCGACGCCGACGGTGATCGCGGGCATCATGTCGAGGAAGAATCCGCGGAAGTGGTTCGAGCCGATGATCACCACCGCGTCGGGACGGGCCTCGGCCAGTGCCTCGCGGGCCTCGGCCAGTCCGTCGCGGAACCGGTGCGCGCCTTCGAGGTGGTCCACCTCCGCCCAATGCGTGTTCATCAGGGTGCTGTGAGAGGCACCCACTCCGAGGACCACAGAACTCATCTGCTCTTCCTTTCGGGAGTGATGCGGCGAGGCGACCGGCATCGACGAGGCGAGCGGAACCGACGAGGCGAGCGGAACCGGCGAATCGAGAGGAACCGGCGAGGCGGCAGGCGTCCCACCGGATCACATCGCATCGCGACGTCGTGATCCCTCCGCCATTCGCGCAATTCCCGGGTAGGAGGAGCGGGAATTTCCCGGACGGCTTTCCCGGACGGCCCGTACCGAACGGTGCCTTCGCCGGAGGTATCGGTTCATTACAACGTACCGTACATAGTACGGATGGGAAAGAGGTGCGGCGGTGGCCGGGGGCCGTCCCCGGGACCGGACGGTCAGGACGCGAGGTCCGCCCGGCTCAGCAGGTCCAGCGCGACGTCCGTGATCATGTCCTCCTGGCCGCCGACCATCTTGCGGCGGCCGACCTCGACCAGGATCGCCCGGGTGTCCACCCCGTGCCGGGCGGCGGCCGCCTCGGCATGGCGCAGGAAACTGGAGTACACCCCCGCGTAGCCCAGCGTGAGGGTCTCGCGGTCGACGCGGACCTCCCGGTCCTGCAACGGGCGGACGAGGTCGTCCGCCGCGTCCATGAGCGGGAACAGCTCGCAGCCGTGTTCCCAGCCCATCAGGTCGGCCACCGCGATGAACGCCTCCAGCGGGCAGTTGCCGGCTCCGGCGCCCTGGCCGGCGAGGGAGGCGTCCACCCGGGTGACACCGTGCTCCACGGCGACCACGGTGTTGGCCACGCCGAGGGCGAGGTTGTGGTGGGCGTGGATGCCGAGTTCGGTGGCGGGGTCGAGAACGTCGCGGTAGGCCCGCAGGCGGGTACGGACGCCGTCCATTGTCAGTCGGCCGCCGGAGTCGGTGACGTAGACACACTGGGCGCCGTAGGACTCCATGAGCCGGGCCTGACGCGCCAGTTCGGCCGGCTCCGCCATGTGCGACATCATCAGGAAACCGGCGACGTCCATGCCCAGGGAACGGGCGGCCGCGATGTGCTGGGCGGAGATGTCGGCCTCGGTGCAGTGGGTGGCGACGCGCACGGAACGTATGCCGAGGCGGTGTGCCTGCTCCAGATCGCGTACGGTGCCGATGCCCGGCAGCAGCAGGGTGGTGGGAATCGCGGTGCTGGTGGCGCCGACGACGGCCTCGATCCACTCCCAGTCGGTGTGGGCGCCCACACCGTAGTTGATGCTGGAACCGGCGAGACCGTCGCCGTGGGCGATCTCGATCGCCGCCACACCGGCGGCGTCCAGGACGGCCGCGATGTCGCGGGCCTGTTCGACGGTGTAGCGGTGCCGCACGGCGTGCATGCCGTCCCGGAGGGTGACGTCCTGGACGTACAGGACGGGTGTGGGGGAGGCCGCGGTCGCACGGGCCCCGGAGTCGGTCGTGGTCATCGCGCGGCCCCTTCGCCGGAACGGTGTACGGCCATGCGTTCCGCGGTGCGCAGCGCGGCCGAGGTCATGATGTCGAGGTTGCCGGCGTACGCGGGCAGGTAGTGAGCGGCGCCCTCGACCTCAAGGAAGACCGAGACCTTCACCGCGTCGGCGCGGACGGCCCCGGCGGGCAGCCAGGACCGCAGCGGATCGTCGGCCCGCACCGGGTCGAACTGCACCTCCTGCTTGAGGCGGTAGCCGGGTACATACGCCTGGACACGGCCGACCATGTCCGCCACGGAGGCGGCCACCGCCCCGGTGTCGCACTCCGAGACCAGGCAGTGCACGGTGTCGCGCATGATCAGCGGTGGCTCCGCCGGGTTGAGGATGATGACGGCCTTGCCACGGGCGGCGCCGCCGACGGCCTCCACGGCGGAAGCGGTGGTCTCGGTGAACTCGTCGATGTTCGCCCGGGTGCCGGGGCCCGCCGACCGGGACGCGATGGAGGCGACGATCTCCCCGTAGTGGACGGCGGTGACCGCGCTGACGGCGGCGACGATCGGGATCGTGGCCTGGCCGCCGCAGGTGACCATGTTGACGTTCCGCGCCCGGAGGTGGGCGTCGCCGTTGACCGGGGGCACCACGTACGGGCCGATGGCCGCCGGCGTGAGGTCGACGACGGTACGCCCGAGGGCACCCAGCACGTCGTCGTGGTGCCGGTGCGCGCCGGCGGAGGTGGCGTCGAAGACGATCTCCACGTCCGCGAATTCGTCCATCTCCACCAGCCCGTCGACTCCCCGGTGGGTGGTGGCCACCTTCAGGCGCCGGGCCCGGGCCAGGCCCTCGGAGTCGGGATCGATGCCTGCCATGGCCGTGACCTCCAGGCTCTCGGAGAGCCGGAGTACTTTGATCATCAGATCGGTGCCGATGTTGCCGGACCCGATGATGGCCACCTTGGGGCGCCTGCTCGTGCTACTGCTCACCGCTCATCTCCTTCCGTGGCGAACCCGACCCGTACGGAGCCCAGGGTCGAGATACGGGCTTCGAACACATCGCCGGGGACAGCGGGCGTCATCGGTCCGAGCGCTCCGGTGAGTACGAGGTCACCGGCCCTGAGCGGATCCCCCAGCCCGGCCAGGGTCGAGGCGAGCCAGGCGACGGCGCTGAGCGGACTTCCCAGGCAGTCGGCGCCGCTTCCCCGGGAGACGACCTCGTTGTTGCGCGTCATCGTCATCCGCACCGAGGGCAGGTCCAGATCCCGCAGAGGCACCGGGTCAGCGCCCAGGACGTAGAGCCCGCAGGACGCGTTGTCGGCGACGGTGTCGACGATGGAGATGTCCCAGCCGCGCACCCGGCTGTCGACGATCTCCAGCGCGGGCAGCGCGACATCGGTGGCCCGCAGCACGTCGGCGACGGTGCACCGCGGGTGCGGCAGGTCGCCGCCCAGGACGAGCGCCACCTCGGCCTCGACCTTGGGCTGGATCAGCCGGCCGACCGGCACCATGCCGCCCGCCGGCACCTCCATGTCCGCGAACAGCACCCCGAAGTCGGGCTGACCGACCCCGAGCTGGGACTGCACGGCCCGGGAGGTGAGGCCGATCTTGCGCCCCACCGCCCGTCGTCCGGCCGTCAGGCCGTGCCGGACGTTGAGCCGCTGGACGGCGTACGCGCTCTCGATGTCGCCGTCGTCGAACAGCACACGCACCGGACCGCAGGCGGTCCGCGTCCGGGTGGCGTCCGCCAGCACTCCGGCGGCCTTCACCACGGCCGGGGATACGGAGTCCGGTGGAACGGCGGGGGGTGCGGTGGGCACGGGCTACCTCCAGGGACGAGTGAGGACCGAGGCCGTCGGTGCGCTCGATGTGGCCTCCGGTATAGACGCATCGTCCGTGGTGAGCCAATGTTTGTTCCGTGACACGGAACGGCGAGGGCGGCAACATGCTCGACAAGTGCGCATTGATCCTCAACTGCTTCCCCCCGACCGGAGGACCTTTCCGCCTCACGGAACTGTCGGAGCTGACGGGGCTGCCGAAGGCGACCGTGCACCGGCTGGCGGCCGACCTGGTGCGGCTCGGGTGGCTGGAGCGGTCGGGGGCCCACTACTACCTGGGCGTGAAGATGTTCGAGTTCGGAGCGCTGGTGCCCCGCAGGCGGGACCTGCGGCATGTGGCGCTCCCGTTCCTGCAGGATCTGTTCGAAGCCACACACGAGACCGTCAACCTCGGGGTCCGTGAAGCACTGGAAGTGGTCTACCTCGAACGCATCCACGGCCACAACGCGCCCCGACTGCCCTCGCACGTCGGCGGAAGCCTGCCCCTGAGCTGCACCGGTGTGGGCAAGGCGCTCCTCGCCTTCTCCGGCGACGAGTTGACGGAGCAGGTGCTGTCCCGCCCCCTGCCGAGCATCACCCCCTACTCGATCACCGATCCCGTACGGCTGCGTACGGCACTGGAGAAGATCCAGGTGTCCGGGCTGGCCTACGAGGAACAGGAGTCCACACTGGGGGTGAGCTGCATCGCCGCCCCCGTCTTCGCGGGGGACACCACCGTGGCCGCGCTCTCGGTATCGGTGCCCCGCTCCCGCTTCCGCCCCGCGCAACTGGCGCCGGCGGTCCGCACCGCGGCCCTCGGCCTGTCCCGGGTGCTGCGCCACGGATCCGGCAGCGCGGGGGCGCAGGGGTGACCGGGGCGGTGCCGCCGTCCCGTCGGGCGGTGGGACGGGGCGCTGTCACCCGCCGTGCCGCTCCATGACCCGTGGCGCCCGGGAGCGAGCGGCGGGCGTCGCGAAGGTGGCGGCCAGCACCAGGACGAGAACGGGGAGCAGGGCCTGGCGCAGTCCGAAGTGTTCGCCGAGGTAACCGAGGGAGGGCGGCCCCACGAGGAACGCGACGTAGCCGACGGTGGCGGCGAGCGCGACGCGGGCGGCGGAGTCGTCGCCGGAGTCGCCTGCCGCGGAGAGCGCGACGGGGAACCCGAGCGATGCTCCCAGGCCCCAGAGGACGGCCGCGGCGGCCGCGACGGCCTGATGGTCGACGAAGATCACGAGGGCCAGTCCCGCCGCCCCGATGAGCGCGCTCGCGCAGAGCGCGGCGGCTCGTCCGAAGCGGTCGACCGCGCGCCCGCCGACGAAGCGCCCGACCGTCATCGCGGCGGCGAACGCGGCGTACACGGCCGACCCGAGGGCAGGGTCGAAGCCGTGGCCGTCCACCATGACCAGCGGGAGCCAGTCGTTCGCCGTCCCCTCGGCCATGGCCATGGCGAGGATGACGCATCCGATGAGCAGCAGCTTCGTGTCCCGCCACACCGGCGCGCGTTCCGCGTCCGGTGCCCGGTCCGCGGCGCCGGCCCGTCTGCCCACCCCCGGGGGAACACTGCGGATCACGAGAACCAGCACGGTCAGGACCACGGCCGCGACCGCCGCGAGATGGACGAGGACCGGGAACTCGACCGCGGTCAGGCCCATCCCGCCGAGGGCGCCGATGACCGTACCGAGGCTGAAGAAGCCGTGCATGGCCGGCATCGTGGAGCGGCCGAGCAGCCGTTCCACCTCCGCGCCCTCGACGTTGAGGGCCACTTCGCCGCCGCCCATCCCGAGGCCGAAGAGCCCCAGGCCCAGGGCGACGACGAGCCCCGAGCCCGTGCCGGCCCCGATGCCGATGACCCCGGCGCCGGCCGCCACCGCCGTCGTCCCGACCACGATCACGGGCCGGGCACCCCAGCGGGCCACCAGCGGGCCCGAGCACAGGATGCCGATCATCGACCCGGCCGCGAGCCCGAACAGGATGAGGCCCATCTGCGCCGTGGAGGCGCCGACCAGGTCGCGCACGTCGGGGGTGCGCGACACCCAGGAGGAGATGGTCAGGCCGGGAACGAAGAACAAGGCGAAGACGGCGGTACGGCGCAGAGCGAGTTCGGCGGTCATGGACGGTGGGCTCCCCAACACATGCGAGCAGAGTGTGTACCATCGTACGCACTAACGTGTACGTCTGTACACACTTCCGGGCGGGTGCCTCATGGCACATTGGACGCGTGACCGGCACACGACGCGAGATCCCCAACGACCCCGGACGCAAGGAGCGCATCCTGGATGCCGCCCTCGACGTCATCGCCGAGAGCGGGGTGCACCGGACCACCCATCGCAGGATCGCGGCGCGGGCGGAGGTTCCGCTCGGCTCGTTGACGTACTACTTCGACGGCATCGACGACCTGCTCGCGCAGGCGTTCGCGCGTCTCGCCGACACCATGTCCGCGCTCTACCGGCACACCATGCGCGCCGCCGGATCGGCCGCCGAAGCCGAGGCGGCCGTGGTCGAGTTGATCTGCGGGCCGGCCTACGCCACGGAGCGCGACATGACGCTCATCTTCGAGATGTACGCCTACGCCAACCACAACGAAGCGGTGTCTGTCACGGCCCGCACCTGGCTCGAACGCAGCCGGGACAGTCTCGCCCTCTACTTCACGCCGGGGGTCTCCCGCGCGCTCGACGCCCTGATCGAGGGCTGGCCCATGCACCGCGCCTTCGACGGCGCGCCCCTGGACCGGCGGCTCGTCACCGAGACCGTCCACGCGATCGTCAGCGCCGCGCCGAACCTCTCCGCCGGCACGCCGTGAACCGGTGGTCCCGCACCCACCGGACATCCGTCGAACACCCGTGAATGAGGCCTGAGAAGAAGGTCAGCAGGCTTGATGGCCGGGCGGGGCGCCGGGCGTACCGGCCGCCTCGGCGATGGCGACGGCGCTCCTGCGGAGGTCGGCCCGCGCCTGTGGCGCCAAGGGGGCCAGGAGCCCGCCGAGTTCCTCCGTCACGCTCTCGTGGAAGGCGAGGGCCGAGCGGCGTCCGTCCTCGGTGAGGGTGACGTGGACGGCGCGGCGGTCGCCGGGGACGAGTGATCGCTCGACGAGCCGGCGTTGGGCCGCCCGGTCGACGAGTCCGGTCAGGTTCGCCTTTCCCACGCCGAAGAGGCGGGCGAGTTCCGCCATGCCGTGCGGCCTCTCGGCCAGGACGCAGAGCATGCGTGCCTGTACCGGCGTCAGGTCATGGCGCTCGGCGACGCGCGTGAAGGTGTCCCGGACCAGATGGGAGAGGTGGACCAGGGCCAGGGCATCGGCCTCCGCCGCCGCGGCGGAGCCGCGTTCGGGGTCCGTGGGCAGAGGGGCGGACATGGCGCCTATCGTACAGCGCCGAGATGGTACGGTGCATGTACTATCTACACCGCGAACTACTGAACCACTGAACCGCTGATGGAGGAATGACCATGACGCGTATCGGCATCATCCTGGGCAGCACCCGTCCGAACCGGAACGGCGAGCCCGTGGCGCACTGGGCGCTGGAGCTGGCCTCGAAGCGTGAGGACGCCGAGTTCGAACTGGTGGACCTGCGGGACTTCCCGCTGCCGCACCTCGACGAGGCGACGCCGCCGTCGTTCGGGCAGTACCAGCACGAACACACCCGGCGCTGGGCCGAGAAGATCGCCTCGTTCGACGGCTTCGTCGTCGTGACCCCCGAGTACAACCACAGCACCAGCGGGGTGCTGAAGAACGCGATCGACCACCTCTTCGCCGAGTGGAACAACAAGGCCGTCGGCTTCATCTCGTACGGCGCCCACGGCGGGGTCCGCGCCGTGGAACACCTGCGGACGATGGCCGGTGAGCTGATGATGGCCGACGTGCGCGCACAGGTCGTCCTGCCCTTCGCCACCGAATTCGAGAACTACCGCACCTTCGAGCCGGGTGACTACAACCTCCCCGTGTTCGCCACCATGCTCGACCAGGTCATCGCGTGGAGCGAGGCGCTGGCGCCGCTGCGTGCCGGACACGTCGCGGCCTGAACAGGCCGCTCCTTCCACCGGATCCCACCGACCGTCCCCTCTCCTGCGGACTCCTTCAGATCACAGACGGGCACTCCATGAACGCCACCCCGGACAGCAGCGATCCGACAGCGGCCGCCGACGCCTATTTCGGCGCCTGGGAGGCCGACCGGCCGGCCGCCCTGGCCGACGTACTCGCACCCGACGTCCGTGTCCACGGGCCCCTGGGCCTGATCGACGGCGCCGAGCGGTACCAGGAATCCCTGGGCCGGATCTTCGCCCTCACCGACACACTCGTCTTCCACAAGCGGTGGGTCGACGGCGCGGATGTCATGACGTGGTTCGACCTGTACCCCCGAGGCGGGACGGACCCTTTCCCCGTGGCCAGCTGGCTGCACGTCGAAGACGGTCGCATCACCGGCGTCCGCGTCACCTTCGACCTCGGCAAGCTCCTGCGGGCCGGCGATCCCCGCGACGCTTCCTGACGACGGCCGGACCGATGTCACTCCGCCGGCCGCGGCACTGGCCACCGGCGGCCGCCTGACAGAATCGCCACATGGCTGAGCACGACACGGACCAGGGTTACCTGCTGGACAACCGGCAGTCGGAGGCGGGGACCCGGTTCGAGGCCCTCGGCGAGCTGTTCGATCCGGTGACGTTCCGGCACGTCGACCAGCTGGGGATCGCGGCCGGCATGCGCTGCTGGGAGGTCGGAGCCGGTGGTCCGTCCGTACCCCTCGGGCTGGCCGAGCGGGTCGGCCCCGGGGGAAAGGTGATCGCCACCGACATCGACGTGTCCTGGACCCGGGACATCGCCGGTGGGGTGATCGAGGTGCTGCGCCACGACGTGGCGGCCGACCCGCCGCCGCCCGGCGGCTTCGACCTCGTCCACGCCCGACTGGTCCTGGTCCATGTCACCGACCGCGCCGAGGCGCTGCGCCGGATGGTCCAGGCGCTCCGGCCCGGCGGCCGGCTGCTCCTGGAGGACGCCGACCCGGGGCTGCAGCCGCTGCTGTGCCCGGACGAGTCGGGTCCCGAACAGCGGCTCGCCAACCGGTTGCGGTCCGGGTTCCGCACCCTGATGGCGGCACGGGGCGCGGACCTCACGTACGGGCGCACCCTGCCCAGGCTGCTGCGCGAGGCCGGTCTGGACGACGTCCGGGCCGACGCCTACTTCCCGATCACCTCACCGGCGTGTGCCGTCCTGGAGGCCGCGACCGTGCGGCAGATCCGCGGCCGTCTGGTGGCGGAAGGACTCGCCACCGACGAGGAGATCGACCGCCACCTCGCGCACGTCGCCACCGGACGCCTCGACCTGGCCACCGCCCCGATGGTCTCCGCGTGGGGCCGCCGCCCGTAACAGGTCAATCCTCGCTCCGGTGGGTGACCGGAGCGTCGGTACGGTCGCCGGGGAACTCGTACCAGCGGCGCCGCAGGCACACGAACTCCACGTCGGCGCGTACCAGCCGCATGAACCCGCAGACGGTGTCGGTGAGCCGCTCGTGGGAGCCGGGATGGGCGAGCCGGCCGTCCTCGGTGAAGGCCTCGTACGCGCGGGGCAGGCTGAACATGTCCGGATAGACCCGTGTCCCCAGGTGCTCCAGCGGGACCCGCAGCGCCCACAGGCCGCGGTTGCCGCCGATCATCGACGGGGACGACGAGACCAGCAGCGCGTGCTTGGTCTTGAACGGCTGGGGCCGTACCCGGGAGACCCAGTCGATGGCGTTCTTCAGCACTCCCGGGACGGAGGCGTTGTACTCGGGCGACGAGATCACGAACGCGTCGCAGCGCTTGATCCTTTCGCACAGAGCCAGGGCACCGGCGGGCAGCCCCTCGGCATCCTCCACATCCCCGTCGTACAGCGGCATGTCGAATTCCCGCATCCTGGCCAGGTCGACCTCGGCGCCGGTCCCGCTGATCAGCTCCGAGGCGAGCGCGGCGAGCCGCGCGTTGGTGGACCCGGCGCGCAGTGCGGCACCGAACACCAGGACCCGAACGGGAGCTGATGGAGCGTCCATGGTCATGGTGCGGTCCCTTTCGCCGGGCGGTCGTCCCCCTGGCGGTCAGTTTTCCCCAGCCCGGTCCGCCGCACCACACGACACTCTGCGGGCTCCCGAGCGGTCCGACAGGGGACGCGGGGCGCGCGGCGCCTGCTCGCGAGGCCGTTGTCAGTGGTGGCACATACGGTCTGAGCAGTGGGACCGGCCGGACAGGCGGCGGGTCCGTCCTGGGGAGGGGACTGCCATGTCAACGGGATCCGCCACGACGTATCTGGAGCTGTCCCTGGAAGGCGAGGGTGCTCACAGGTTCTACGAAGTGGCCGTCGACAGGCAGGTGGTGAGGGTCCGCCACGGGCGCATCGACGCGGCCGGACAGACCGGCCCGAGGGGGATCCGGCGGCTGCTGCTGCGAGGCGGCCGGACCACACTCCGGTCGGCGGTGTCCCGGGCGGGGCCGGGCGGTGGTGCACGGAGCCGCCGGATGCCGGGGATCCGGACGACAGGCTCTAGGGTTCCGGCGGCGTGGGGAGTTCCACCGTGAAGACCGTGTGCCCGGGGCGGCTCGTGACGGTGACCGTGCCGCCGTGTGCGGTCACCACCGCCTGGACGATGGCGAGTCCCAGGCCGGTACTGCCCGCCGTGCGCGAGCGGCTGTGGTCCGCGCGGACGAAGCGGCCGAACACCTCTGGCCGGAGTTCCGGGGGAATGCCGGGGCCGTTGTCGGTGACCGTGAGCCTGACCCGGGGGTGGTCGGCGTCGGGTTCGGTACCGGACCGGAGCCGTACGGTGACCTCGGTGCCGGGCGGGGTGTGGGTGCGGGCGTTGGCCAGGAGGTTGCCGACGGCCTGGTGCAGCCGGTGTTCGTCTCCCGTGACCGTCACCGCCTGCTCGGGCAGGTCGAGCAGCCACCGGTGCCCGGGGCCCGCGGCGCGCGCGTCCTCCGTCGCGTCGAGCACGAGCCGGGTCAGATCCACCGGGCTCCGGTCGAGGGCGCGCCCCGCGTCGAGCCGGGCGAGCAGCAGCAGATCGTCGACGAGGCGGCTCATCCTCCGGGACTCGGCGTGGATCCGGTCCAGCGCGCGCCGCACCTCGGGCGGTACGGGGCCCCGGTGCCGTAGCGCCAGCTCCACGTGACCGCGGATGTTGGCCACAGGGGTACGCAGTTCATGGCTGGCGTCCGCGGCGAAGTGGCGCAGCCGCTCCTCACTGGCCCGGCGCCGTTCCAGGGCGCCGCCGACATGGCCCAGCATGCGGTTGACGGCGGTGGCCACTTGACCTACCTCGGTCCGGGGGTCGGCGACCGGGACCGGCTCCGGCATGGCGATGTCACCGTCGGCCAGGGGCCGTTCGGCCACGCTCGCCGCGGTGGCCGTGACCCGCCGCAGCGGCCGCAGGGAGAGCCGTACCCACAGGGCACCCACGACACCGGTGGCGGCCAGGGCGGCGCCGAAGACCACCGCCTCCACGCCCTCCAGCCGGCGCACGGTCTCCTCCACCGGCCGGAGGGGCAATCCGGTGATCAGGACGTCCCGGTCGTCACCTCGTACGGCGGTGAGCCGGTAGGCGTCGAGAGCGGACAGCCGTCGGCTGTGCCCGTCTCCGTCGACGGGCACAGCGGCCAGGGTCCGCCGGTCCTCGGCGGTGAGGGGCACCGGGGCGTCCGTCCGGTCCCGTACGACGGCCGCCCGGGTGGTCGTGCCGTGCAGCAGGCGCGCGCCGAACGTGCCCTCCGACTGGCCCCGGGTGTCGGGCCGGTTGTCGGAGTCCGGTGTGGCCTCGTGCTCCAGGCTTGCCGCGAAGCGTCCCCCGGACGCGGTGAGCTGCTGGTCCAGTCGGCGTACGAGAAACCCTTCGAGGGCCAGGACGGTCGTGACGCCCACGGCCAGGCAGGCGAGGGCCAGCAGGACGACGAGCCCACCGGTGAGCTGACCGCGCAGGGTGCGGGGGCGCAGCCGCCGCGCCAGGCCGACCGCCCGGGCACGGGCTCCCGCGCGCATCAGGGCGCCGGCTTGAGGACGTAGCCCACCCCGCGCACGGTGTGGATCATCGGGGTCCGGCCGGCGTCGACCTTCTTGCGCAGATAACTGATGTAGAGCTCGACGACATGCGCGCGGCCACCGAAGTCGTACGACCAGACACGGTCGAGGATCTGCGCCTTGGACATCACACGGCGCGGATTGCGCATCAGGAACCTGAGCAGTTCGAACTCCGTACGGGACAGTTCCACGAGCGCGCCGCCCCGGGTCACCTCGCGCGCCTCCTCGTCCATGACCAGGTCGCCGACGGTCAGCAGGCCGTCGCCGTCCGGCCGGCCCGCGGCGGGTTCGCGCGCCATGCCCGCCCTGCGCAGCAGCCCGCGCAGCCGGGCCAGCACTTCTTCGAGGCTGAAGGGCTTGGTCACGTAGTCGTCGCCGCCCGCCGTGATCCCGGTGACGCGGTCCTCCACGGAGTCCCGCGCGGTGAGGAAGAGGACACACACGTGTCCCAGCTCCCCGCTCGCCGCCCGCAGCTCCCGCAGCACCCGCAGACCGTCCATGTCGGGCAGCATCCAGTCCAGGACGACGGCGTGCGGCCGGAAGGCACGGGCGGTTGCGACGGCCCCCGCCCCGTCCGCGGCGGTGCGGACCTGCCAGCCTTCGTCCGACAGCACGCCGGACAGGATCTCGGTGAGGTCGGGCTCGTCGTCGACGACGAGTACCCGGACGGGGCCGCCGTCGTCGCCGTACAGGCGGGGCGGGGAGCTGTGCGTGTTCATGGTGGCTCCAGCATCGCGCGCGAGCGACGGCGCGGGGCGACGGCCGGCTCTGAGTTTCCTCTGAATGTGTACCGGAGGCACCGGCCGACCGGCGTTCTCAGAGGCTTCTCATAGGTCGCGCTGTGACGCTGGCCCTCACGTTGAAGGAGAGGGGGCCCTCATGAGTACGGTGATTCCCACCCACCGTCCGGCGGACCGCGCGACCCGTCCACGGCGTCCGCGCTCGATCGCGCCGCTGCTGACACAGTGCGCCATCTGGGTGGGCGCCGCGGCAGTGCTGGTGCTGTGGTGGCGCGACACCACCTCGGTGGTGGGTGCGGCGGGGTGGCTGACCGGGGCGGGCCGCATCACGGGACTGCTGGCCGGATACGCCTGCGCGGTTCTGGTGGCACTGATGTCCCGGGCTCCCGTCCTGGACCACACCGTCGGCAGCGACCGGCTCGCCCGCTGGCACGCCATGGGCGGCCGCTGCACCGTCTCCCTCGTGCTCGCCCACACGCTGCTGATCATCTGCGGATACTCCCTGACCTCGGGCACCGGAGTGGTGGACCAGACGTCCACGCTCGTCCTGCACTACCCGGACATGCTCAAGGCGACCGCCGCCTTCCTGCTGCTGATCGCCACCGGAATCCTCTCGGCGCGGGCCGCGCGCCGCAGGATGCGGTACGAGACCTGGCACCATCTCCACTTCGCGACCTACCTGGCCCTCTTCCTCGCCTTCTCCCACCAGCTCAGCAACGGCGCGGACTTCGTCGGCCACCCAGCCGCCCAAGCGGCCTGGTACGCCCTGTACCTCGGTGTTGCCGCGCTGATCGGCTGGTACCGCTTCGTGGTCCCCGTGCGGCGTGCCCTGCACCACCGGCTGCGCGTCGCCGCCCTGTGGCAGGAGGCGCCGGGGGTCGTCTCCGTCCATCTGGCCGGCAGGCACCTGGACGAACTGAACGCGCGCCCGGGGCAGTTCTTCCGCTGGCGGTTCCTGGCGCCGGGCCTGTGGTGGGCCGCCAACCCGTACTCGCTCTCCGCGCCACCTCACCCGCGCGAGCTGCGGATCACCGTCAAGGCGGCGGGCGCGCACAGCGCCGCCCTCGCCACACTGCGGCCGGGCACCAGGGTGTGGGCGGAGGGCCCGTACGGCGCCTTCACGGCCGAGCGGCGCCGGTCGGCCAAGGTACTTCTGCTGGCGGGCGGTGTCGGCATCACCCCGCTGCGGGCGCTCTTCGAGACCCTGCGGGGCGAGGTGACCCTTGTCTACCGGGCCCGCCGCCCGGAGGATCTGGCGCTGCGCGGCGAACTCGACGCGATCGCCGCCGCCCGGGGCGCCGTCGTCCACTACGTCGTCGACGAACCGGCCCCGGCCCCTGAGCCGATGACCCCGGCCCGGACCGCGCCGCTCACCGCCCGCGCCCTGGCCCGCCTGGTGCCGGACCTCGCCGCGCACGAGGTGTACCTGTGCGGTCCGCCCGGGATGACCGACGCGGCGCGCCGCGCGCTGCGTGCGGCCGGGGTGCCGCGCCGTCACATCCACCACGAGTCGTTCGCGTTCTGAGGAGCCCCGGCATGTCCGCACCCGTCCGTCGAGCCGTGCTGGTCGCGGCGTCGACCAGCGCCGTCGTCGTCCTGCTGCTCTCCCTGAAGCCGCACCGTCCCGGCGCACTCGCGGCGGGCACACCCCCGGCGCCCGCCGCGCCCCCGTCGCGGAGCGCGTCCTCACCCCCGTCGGGCGGGGCGCATCCGGCGGCCGGCACCTACACCGGCGACGCCGTCCCCACCCGGTTCGGCACGGTGCAGGTCGCCGCGACCGTCGCGAACGGACAGCTGACCGCCGTCAAGGTCCTCCGAACACCGTCCGGGGACGGACGCAGCAGACAACTCGCCGCCACCGCGGTACCCCGGCTGACCCAGGAGGCGCTGGTGGCGCACAGCGCGCACATCGACGCGGTCTCCGGCGCCAGCTACACCAGCCAGGGCTACATCCTGTCGCTGCAGAGCGCGCTGGACCGGGCCGGTGTCTGACGCCCCGCCCGGACTGCGCCATGTCGAGCACGTCATGGGCACCGTCTTCTCCTTCGACATCCGCGACCCCCGCACCCCGGCGATCGGGGCGGCCCTGCGGGACGCCGTGGCCTGGCTGCACCACGTCGACGCCGAGTACTCCCCGTACCGCCCGGACAGTGCCGTCAGCCGCCTGGCGCGCGGCGAAGCCCGGCCGGCCGACTGTTCGCCGGAGGTGCAGGGCGTCCTTGCCCTCTGCGAGGGCGCGGCGCGGGTCAGCGGCGGCTGGTTCAGCCATCGGCCGGGCGGCACGCTCGACCCGTCCGGACTGGTCAAGGGGTGGTCGGTCGAGCACGCCTCGCGCGTCCTGTACGACGCGGGTGCCCGTAACACCTGTGTCAACGGCGGCGGCGACCTCCGGCTCAGGGGCGAGGCGGCCCCCGGCACGCCGTGGCGTACCGGGATCGCCCACCCGTTGCGTCCGGGGGCGCTGTGCGCGGTCGTCACCGGCCGGGACCTGGCCGTCGCCACCTCGGGCACGGCCGAACGCGGCGCCCACATCGTCGACCCGCACACCGGAACGCCCGCTACCGGCCCGGCCTCCATCACCCTCACGGGCCCCGGACTGACCCTGACCGACGCGTATGCCACCGCGGCCTTCGCCATGGGAGAGGCGGCCCGCGACTGGGTGAAGTCCCTCGACGGCTACGAGGCGTTCGCCGTCCTGCCCGACGGCCGGTCCTGGCGGACGCCGGGCTTCCCCGGGTAGGCGTCCCCTCACCGTGATCCGTCCGGGGGCGATGTCAGCTCGTGGCGGGCCGCCGGGCCGCCGGTCGCAGTCCGTCCAGGGTGAGGTCGAGGAGGCGTTCGGCCTGCTCACGCTGTTCCGGTTGGGCGGAGGTGAGGGCGATACCGGCCAGCGCGGCGAACATGTCGGTCGGGCGGATGTCGGACCGGATCTCACCGGCCGCGGTGCCGGCTTCCATGAGTGAGGAGAGGGCGGCCTGGATCATCTCGTGGCTGTCGGAGTAGGGGTTGGAGCCCGAGGCGACGACGGCCCGCAGGGCGTCGGCCATGCCGAATTTGGCGGTGGCGTAGTCGATGAAGCGGCGCGTCCACGCGCGCAGGGCCTCGGCGGGCGGCAGGGCCGCCAGGAGGTCGGGGACGGCGTCGCACAGCCGGGCCACCTCGTTGCGGTAGGCCGCCTCGATCAGGGCCTCCCGGGTCGGGAAGTTCCGGTAGAGGGTGCCGCTGCCGACTCCGGCCTCCTTGGCGATGCGCTCGAAGTGCGCGTCCAGTCCCTCCTCGCTGAACACCCGCACGGCCGCGGCCAGGATCTTGTCCCGGTTGCGCTGTGCGTCGGCCCTCAGTGGGCGCTCGACGGCTCGGGCCATCAGTGACTCTCCCCTCTTCACCATTTGCTAAGTGGAGGTGCCTCCACTTAGTCTGAGTGAAGTGGCGGCGCCCCCACTTTTACTGTAGGGCATGACACAGGTCTGCCCTCGTTCCGTCTCCGGAAGGACTCTCGGTCATGTCGGGAATCGAAGGCAAGGTTGTGGCGATCACGGGTGCCGGCAGCGGCATCGGAGAGGCGACCGCGCTGCTGCTCGCCGAGCGTGGCGCGAAGGTGGTGCTCGGGGCGCGCCGCGCGGAGCGGCTTGAGGCGCTGGCAGCCCGGATCGAGAAGGCCGGCGGTGAAGCCGCCTGGGTCCGCACGGACGTGAAGCGGCGCGAGGACCTCTCCGGCCTCGTGACGCTGGCACGCGACCGGTTCGGCAAGCTCGACGTCCTCGTCGGCAACGCGGGGGTCGGCCTGATCTCCCCCCTCGACGACCTCCGCGTCGAGGACTGGGAGGAGATGATCGACGTCAACCTGAAGGGCGTGCTGTACGGGATCGCCGCGGCCCTGCCCGTCTTCCGGCAACAGGGCTTCGGGCATTTCGTCAACATCGTGTCCACCGCGGGTCTGAGGATCAGCCCGCTCATGTCGGTGTACGCCGGGACGAAGAACGCCGTACGCGCCATCTCGGAGGGGCTGCGGCAGGAGGCCGGCGGCGGTCTGCGCGTCACCGTCGTCTCACCGGGCTTCGTCCGCACGGACTTCGCGGAACCCATGTCGGACCCCGAGGTCAAGGCCCAGATCCTCGACACGATGGACAGGATCGCGATCCCTCCGGAGGCGGTGGCCCGCACTGTCGCCTTCGCCGTCGAGCAGCCGGACGGTGTCGACGTGGGCGACATCGTCGTGCGTCCCACCGCGCAGGACTGAGGCTATTGCGGCCGGGCGCGACCCAGAAGAGCCCGGGGTGAGCGGCGCGCTCGGCCAGTTGGTATCCCGCTCCTCCCGCGACGCCGCCGGCGAAGGCCCCGAGGCCGGCCGCCAGTTGTTGGCAGCAGAAGACCAGGCACGTCTGTGTTCGGAGCAGCTGCTCGGTGTGCCGTACGCCGAGGCGGCGGCGCTGTGCCGCTGTCCCGTGGGTACGGTGCGTTCGCGGGTCGCGCGGGCCCGTACGACGCTGTGGCAGTTGCTCGACGCCGCCGAACACGCCACGGGCGCGCCCTGACGGTCTCCCGCACCGCCCTCAGCGGCTCCGCGGGACGTCCTTGACGAACACGATGCCGTCGAGGCTCGCCAGGTGGGCCGGGTCGAGGGAGGCGTATCCGAACCAGGGGGACACGCGGGGCGTGGGCGGTGTACCGCCGAGGGAGGCGGCCAGCCGCGGTGCGTCGACGAGGCAGCGGTCCTCGGGGAGCGCGTACAGGAGTCCTTCGAGGGTGTCCGGCGGCGGGGTGTCCACCCCCTGGTGCCGGATCGTGCCGAGGGCCGTGGCCACGAAGGCGTACTCCTCCCCGAGCCGGGCGCTCACCAGCGCGCCGGCGCTCCACCACTCCACCGGCCCCTGCCACATCCGCATGCCGCTCTTCTCCCGCTGGAGATGGGAGTTGTGGGCGTGGACGAATGCCGGGCCCCGGGCGGCGACGGCAAGGAGGTTGTCGGCCATCATCACGTCCCGCAGCGCGCACAGCCGTGTCATGCGGGCCGGTGAGCTGTCGGCCATGCAGGAGTGGTAGCGCAGCAGGCCGGTCGCAGTGCGCCCGTACAGGCGTGCCCGGTCCCAGTCGTCCCGCGAGGTCGCCGTGATCAGATGCGGCGTCTGGGCATCGAGCAGCGCCACCAGATCGTCGGCTAGCAGCCGCAGTCGGCCGGCTTCCGCCGACTGCCCCGTGGACCGGGACGGGTCCGTCATCGCAGCGGGGTCGGTCCACCGGTCGTCGCCGCCGAGCAGGCGGTCGAGTGTGTCCGCGGTGCAGGGGAGCAGGTCCGCGTCCACCCGGGCCGAGAGGTAGCCGTGGAGGGCGGTGAGGGCGTGGCGGGGGCTCGCGGCGTGGGTGATCTCCAGCGGGCCGTCGAAACCGGCGAAGCGGAGCTGTTCGGACGCGGGCCGGCCGTCGTTGTACGCGCGCATCCAGCGCACCAGTTCGCGGTTGGCCGCGGAGGCGCCCCAGCCGTGGCTGAATCCGCGTTCCATGACCTCGTCGAGCGTGCCCGTGCCCGAGGTGATGTACGCGTCCACGACCAGGCCCGCCACGCAGTCGCTCTCGATCGCGATTGTCCGGTAGCCCTCGTTCTCGGCAAGCTGCCGGAAGAGCTCGTTGCGCAGATCGAGCAGAGTGTCCTCGCCATGGGTGGGCTCGCCCAGAGCGAGCAGCCGCGGCCGGACCGGAAGGAGGTCCATGACGGCGGCGGCCCCGACGGCACGGGTCTCGACGGCAGGGGGTGTGACGCCAGAGGTCGTGATGGCAGAGGTCGTGATGGCAGGGGTGATGTCCTTGATGTCAGCATCCATGCCGTCAACGGTATCGTTGAACCTTCGCTGGAAACTTTCCCGCGATAACGTCAATGCCATGGGACAGAACCTTCAAAGCGGGGAGCGGCTCAGGCCGGTCGACCTGGCGCGCGGGCACGGTCTGTCCACGCAGGCGGTCAGGAACTACGAGGAGGCGGGCATCCTTCCGGCCGCGGATCGCACGCCCCACGGGTACCGCACCTACACCCCGCTGCACGCGCGGGCGCTGCGCGCGTTTCTCGCCCTGGTGCCCGCCCACGGCCACCGGACGGCGTCGGCGATCATGCGGGCCGTGAACGAGGGCGCGGCCGATGAGGCGTTGCGCCTCATCGACGAGAGCCACGCCCAGCTCCTCGACGACCGGGTGACCCTCCGGGCGGTCGAGAGCGCCCTCCGCGACCTGGAGCCCACCACGCCGCGCGAGCCCGGCGGCCGGTCCGGGCCGGACGCGGTGACCGGGCCCGGCGGCCGGTCGCCCGGCGGCATGTTCATCGGGCCGCTCGCGGGGAAGCTCGGCATCCGGCCCGCGACGCTGCGCAAATGGGAGCGCGCCGGGCTGGTCCGCCCGCGCCGCGACCCGCTGACCGGATACCGCGTCTATGACGAGGCCGACGTACGGGACGCCCGGCTGGCCCACCAGCTCAGGCGGGGCGGCTATCTGCTGGAGCAGATCGCACCGCTGATCGCCCAGGTGCGGGCGGCCGGCGGGCTGGAGCCGCTGGAGTCCGCGCTGGGCGACTGGCACGGCAGGCTGTCCGCCCGCGGGCGGGCGATGCTGACCGGGGCCGCCGAGCTGGACACTTACCTCCGCGAGAAGGAATCGCGGGGAGTGCGCGACGGGCGGAGAATGAAGGAAATGACCGGCGAGAGGAGGACACGGTGATCGTCCTCGGCATCATCCTGCTCGTGGTCGGATTCGTCACCAGCCTCTCCGTTCTGTGGACCATCGGGATCATCCTGGTCGCGATCGGCGCCATCCTGTGGGCGCTGGGAGCCCTGGGGCACGCGGTGGGCGGCAGGCGTCACTACTGGTGATGACGGGGCATCGCCCGTGCCCCACGCGGGACTTCACGCGCGCCGGTCCCGCGGCGTCGTCGCACCGCCACCACGTTCCCTGTCCCGCCGCAGGGCCTGGTGGACGGCCCAGACGATGGAGACGAGTGGCACCGCCACCACGGCTCCGACCACTCCGGCGGCGATCGCGCCACCGAGGACCGAGAGCGCGACCACCACCGGATGCAGGCGGACGGCCCAGCCCATCACGAGGGGGTGGAGCAGATGTCCTTCGATCTGGCCGATGATCACGATGAGCGCGATCACGATGGCCGCCACGACCGGACCCTTCAGCGCCAGAGCCACCACCGCCGCGATGGCGAGCGCGATCGGCGAACCGACCAGGGGAATGAAGGTGGCGAAGAACTCCAGCACGGCCAGCGGTAGCGCCAACGGCACCCCGAGGGCGAACAGGGCCAGTCCGACGAGTACGGCGTTGGTCGAGGAGACCAGGACGATCCCGTGGGTGTATCCGATGAACGTCCCCCAGGCCGCACGCCCCGCGATCTCCGTCCGACCGCGCGCCGCTTCGGGCAGCTGGTCGCAGAACCAGCGCCACTGACGCTCGCCCGAGTGGATGAAGAAGACCGAGCAGAAGACGGCCAGGGCGAGCACGGTCAGCACTTCGATCAACCGGCCCACGCCGGTGAGTGCCGTGCTGATCACGGCGGTGCGGTGACTGGACAGGAACTGCCCCGTCCGGGCCCGGACATCGGTCAGTGCCCCGCGGTTCAGCCGGAACGGCGGCCCTTCGAGCCAGCGCTCGATCCTGGACAGGCCCGCGCCGAACTGCCGTTCCAGACCGGCCATTTCCCCGGCCACCGCCTCGCCGACCAGGGACAGCACACCGAGGAGCAGGGCAATGCTGCCGAGGAGCACTACCGCGACGGCGAGCGGCCGCGGCAGCGCGGGCGTCAGGAAGTCCGCCACCGGGCGCAGCATCGCGGCGCCGACCAGTCCGAGGAAGACCGCGACCGCGAGGTCGTGGAACTGTCCCAGCACGACGAGCGCGCCGTACACGAGGGCCGCCACGAGGAGGATCCGCCACGCGTAGGCGGCGCTCTTGCGCAGCGCGGGGGACATCTGCGATTCCTCCGCCCGCGCGCCCGCCGGGCGCCGTGCCCCGGGGCGCCGCGCCGCGGATCCGCCGGTGCGGCGCGGGGCCGTACGGATCCGCTTCCGGCGGCGCCGTCCGTCACTCGGGAGACCTGGATCCGGAAGGTCGGGCTGCGGGTGTGATCGCCTGGGCATTCCTTGCTGGTACCAGACGAGCGCACACCGTCCCCTGTTCTCGCGACCGCTTGCGTGGGAAGTCACCCCCACCGGCGGATTCGCCACGGATGAATGGCCCGCCGGTGGATCTCCGGGCGCGGAGCGCTCACTCCGGCCGACCGCCGTGGCCGGCGGGCGGACCGGTCGACTTCCGGACGACGAGGTCCACCGACATGTCGAGCCGGACGGGGTCCGGCGACGGGTTGTCGGTGACCGCGCCCAGGACCCGGATGCTCTCGGCGGCCATCTCCTCGAAGGGCTGGCGGACGGTGGTCAGGGCGGGGGCCGACGACCGCGCGGCGTCGACGTCGTCGAATCCGACGACCGAGACGTCCTCGGGGACCCGCAGCCCGCGCTCGGCGCACGCCTCGATCACGCCGAAGGCCTGGAGGTCGTTGCCGGTCACGAAGGAGGTCGGGGTCCGGCAGTCGTCCAGCAGGGCGTGGGCGGCGCGCCGGGCCGGCTCCGCCTGGAACCGTACCGAACGGATCAACGCCCGGTCCGGGCGGATGTTCGCCTCGCGCAGCGCCGAGAGGTATCCGCCGAAGCGGGCGCGGCAGCAGACCAGGTCCAGCGGTCCGGTGATGAGCGCGATCCTGCGGTGGCCGAGCCCCGTGAGGTGCTGGGCCGCCAGTGCCCCGCCGCGCCACTGGGTGGCCCCGACGGCGTTCATCTCCGCGGGGGCGTCGCCGATCGTGTCGAGGATGACGGTGGGCAGCCCGGCCTCGGCCAGCCGCCGGCGCACCTCGGGCGGCACGGGGGACAGGACGCACACGGCGCCGGCCGGGCGGTGCGCGAGCAGTTGTTCCAGCCAGTCGGGGTCGCCGTCGGCATGGCTGACGGTGAGCGGCCGGCCGGCCGCGCGGAGGACGGCGGAGAACCCGCGCAGGAGGGGCGCGTTGAGGGCGCTGCCCACACTGCCGAACACCACCCCCACCGACCCGTGGCGCGGTGCGCGGCGATGCCACTGGTAGCCGGTCGCCGCGACGGCGTCCATGACCCGCTGCCGCAGTGCGGGGGAGGGGCCCGGGCGGCCGTTGAGCACCTTGGAGACGGCGCTCTGCGAGACGTTGGCCAGCTCGGCCACCGTGGTCATCCGTACGGCCGTCCGTCCGGTTGTCCGTCCGTTCATCGCGGTCTCCTCCAGCGGGTCAGGTGCTGACCGAGGGCGTCCCCTCGACGGCGGCGGGCGGTGCGGTGCTGTCCCGGACGACGAGCGAGGTCGCGAGCTCGATCCGCCGCCCCTGCGACGAACCGGGCCGTGCCCGCTCCTGTGCGATGAGCCGTACTCCCTCCGCTGCCATTTCCGCCAGGGGCTGGCGGACCGTGGTCAGCGGAGGGGCGAGCATCGTGCAGATCGTGGTGTCGTCGAACCCGACGACGGAGAGCTCCTCGGGGATGCGCAGTCCGCGCGCGCGGGCCATCTGGTAGACGCCGGCGGCCTGCCCGTCGGAGCCGGCGAAGACGGCGGTGGGCCGGTCCGGGAGGTCGAGCAGCGCGGCACCGTGGGCGACTCCGCCGGTGAGGAGGAAGTCCCCGTAGCGGGTGAGAGCGGGGTCGGGGGCGACCGAGAACTCACGGTGCGCGGCGAGGTAGCCCTCGTGCCGCTCGCGGGTGCACTGGATCTCGGCGGGCCCGCCGATGAACCCGATCCGCCGGTGCCCGAGTTCGAGGAGGTGCCGGGTGGCGGCGGCCCCTCCCGACCAGTTCGTGGCCCCCACCGTCGGGATGGTGGGTTCGCTGGTGCCCACCGGGTCGAGCAGGATGAGCGGGGCCGACAGACCGGCCAGCGCGGCGATCTCGTCGTGGCGGGCGCGGGAGAGCACGAGGATCACCCCGTCCGTGGGGCGCGTCCTGCGGACGGCGATCCAGTCGCGGATGCTGAAGCGCGGGTGGCCGGTGGTCGTGAGCGCGAGTCGGTACCCGAGGCTGAACGCGGTGGTCTGCACTCCGGATATCAGCTCCCCCGCCCAGGGGGTGGCGATCCCCTCGATGAGGACGTCGAGGATGCCGTCCTGGGGCTGCTGCCGTCCCTTGCGCGCCACATATCCGGTCTCCTTCGCCGCCCGTGTGACGCGGCCCCGTGTCTCCTCGGAGATATCCGGTTTGTCGGCGAGGACCCGTGACACCGTGGAGATCGAGACCCCCGCCGCCTTGGCCACCGCCGCCATCGTTGCCCGACCGGTCATGCCGGATCCCTCTCGTAGAGCGCTCTGACGGTACGGCTGTACCGCAAATTCCCGCAAGAGTTGGCGGAATATTCCGCCAACTCCTCATGCAAACCACAGGTGATCCGCGAGTTCCTATCCGATTCCTTGACACCCGTTTTTACCCGGACTTAGCGTCCGCGTCATGAATCCGCCGCAACTCTTGCGGGCGGTTGCAGAGATCCACTTGCCGGGAATTGCGGGACGGCCCGCCGAACGCGGAGAAGTGATACGTGTCTGCCCTCAATGACGAAGCGGTCGGCCTCGGGCGCGGCCGGGTCGCCGTCCTCGATCTGATCGCCGCCATGACGCTGGAGGAGAAGCTCGCCCAACTCGTCGGCCTGTGGCAGGGGGTCGACCGCGACGGCGTGAACACCCGCGGTCCAGGTCCGAGGGGTCCCGGGGGACACCTCCGTCACTCAGTCGCCCACCACACCGCCCGCCGCGTCGCCGTCCGCGCCGCCCGCCGCGTCGTCCACCACCGCGCGCAGCCAGGAGAGTTGTCCGCGCACGTGGACCGCGTCGCCCCCCTCGTGCCCGTTGAAGGGGTAGGTGTGCATCTCCCGGCGCGGTTCCCGGCCGGTCAGTTCGCCGTAGCGGTTGAAGGCGGAGAAGGCGCCGCTGGGCGGACAGACCGTGTCGCGCAGCCCGACACCGAAGTGCGCCGGTGCGTGGGCGCGGCGCGCGAAGGACGCCCCCTCCACGTAGGAGAGCGTGTGCAGCGCGGCGCCCGCGGCCTCGCGGCGCACCGCGAGGTACGCGGCGATCTCGTCGTACGGCCCGGCGCCCGCGAGGTCCAGCGCGCGGCGGATCCCGCACAGCAGCGGGGCGCTCACCAGCACCGCCGCGAGGTCCGGGACGAGGCCGGCGACCGCCAGCGCCAGCCCTCCGCCCTGGCTGTTGCCGACCGCGGCCACCCGGGCGCCGTCCACGCCCGGCAGCGCGCGCACGGCGGCGACGGCGCGCACCGCGTCGGTGATCAGCCGCCGGTAGTGGTAGTCGCGCGGCGCGAGCAGGCCGCGCGCGGCGGGTCCGGGGCCACCGGGCGCGGAGGCGTGCGGATCCGGGGTGTCGCCACCGCAGCCGTACCGGTCCCCCTGACCCCTGTTGTCCATGAGGAGGTGCGCGAACCCGGCGGCGGGCCAGGTGATCCGTTCGTGCGGGAGCCCGCGCCCCCGCCCGTACCCCGCGTACTCGACGACGGCGGGCAGGGCGCCCGACACCCCGGCGGGGCGCGTGTACCAGGCGCGCACCGCTTCGCCGGCGAATCCGCGGAAGGTCACGTCCCACGTCTCGACCAGCCGCAGGCCGGTGTCCACGGGACACTGCGACACCACCGGGCCGGCCCCTTCCGTCTCCTCTTCGGCCTCCTTCAGTGTGTCCTGCCAGAAGGCGTCGAAGTCGGCGGGCTCGTCGAGCACGGGGCGGTAGCGCCGCAACTCGTCCAGGGGGAGATCGAAGGCGGGCACGGAACCTCGCAGGGCGGTCGGGGACGGCGCACAGCCGTCCGGCCGTTCCGCTGTCCGGTCGAACATCTCCGGAGGACGGTAACAGCCCCTGTGCGGAGTTGACGCCCCCTGTGCGGGGCGACGGGCGCGCCAGGAACCACCCACGCACCACCACCCTCTGCGGCCGGCCCCCGGGCCCGGCCATCCACTCCGCCCACACCACGGAGGCCCGAGCATGAGCACCTCCACCGCACCGGACCCACCGCCGGACGGAACGCGGAAACCGCCGCACGGCCCCCCGGAGCCGCGGCCGGCCGGCGGACATCCCACGCCCGGTACGCCTCCCGTCGCGCGCCGCACCTGGCGCCAAGCACTGGGCCGCGACTGGCAGTTGTACTCGCTGGCGGTGCTGCCACTGCTGTTCTTCCTGGTCTTCCGCTATCTGCCGATGATCGGGAACGTGATCGCCTTCCGCCGCTTCGAGCCGGGCGGTTCGATCCTGGGCGAGGGCTGGGTGGGCCTGCGCTACGTGCGGATGTTCCTCAGCGACCCCACCTTCTGGCAGGTCTTCACCAACACACTGTGGCTGGGCACGCTCACCCTCGTCTTCTGCTTCCCGATCCCGATCGTGCTGGCGCTGCTGCTCAACGAGGTGCGCACCCGCGCGCTGAAACGGTTCGTGCAGTCGGTGTCGTACCTCCCGCACTTCCTCTCCGTCGTGATCGTCGCGGGCATCACGATGCAGATCCTCGCCACGGACGGACCCGTCAACCACGCGCTGCGGACCTTCGGCCACGATCCGGTCCCGTTCCTCCAGGAACCCGAGTGGTTCCGTACGGTCTACGTCGGCTCGGAGATCTGGCAGACCGCCGGCTGGGGCACCATCCTCTACCTCGCCGCGCTCACCACCGTCGACGACCAGCTGTACGAGGCGGCACGCATCGACGGCGCCAACCGCTGGCAGCAGATCTGGCACATCACCCTGCCCGGCATCCGCCCCACCATGATCACGCTGCTGATCCTCAACATCGGCACCTTCATGGCGGTGGGATTCGAGAAGATCATGCTGATCTACAACCCGCTGACCTACCCCACCGCGGACGTCATCTCCACGTATCTGTACCGCGCCGGGGTGGAGTCCAACAGCTTCAGCTACGCCGCCGCGATCGGCCTGTTCGAGGCGGTCATCGGCCTCGTACTGATCTTCTCCGCGAATCAGCTCTCGCGTCGCACGGTGGGGACGAGCCTGTGGTGACCCTGACGGGCGGCCCCCGCCGCCGCGCCCCGCGCCCGCGCGTCTCGGTGCACCGGCCCTCCCGGGGCTACCGCGTCTTCCAAGGGGTGAACGGGTTGATCCTCACCGGGGTCGTGGCCGTGACCCTCTACCCCTTCGTGAACATCATCGCCCGCTCCCTCAGCGCGGAGGACCGGATCCGGGCCGGCCAGGTGAGCCTGCTGCCCGAGGGCTTCAACCTGACCACGTACCGCCTCGTCGTCTCGGACGGCATGTTCTGGCGGAACTACGGCAACACCGTCCTCTACACGGTGGTGGCCACCGTCGTCGCCATGGTGCTCACCACCTGTTACGCGTACGTCCTCTCGAAGCGGCAGCTGAAGGGCCGTGGCGCGCTGATCGGCATCGCCGTTTTCACCATGTTCTTCTCCGGCGGCCTGATCCCGAACTACGTCCTCATCACCAGTCTCGACATGAAGAACACACTGTGGGCGCTGGTGATCCCGAACGCGATCAGCGTCTTCAACCTGCTCGTGATGAAGGCGTTCTTCGAGGGGCTGCCGACCGAACTCGAAGAGGCCGCGCAGATCGACGGGCTGAGCACCTACGGCATTCTGCTCCGGGTCGTGCTGCCCCTCTCCAAAGCGGTGATCGCGACGATGGTGCTCTTCTACTCGGTCTCCTTCTGGAATTCCTGGTTCGGGGCCTTCCTCTACATGGACCGGGCCGAACTGATGCCGGTCACCGTCTATCTCCGCAACATGATCGCCGGTGCGACCGGCGGGGGAAACCTGGGCGCCGAGTCGGAGCAGCTCACCCAGGTGGGGGCGAACATCCAGGCCGTGACGATTCTGCTCACCGCCCTTCCCATCCTCGCCGTCTACCCGTTCGTCCAGCGCTACTTCGTATCCGGCGTCACCCTCGGCGCGGTCAAGGGCTGACCGGAGACCGGCCGGGACCGCGCAACGGAAAGAACCCCGCTCCACCACGGGAAGAACCCCGCTCCATCACGGAGGAACACCCGCATACGGAACAAAGGAGTATCCGTGAAGAACTCCGGACAGCTTTCGCGGCGGAGCCTGCTCGCCGCCGCCGGATTCGCCGGCCTCACCGTTCTCGTCGGCTGCGGCAGCGGCGAGGCCGACGGGGACGCGAAGGACCTCGCGAGCAAACAGGCCGGCGCGATGAAGAAGTACGGCGTGGGTGACCAGTTCAAGGCCACCGAGCCGCTGTCCTTCACCATCCTCCACAACAACATGCCGACCTATCCGCTCAAGGACGACTGGCTCTTCTGGAAGGAGCTGACCCGGCGTACGGGCGTCACACTCAAGGCGACCGCCGTCCCGTACAGCGATTACGAGAAGAAGCGGGGCCTGCTCATCGGGGCGGGGGACGCGCCCTTCCTCATCCCCAAGACGTACCCGGGCGCGGAGACCGCGTTCGTCTCCTCGGGGGCCATCCTCCCGGTCGGCGAGTACGCGCACCTGATGCCGCACTTCCAGGACAAGGTCAGGAAGTGGGGGCTGGCGGCCGACCTGGACTCCGTCCGGCAGGCCGACGGCAAGTACTACGTCCTGCCGGGCCTGCACGAGAAGGTGAAGCCCGGCTACTCCCTCGCCCTGCGCACCGACGTACTGGAGAAGGCCGGGCTCGACCTGCCGACCACCTGGGACGAGGTCCACGCGGTGCTGAAGGGCCTCAAGGAGGCCCACCCCGACGTGTATCCCCTCTCGGACCGCTGGAACCAGCCCGAGCCGGGCGGCGCGCTGCTCAACTTCCTCGCCCCGTCCTACGGCACCAAGGGGGGCTGGGGATATCAGAACGCCACCTGGGACGCCGAGGCGCGGCAGTTCGTCTTCACCGGCGCCATGGACGCGTACCGCGCGATGCTCACCTACCTGAGGAAGCTGGTCTCCGACGGTCTGGTGGACCCGGAGAGCTTCACCCAGTCCGACGACCAGGCCAAGCAGAAGCTCTTCGGCGGCAAGTCCTTCGTGATCAGCGGCAACCCGCAGGTCCTGGCGGACGAGTACCGCAACAACCTGGCGAAGCAGATCAAGGGCGCCACCGTGGAGATGATCCCGGTGCCGATCGGCCCGGCGGGCCCGGTGGTGGCGGGCAGCCGCCTGGAGAACGGCATGCTGATCTCCAGCAAGGCCCTGAAGAGCGAGAACTTCGTCGCGCTGATGCAGTTCGTGGACTGGCTGTGGTACTCGGACGCCGGGCAGGAATTCGCCAAGTGGGGCGTCAGGAACGTCACATACACGACTTCCGGGCCCGGCCGGTACCAGCCCCTCGACGGCATCAAGGTCCTGGGGTTGAACCCGGAGGCGAAGAAGGACCTGCAGAAGGATTACGGGTTCTCCAACGGAGTCTTCGCCTACGGCGGCACCTGGTCCCTGGTCGCGTCCTCCTTCACGGCGGACGAGAAGGCGTTCCAGGACTCGATGGCCCGGCGCGAGCGGCTCCCCGTCGAGCCGGCCCACCCGCTCCAGGCCATGGAGCAGGAGCAGGCCACGCTCTGGGAGACCCCGCTGAGGGACCACGTCAAGCAGAACACCCTCCAGTTCGCCCTTGGCAGGCGGCCGTTGTCCGAATGGGACGACTACGTCGCCGAACTGAAGGCCAAGAACATGCAGCAGTTCGTCGACGTGACCAACAAGGCGTACGAACGGTTCAAGAAGGAGAACGGCTGACGATGACCGGCCCGGCCCCGCACCACCGCACACCGGACCGCTCGGTCCCACGGTGCACACCGGGCTGCCCGGACCGTCCGGGCCGCCACCGTACGCCGGACCACGCGGCCCGGCGGCGCACACCGGGCCGCCGGGCCGGCCCCGAGAAGGAGCCAGGATGAGTACCCCCGAGGCGGCTCGCCGCCACACCTTCGGTACGGGAACGCTCTCCCGGGCCGCCGCCCTCGTCCACACCCTGCTCATCACCCAGCTGATGGTCCTCGTGGCCGCCTCACCCGGCTTCGTCGCCCTTCTCTTCCTTGCCCGGAGCGCGTCCAACCTGCCGCTCGCCGCCGTCTGTCTGCTGCCGCTCGGCCCCGCCCTGTCCGCCGCGCTGTACGCGCTCCACCGCCGCGGCCGGGACCTCACGGAGCTCCGTCCGGCCCGGGTGTACACGCGCGGCTGGCGGCTGAACGCCGTGCCCGTGCTCAAGCTGTGGGCTCCGCTGCTCGGCTGGCTCTCGGTCATCGGTTTCTCGCTCGCCCACTTCCCCGCCGCGGGGCTTCCTCGCTGGTGGGCCTGGCTGCTGGTGCTCACCGGTCTGGTGTCGGTGCTGTGGGGCACGTACGCGCTCGTGCTCGCCTCGCTCTTCACCTTCCGCACCGCCGACACCGCCCGCCTGGCCGCGTACCTCCTGCTCCGGCACGGCGGGGCCACGCTCGGCACCGCCTCCCTGCTCGCCCTCGCCGCCGGCCTCACCGTGCTCTTCACCGAGGCCCTGCCCGCCCTGCTCGCCGCGCCACTGCTGCTCTGCCTGCTCCACACGACCCGCCCGGTGATCACCGAGGCCCAGGAGGACTTCACCGTATGACCACCCCCGAGACCGACAGGATCGCCTACGGCGGCGACTACAACCCGGAGCAGTGGCCCGAACCCGTCTGGGACGAGGACCACCGCCTCTTCCGCGCGGCCCGTATCGACACCCTCACGGTCGGTGTCTTCTCCTGGGCGCTCACCCAACCCGCCGAGGACACCTACGACTTCACCGTCCTCGACCGCATCCTCGACCGCGCCGCCGCCGAGGACCGGCGCGTGTGCCTCGCCACCGGCACCGCTGCCCTCCCGCCCTGGCTGGCCCGCGCCCACCCCGAGGTCAACCGCACCGACTTCGAGGGCCGCCGCCACCGCTACGGACAACGCCACAACTTCTGCCCGTGCTCCCGCGCGTACCGCCGGCTCTCCACCGCCCTCGCGGACCGCCTCGCCGAGCGCTACGCCGCCCACCCGGCCCTGCTCGCCTGGCACATCAACAACGAGTACGGCGGCGCCTGTTACTGCGACCGGTGCGCCGCCGCGTTCCGCACCTGGCTGCGCGAGCGGTACGGCACCCTCGACGCCCTCAACGACGCCTGGTGCACGGCCTTCTGGTCGCACCGCTACACGAAATGGGAGGAGATCGAGGCGCCCAGCGCCCTCACCGAGCACTGGCGCGGACCCGACCACACCGCCTTCCAGGGCATCACCCTCGACTACCACCGCTTCACCACGGACGCCCTCCTCGGCTGCTTCCTCGGCGAGAAGGAGGCGATCCGCGCCCACGACCCGGACACACCGGTCACCACCAACCTCATGGGCACCTACCGCCCGCTGGACTACCACCGCTGGGCGCCCCATCTCGACTTCGCCTCCTGGGACAGCTATCCACCGCTCGACGCCCCGCCCACCCGGGCCGCGCTCGGGCACGACCTGATGCGCGGTCTCAAGGACGGCGCGCCCTTCTGGCTCATGGAGCAGACCCCCTCCACCACCGCCTGCCGCGAGGTGAACCCGCTCAGGCGCCCCGGTGAGCTGCGGCTGGCCACCTGGCAGGCGGTCGCCCACGGCGCCGACGCCGCCCTGTACTTCCAGCTGCGCGCCTCGCGCGGCGCCTGCGAGAAGTACCACGGCGCGGTCATCGGCCACGCCGGCCGCGAGGACACCCGTGTCTTCCGTGAAGTCGCGGAACTGGGACGTGAGTTGGCGGAGCTGGGCGCGGCCACGCTCGGCGCCCGCACCCCGGCCCGTACCGCGCTGCTCTTCGACTGGGACAGCTGGTGGGCACTGGAGCTCTCGGACGGGCCGTCCCGCCTCGTCCGCTACCAGGACGTGGTCCACACCTACTACCGGGCCGCCCGTGCGGCGGGCGCGGACGTGGACGTGGTGGCGGTCACCGCCGATCTCACCCCGTACGACGTGGTCATCGCCCCCGTCCTGCACATGGTGAAAGGCGATCTGGCCCCGCGCCTGGAGGCCGTCGCCGCGCGCGGCGGCACCGTCCTGACCACGTTCCTCTCCGGCCGCGTCGACGAGCACGACAACGCGTTCCTCACCGATGTCCCCGGCCCGCTGGCCGGTCTTCTGGGCGTCCGCGTCGACGAGTGGGACGCGCGCCCGGCCGACACCGCCAACCCGGTCGTGCTCGGCACGGGCGACGAGGCCCTGCACACCGAGGCACGCCTGGTCTTCGAGATCGTGCTGCCGAGGGGCGCCGAGCCGGTCGGCACCTACCGGGCCGACTTCTACGCGGGCACCCCGGCCGTCACCCGCCACCCCGTCGGCGCGAGCGGGGGCGAGGGATGGTACGTCGCGACCGCACTCGACCAGCCGGGTGTCGACTGGGTGGTACGCCGCGTCCTCGCCCGCCACGGACTCGTCGGCCCGTACGCGGACCACCCGTCGGTCGAGACCGCCGCCCGCACCGCCCCCGACGGCACCCGGCTGCTCTTCCTGCTCAACCACGCGCCCGAACCGGTGTCCGTGACCGCCCACGCCACGGCCGTGGACCTGCTCACCGGCAAGCGGGCCGAGCGCGGTGAGACGCTCACACTGGACCCGTACGGAGTCCGTGTGCTGCGCCCGGAGCAGGGCCGCGCCCACTGACACCCGGCGGCCCCGGGACGGACTCCGCTCCCGGGGCCGCCGCGTGGTCAGTGGATACGGCGCCCGTGGGTGTCCGGCACACCGGATTTCCGGAAGAAGTATGTGTTGATGTGGTCGCGCCACTCGCGGGCGCCGCGCACCTGCTCCTCGTAGCGCTCCGCAGCCCTGGCGTGGCTGGCCGGTTCCACCAGGTCCGCGAGCCCGGCCCACACCCGGCGCGCCTCCTCGGCCTCCGCCACCCCGTCGAAGTGGGTGTCGTAGATGTGCTGGATCACCGTCTTGCCACTGTGCAGCACATGTCCGTACGGCACATGGTGGAAGAAGAGGAGCAGTTCGTCGGGGCAGGTTCCGGGCGACTCGTACACCTCCGCCCACGGCTTCGCGTACTGCCCCGCGAATCCGGTGCCGGTCGCCCGGCTGCGGTCGACGCCGACGCCGTCCCGGTCGGCGAAGTGGTAGGTGCCCCAGGGGCTGTACTCGTAGCCGTCCACACTCGGCCCGTAGTGGTGCCCCGGCTGCACCATGAAGCCGACCCCGAGCGGCGCCGTGTATTTCTCGTACGTGTGCCACGAGCCGTCTAGGACCGCGTGCAGCCCCTCGCGCAGCCGCCCGGGGTCGGCGCTCTCCCCGGGGACGAAGGACAGCTCGATCCACTCGCGCAGGACCGCGCGCGGGTCGGCGTCGGGCTGCCAGGCCAGCCGGCCCACCGCGTACAGGTTGGCCTGAGCCAGCGGATGCCCGGTCCAGAACGGGTCGTCACCGGCGTTCGACACCGCCACCAGGCCGCCGCCGCACGCCAGTTCCCCGACACCCGGGTGCGACTCGCCCCGGGGGCGGAACCGCAGTACCTCGCTCCACATCGGCCCGAGCCAGCACACGTGCCGCTGCTGTCCCGTGTACTCCTGGGTGGCCTGCAGCTCCACCGCGAGGCGGGTGTCCGGCATCGCGCCGATCACCGGGGAGACGGGCTCGCGCGCCTGGAAGTCCAGCGGCCCGTGCTTCACCTGGAGCACCGCGTTCGGCGCGAACTCGCCGTCCAGCGGCACGAAGTGGTCGTAGGCGGCGCGGGCCCGGTCCGTCGACCGGTCCCGCCAGTCCTGCCGGTGGTCGTAGACGAAGGCCCGCCAGTGCACCGTACCGCCGTACGGGGCGAGCGCCCCGGCCAGCAGGTTGGCGCCGTCCGCGTGGCTGCGGCCGTAGGTGAACGGGCCGGGCTGCCCCTCGGAGTCGGCCTTCACCACGTACCCGCCGAAGTCGGGCACCGCCGCGTACACCCGGCGGGTCGTCTCCGCCCACCAGCCGGGCACCGCCTCGTGCAGCGGATCGGCGGTCGGCAGGCCGCCGAGCAGGACGGGAGAGGCGAAGGAGACCGACAGATGTGTCCGGATCCCGTACGGGCGCAGGGCGTCCGCGATCGCGGCCACCTCGCCGATCCGGTCGGTCAGCAGCCGTGCTTCGGCCCGGTGCACGTTCACATTGTTCACGGCCACCGCGTTGACGCCGCACGCGGCCAGCAGTCGGCCGTACCGGCGCACCCGCTCCAGCTCGCCCCGCGAGCCCCGGGCCCGGCCGTCCCGCCAGAACAGCGAGCCGCCCGCGTAACCCCGCTCCACCTGGCCCATCACCGGATGGACGGCGACGTTGTCCCAGTGGTCCAGCATCCGCAGCGCCAGCGCCGGGCGGTGCACCTCGCGGGGCCGCTCGCCCCTGAAGGCGGCCTCGCCGAGCCGCACCAGATGGAAGAGCCCGTACAGCAGCCCGGCCTGGCCCCCGGCCGTCACCCGGGTGACGCCGTCGGCCCGTACCAGCGCGAACCCCTCGCCGCCGAGGGCGTCCGGGCCGACGCCCCCGGCCACCTCCAGCACCACGTCGTACGGCACGTCCCGGGTCCGCGCGTTTTGAGTCCGCGCGTCCCTGACGACCTGCCCCCCGAACCGGGCGCAGGCGTCCGCCACTTCACCGTGCACCGTCTCCACCAGCGGCCCCGTCCCGGCGATCAGGGTGCGCCGGGAACCGATCGGGCGGAAGACCTCGGGCGGCAGCCACGCCGGGTCGACGCCGCCGGGCGGGGCGGGCGCGGGTGCGGGTTCAAGTACGGGGACGGGTGCGGGTTCGGGCGCGGATGCCGTCACTGAGCCTCCTGGTCGGTGTGCAGGGACGGCAGGGACGGTAGCCGCGGGGCGGGAGCCCGTACAAGGTGCCGAACCGCGGAAGGCGTCACACCAGGAACAAGGAGCGGAGATACGCCGACACGTCGGCCGGTGTGCCCCCCTCCTGGAGGATCCTCCGCTGCCGGCCGGCCCAGGAGCCACGCGTACGCAGGTCCAGCAGCAGATCGCTGACGAGGGCGAGGTCCCCCGCGTCCGACAGGGCGGGAGTGACGTGCTTCACCAGCCGTTCCACCAGTGTCCAGGCGGGGAGCGGACGCCCGGAGGCCACGTCCAGGGCGTCGCCCTCCAGGCCGTACCGGGCGGCCTGCCAGTGGGCGGCGGTCAGCAACTGCTCGGCAACCTGGGGGACTTGGGCATCCCGTTCCACTGCCTGCAGGCAGGTGGTGACCAGCGCGCGGGCCAGTCCCACCAGCAGGATCTCGGTGTCGCTGGTGGGGCAGACATCCATGACCCGTATCTCGATGGTGGGCACGTCCTCGGAGGGGCGGGCGAACCAGTACGCCATTTTCCGGTCGAGGATCACCCCCGAGGCGACCAGGCTGTCGAGGAGGGCGTCGTACTGACTCGCGTCGGCGACCAGCGGAGCCGGGCCTGCCACCGGTGTGTAGGCCCACCACATTGACCGAAAGCTCGCGTATCCGGTCTCCTCTCCCAGCATGATGGGGGAGTTGGCCGCCAGCGCCTGGAGTGTGGGCAGCCAGGGCCGGAGGTGGTTGTTCACCCGCACGGCGTGTTCCCGGTCGGGCATGCCGACGTGGACATGCAGGCCGCACGGGATATGACCGAACACGTGGGCGCCGTACTTCCGGTGGATCGCGCGGTAGCGGGAGCTCCCGGTCGGCGGCATGTACGGCCCGGCCAGCAGCTCCGTCCCGCAGGCCAGCACCGCGCAGCCGGCCGCCTCGGCGGCGGCCGCGGCGGTGGCGCGCAAGGAGCGCATGTCGTCGGCGAGCAGGGAGAGTTCGCGATGCGGCTCCGTCACCGCCTCGATCAGGGCCGAGGACACCTCCGGCTGGAGCCGGCGCGCGGGTCCGGCGGACGACGCGGCGGCGCTCACCGCCTCGAAGGCGGGAACGGCCGCCCCGCTGCCCGGATCGACCAGGAAGAACTCCTCTTCGGCACCGACAGTGAGCGGTTGCGCCATGAGGTTCCCCTCCCGGGCTTCGGAGATTCGAGTATGTGCGCGGCGGGCCCCCCGCCGCCATACCCCCTCATCCGTAACCGGCCACTCCAACTTCCCCGGTTTACACGGCAGTTGCCGATGCCCCCGTGCGTCAGCCGGAGCGCAGGGTACGGCCGAACAGGTCGAGCAGGGCGGTCCAGTGGCGTTCCGTCGCCTCGGCGCTGTACATCGACGTGTCGGCCTGGGTGAAGCCGTGGTGGGCGCCGGCGTAGACCTCGGAGTGGTGGTGGACACCGGCCGCGCCGAGGGCCTTGCCGAGGCGGTCGATCTGCTCGGCCGGGTTGGTCCGGTCCTGATCGGCGTGGCCGAAGTAGAGCTCGGCGGTGATCCGGTCGGCCAGCAGATGGGGGCTGTCCGGGGCGTCGGTCGCGAGGTACGCCCCGTGGAAGCCGGCCGCGGCAGCCACGCGCTCCGGGTGTCCCCCGGCGGTGCGCAGGGCCAGGCCGGCGCCCATGCAGTAGCCGGTGACCCCCGCCGGGCCGCCCGTGGTCAGGGGGTGGGCCGCCAGCCAGTCGAGATAGACACCGGCGTCCCGCACGGCCCCCTCGGGGGTGAGGGTCCCAGCGGCGGGGCGGATGCTCTCGAAGATCTCCGGGCGGTCGGCGGGGTTGATGAACTCGGGCAGCTCCACCACGGGAGCGCGGCCGTGGCGGTAGTAGACGTTGGGGACCAGGACGGTGTAACCGGCGGAGGCGAGGCGGTCGGCCATGGACCTCAGATGGGGGCGGAGCCCGAAGGCGTCCATGTAGAACAGGACGGCGGGGTGCGGGGCGCCGTCGTCCGGGTGCGTGAGATAGGCGTCGGCGGTTCCGTCCGGGGTGGCGATGTCGACGGAGGATCCGTGCGTGCCGGCCATGAGGAGTCCCTCTTTCGGTTCGGATGAACGGGCGAGCCGAGAGTGTGCCGCGGGGCGCCGGGCGGTCGTCCTCTCGCGGATCGCCGGGCCGGGACGAACAGTTCGGTTCGCGGATGGGAGCAGTCTGCGACCGCTCGGTGGCCAAGTCAAACAAACTTGTTTGTATGTACGCTGCTCGCCATGCGAAGGACAGGCGCGGAAGCGAGACAGCGGATCCTTGAGGCGGCCATGGACGAGTTCATCCGCCACGGCGTGGGCGGCGCCCGCGTCGACCGGATCGCGCGGAACGCCGGGGCGAGCAAGGAACGGCTCTACGCGTACTTCGGCGACAAGCGGACGCTGTTCGACGAGGCCGTCCGAGGTGCCGTGGAGCGCAGTTCGATGGCCGTCGGGATCGATGACGGCGACCTCGTGGAGTACGCGGGCCGGCTCGCCGGGCACTTCTTCCGGCACCCGGACGACCTGCGGATGATGGCCTGGATGCGGCTGGAGGAGGAGTGTGAACGCGCCCTGAGGACCGGCGACGTCCGCGCGCACGCGGAGCGGAAGATCGAAGCCGTGCGGCGGGCCCAGGCCGCCGGCACCGTCGACGGGGCGTGGGATCCCGGGGAACTCCTCCAGATGATCCTCGCGACCGCCACCTACTGGGCACGGGCCTCCGGGACCGACGGCTTGTCGGAGGAACACTGCGTCGCGGTCGTCCGGGACGCGGTACGACGCCTCGTCACGCCGCGCTGACCCGACGCTCCCGATCGACCCCGGAGCCCCCCGGCGAAGCCTCCGCCGCCGCACGGCCGGGGCGCGCGCGTGCCGCGCGTGCGCCGCGTGTGTCAGGGCCCCGGGACCGTCACGGCACGGGTAGTTTCGGGGCGGTCGAGCGTTGTCCGCCGCCGGAGCGAGGTGGGTCCGTGCCGTTGCTGTCCTTCACCCGTGTGCTGAAACGGCTGCTCGGCGGTGAGCGGTGGCAGCGTCTTCACGTACGGGCGGCCGGCTGGGCCCTGGTCGCGGTGGCCGTCGTGCTGCTCGCCGGTTCGTGGATCATCGTCCCGTTCGAGCGGTCGGCGCCGCACGCGACCATCACGTCCTTCCCGCTCGCGCTGTGGTGGTCCGTCGAGACCGCCTCCACCGTCGGGTACGGCGACCTGTACCCGGTCACCGCGCCGGGCCGGGTCATCGCCTCGGTGGTACTCCTCGCCGGGATCTCCGTGTTCAGCGTCGTCACGGCGGCCGTCGCCACCTGGTTCGTCGGTGACGCCGGGCGCGACCTGCACGAACTGGCCGCCGTGTTCGAACGCGCCGCACACGGCGGGCGGGCCGGGATCTCGCACGATGTGCGCGCCCTCCACGACCGGCTCGACCGCATCGAACACCTCCTCACAGCACCCGGCACCGGGCGGCCGCCGGATCCCCCCGGCCCCCGCCCGACCGACGACGGCTGACGACGGCGGGCGACCGGGGCGGTGGAGGCCGGCACGGCGGCCTCCGGCCGGACGCCTCCGAGACGATCAGCCGCACGCCTCCGAGACGATCAGCCGCACGCCTCCGAGACGATCAGCCGCACGCCTCCGAGACGATCAGCCGCACGCCTCCGCGCGGATCACCCGGGTACGAGTACGGCCCGCCCTCGCACCTGCCCGCGCCGCAGCCGCCCGAACGCCTCGGCCGCGGCGGAGAGCGGGAACCGCTCGGTCTCGACATGGAGCGCACCCGAGCGTGCCAGCGCCACCACCTCAGCCAGTTCGGCCCGGGTGCCCCAGAACGGCAGCGACAGCCGGCACCCCGGCGGGAGGGCGCCCGGTTTGCGGACCGTCAGCCGGCCGCCGCCGCTGCCGACCACCGAGAGCTCCCCGCCCGGGCGCAGGACGCCGGTGGCGAGCTCCAGGGAGGCGGTCGTGCCGGCGAAGTCCAGGACCGCGTCGGCTCCCACCCCACCGGTCCGCGCCCTCAGCACCCGCGCGGTGTCCTCCTGCGCCAGCGTGGCGAAATGGGCCCCCGACCGGTGCGCGAGGTCGAGCGCGCTCTCGCGGATGTCGACCGCCAGCACCCGGCTCGGGGTGGTCGCGCGCAGGATCTGGACCGCCAGATGACCGAGCCCGCCGACGCCGATGACCACGGCGGTGGTGCCCTCGCCGAGCGCCTCCCGTACCCCCGCGACCGCGTGGTACGAGGTCAGCCCCGCGTCGGTGAGCGGTGCCGCCCGGTCGGCCGGCAGGTCGCCGATCGGCACCAGGTACCGGGCGGAGGGGACGCGTACGTACTCGGCCATCCCGCCGTCCCGGCCGAGTCCGGCACCGTGCCAGTCCAGTTCGCCGCGCCGGTCGCAGTAGTTGTCGCGGCCCGCGGCGCAGCGGTCGCACTCCCCGCAGCCCCACGGGCCGTACACCACGACGCGTTCACCGGTGGTCCGTCCGCCGGCGTCCGGGCCCAGGGCCACGACCTCCCCGGCCACCTCGTGCCCGAGGGTGAACGGCAGCCGGTAGGGGAGCGCGCCCGCGGGGCCGTCCACGATGTGCAGATCGGAGTGGCAGAGCCCGGTGGCCTCCACACGCACCACCACCTCGGCGCCCCGCGGAACGGGGCGCTCGACCGTCCCGTACGCCGGTTCCTCTCCCCAGGCCGTCATCCGCACGGCCCGCATGGTGGCCGCCGGGGGTCTTGTCAGTCCCATGCCGTGACGGTAACAGAGACGAAGTCAGTTCAATACGGGTCGCGGGGCGCGCATCTTGCCCGCCCGGGGATTCGGCACGTACCGTTCATGAATTGAGTTCAATTTCAAAAACCCTTGTGTCGCCCCCGTCCCGTCCCGTACCCGAGCGCATTGGAGACCCCATGAGCCCCCGTCCGCACCAAGGCGACCCGCGTCTCCTGCCCGAAACCGAGGAGCAGCGGGAACTCCGCACCGTCCTCCGGGACTTCTTCGCCGACACCCACGGCTCCGAGGCGCTCCGTGAGCAGTCCGCCACCCCGCGCGGTCACGACGAGCGGCTCTGGACGCGGATGGCCCGCGAGATCGGCGTGCACGGGCTGGCGATCCCCGAGGAGTACGGCGGGGCCGGCTTCACCTTCGCCGAGCTCGCCGTGGCGCTGGAGGAGTCCGGGCGCGTCCTGTCCTGCGCGCCACTGCTGCCCACGGTGGTCCTCGCCGCGCACGCCCTGCTGTACAGCGGTGACGGGTCCGCGTGCGAGCGCTATCTGCCGCGGATCGCCGACGGCACGCTCACCGCCACCGTGGCCGGCTTCGGGGACGGCGCCGAGGGCCGCGGGCCCGATGTCGGCGCCGAGCGCGGCGGCTCGGGCTGGGTGCTGCGGGGCGCGGCCGATTTCGTGCTCGACGGAGCCGGCGCCGAGCTGCTGCTGGTGCGGGCCCGAACGGCCGACGGGCCCCGGCTGTTCGCCTGCGAGCCGGCTCCGGACACCTGCGTACGGACGGCGCGCCGCGTCCTGGACGGGACGCGCCGCCAGGCACTGGTGGAGTTCGGCGGCGCGCCCGCGACGCCGGTCGGCACGTCGGGCGAGGTGACGGCGGCCCTCGACGCCGGGCGGGCCGGGCTCGCCGCCGAGCAGGTCGGCGGCAGCGCCCACGCGCTGGACGACACGGTGTGCTTCGTACGGGAACGTACCCAGTTCGGCCGGCCGATCGGCTCCTTCCAGGCGGTCAAGCACCGGCTCGCCGATGTGCTGGTCGCGCTGGAGGCGGCGCGCTCGGCGTCCGCGTACGCGACCGCCTGCGTGGCCGCCGCCTCGCCGAGGCTGCCGGAGGCCGCGAGCGCCGCCGCCGCGGTCTGCTCGGAGACCTTCCTGCTGGCGACCGCCGAGTACGTCCAGCTGCACGGCGGGATCGGTTTCACGTGGGAACACCCGGCGCACCTCTATGTGCGCCGCGCGCGCAGCGCCGAGGTGCTGTTCGGCACCGCGGACCAGCACCGGGCCCGGCTCGCCGGGCTGATCGGCCTCCCGGTCGCGTGACGGCCGGCGCGGCACCGTCGAGCATGTTGAATTTGGTTCAGTGAGATGAGCGACTTCCCCGATCTGGCGGGTTCAACCGTCTTTTCCGCGAAGTGAACCGACGTCGATGGTGGGGTTGACAGGGGGGCGTCGGCTCCCCAGAATCGTAGTGAATTCAGTTCAGTTTGGAGATGAGAGATGGCAGTGGAAGACGAGATCCAGTTCGAGCGCGACGGTCATGTCGCCCGTGTCTGGCTCAATCGCCCGTGGAAGAAGAACTGCGTCACCGTGCCGATCCTGGACCGGCTCGACGAGATCGTGACCGAGGTGGACGAGGACCCCGAACTGCGGGTCCTCGTGCTGCGCGGTCGCGGCGGCACCTTCTGCTCAGGCTTCGACCTCGACAGTCTGAAGGCCGAGTACGTCGGCAAGTCGAACGCCATCGACGTGGCGGTGAAGTCCGCCAAGGTGTGCGACCGCCTCTACTCGATGAAGACCCCCTCCGTCGCCGTCCTGGAGGGCCATGTCACCGCGGGTGGCTTCGAGCTCATGATCTCCTGCGACTTCGCCATCGCCGCGGACGACGCCAAGATCGGTGACTTCCACATCCGCCGCTCGCTCTTCGGCGGGGCCGGCCCGATCTACCGTGTGCCGCGCATGATCGGCATCCGCAAGACCAAGGAGCTGATGCTCACCGGCAAACTGCTCTCCGGCGTCGAGGCCACCGACTTCGGACTGATCAACAAGTCCGCCCCGGCCGGCGAACTCGACGCGACGGTCGAGGACTTCATCGGGGACCTCGTCGACAAGAGCCCGTTCATGATGTGGCTCACCAAGATGACGATCGACCGGAGCCTGGACGCCGACATCCAGTCGCTGATGGTCATGGAGCACCTCGCCGTGGGAGTGGCGCTCAACTCCGAGGACGCCAAGGAAGGCGTCTCGGCGTTCCTGGAGAAGCGCGAGCCGAAGTGGCAGGGGCGCTGAACCCCATGACCACACCTCCGCGGAGCGGGCCCGCCGGACTGGCGGGCGCCCACTGTCCCCGCTGCTCGGTGTCGCTCTACCCCGCGGACGACACGTGCCCGCGCTGCGGAGGGCCGGCCGACCCGGCGGCCCTGTCCGGCGCGGGCACCCTGTGGACCTGGACGGTGCAGCGTTACGCGCCCAAGTCACCGCCGTACCAGCCCCCGTCCGGCGGCTTCGAGCCGTTCGCGCTCGGCTACGTCGAGCTGGCGGCCGGGGTACGGGTCGCCGCCGTACTCGACGTCGACGACCTCGACGGGATCCGGATCGGCACGCCGATGACGGTGACGGCCGGCGACGGGGTGCCGCGGGCCCGGCCCGCGGTCCCCGGCGAGGAGGGAACATGACCACCGACGTCCTCATCTGCGGTGCCGGGCGCACCCCCTTCGGCCGGTCCGAGCTGAGCGGCCGGCAACTGGCCGTCGCCGCGGTGAACGCCGCGCTGACGGACGCCGGGACCGAATGGCCCCGGGTGCGCGCCGCGTTCGGCGGCAGCGACAGCGCCGGTCTCGCCGACACACTCGTCGCCCAACTCGGCCTCACCGGCGTGCCGTTCGTCAACGTCAAGAACGGCTGCGCGACCGGTGGCAGCGCCCTGCTCTCCGCGGCGAACGCGATCCGCTCGGGCATGGCCGATGTCGCCCTCGCCGTCGGCTTCGACAAACACCCGCGCGGCGCCTTCGACCCACGCCCCGAGGACTGGGGCCTGGGCCAGGAGTACGGCACCGACGGACTGATGGTGACCACCCAGTTCTTCGGCATGAAGATCCAGCGTTACATGTACGACCACGGGATCACCCCGCGGAGCCTCGCCCTGGTCGCGGAGAAGGCGTACCGCAACGGCGCCCGGACCCCCGGGGCCTGGCGGCGCGAACCGGTCCCGGCCGCCGAGATCCTCGACTCCGCCATGGTCAGCGACCCGCTGACGCGCTTCATGTTCTGCTCCCCGGGGGCCGGCGCGGCGGCGCTCGTCCTCTGCTCGCCCGAGGCCGCCCGCACCATGAACGGCCCCTCGGTCACGCTGCGTTCGGTCGCCGTACGCACCCGGCGCTTCGGCTCCTTCGAGGTGTTCAGCCCGTCGGTCCCGGCGGGCGAGCCGACCAGCGTCAGCCGGGACGCCTCGGCCGCCGCGTTCGAGGAGGCGGGGATCGGCCCGGCCGACGTGGACGTCTGCCAGCTCCAGGACACCGAGAGCGGCGCCGAGATCATGCACATGGCCGAGTGCGGCTTCTGCGCGGACGGCGAACAGGAGAAGCTGATCGCCGCCGGCGCCACCGCAATCGGCGGCTCGCTGCCGGTCAACACCGACGGCGGCTGCATCGCCAACGGGGAACCCATCGGCGCCTCCGGGCTGCGCCAGGTCTACGAGATCGTCCAGCAGCTGCGCGGCCGGGCCGGCGCGCGGCAGGTGCCCGGCGATCCCAGGACCGGCTTCACCCATGTGTACGGCGCGCCCGGCGTCAGCGCCTGCACGGTGCTGTCCCGCTGATATCAGGTGGAGGAGGAAGAGATGAGTGACGACCCGTCCCCGGCGGAGTTCCGCGACCGGGCCAGGAGCTGGCTCGCCACGGTCGCCCGGCCGGTCGCCGCGGACGGCGGATGGGGCAGCGGCTCCGACTCCGTCGCCGTGTTCGAGAACTGGACCGAGCGGGAGGAACACGAACACACCGCCCGTGCCCAGGAGTGGGAGCGGCTCCGGTACGACCAGGGCTGGGGCGCGCTCAACTGGCCGCGGGAGTACGGGGGCCAGGGCCTGCCCGGCTACTACGAGCAGCTCTACCGCGCCGAGGAGGCCGCCTTCGAGGTGCCCCGGCGCGCCGAGATCTTCCCGGTGACCCAGCAGCTCGTCGCCCCCGCGGTCGGCGTCTGGGGCACCGAGGAGCAGAAGCGGCGCTGGCTGCGGCCGCTGCTCCGGACGGACGAGCTGGCCTGCCAGCTCTTCTCGGAGACGGAGGCCGGCTCCGACCTCGCCGCGGTACGGACGAGGGCGGAGCGCGACGGCGAGAACTGGGTACTCAACGGGCACAAGGTGTGGACCTCCGGCGCCCGGGCCGCCACCTGGGGCGTCGCCGTGTGCCGCACCGACCCGGAGGTACGCAAGCACGCAGGGATCACCGTGTTCCTCGTCCGCATGGACGCCCCCGGCGTGATCGTGCGGCCGATCCGGCAGATGACCGGCGGCGCCAGCTTCAACGAGGTCTATCTGGACGACGTGGTCGTGCCCGACACCGACCGGCTCGGACCCGTCGGCGAGGGCTGGCGGGTCACACTCACCGTGCTGGCCGCCGAGCGGCTCGACTCCGGGAGCCTCGGGCTGGACAACACCGACCGGGCGCTGCGGCTCGCCGCCCATCCGCCCCGCCCGCTCACCGACGGCGAACGCGTCCGGGCCGCCGACCTCCACATACGCGCCCTGGTGCAGCGGCTCATCGGACAGCGGGTGACCGCCGCCCTCGTCGCCGGCCGCGAGCCCGGCGCGGAGGCCTCCGTCGGCAAGCTGTACGCGACCGGCACCATGCGGCGCACCAGCGACCTGGTGTCCGAGCTGCTCGGCCCCCGCCTGGTCGCCGACACGGGGGAGTGGGGCACGTACGCCTGGACGGAGCACCTGCTCGGCGCGCCCGGCTACCGCATCGCGGGCGGCACGGACGAGATCCAGCGCACCATCCTCGCCGAGCGCGTCCTCGGCCTGCCCAAGGAGCCCTCCCGATGACCACGGCCCCGCCGTCCCCGACGCTGGCCGCCCGGGTCCGCGACCGGCTCGCCGCCCGCCATCCCGGCGTGACCGTAGGGGAGTTGAAGGTACTGCCGGGCGGCCACTCCGGGCTGACGTACTCGGTCGGCGCCGGGGACACGGCGTACGTCGTCAAAGCGGTGCCGCCCGGCCGGGAGCCGGTCGGACGCAACGACGTGCTGCGTCAGGCCCGGGTCCTGCGCGCCCTCGCCGGCGGCCCGGTGCCGGTGCCCGGCGTCGCCGTCGTCGACGAGGCGGCCCCCGGCTGGTTCGCGATGGACTTCGCCGCCGGGGAGGCCGTCGAACCCGTACTCGACACACCGGAGGTGGCCGCCGGGACGGCACGGGCGCGGATGCTGGAGATCGCCTCCGTGCTGCGGCGGCTGCACGGCACCGATCTCCGTACGCAGGGACTGGACGCGCCGCCACCGCTCGACCCGGCCGGCGAACTGGCCAGGTGGAGCCGCACCATGCAGGCCGTACCCGCCGAACTGCGGCCAGGAGCAGAGCAGTTGCTCGCCCTCCTCGCCGACCGGGTGCCTCCCGGCCTGCCGCCGGTGCTGCTGCACGGCGACTTCAGGCTCGGCAACGTACTGTGCGCCGGGGAACGCGCGGTGGCCGTCGTCGACTGGGAGATCTGGAGCACCGGAGACCCGCGCACCGACCTCGGCTGGTTCCTGCTCTTCGCCGACCACCGCAACTTCCCCGCGCTGGGACGCGCCGTCCCGGGCCTGCCCACCGAGGACGAACTGCTGTCGGCGTACCTCGACGGCCGGCCGGAGCCGCCGGCGATGGCTTGGTTCCGGGCGCTGGGCCGCATGAAGATGGCCGCGATCATGGGCCACAACCTGCGCAGGCACCGCGAGGGCCGGCACCACGACCCGGACCAGGAACGGCTGCCGCCCACCATCGCGGCGATGATCCGCACGGCCCGCGACCTTCTCGGCTGATCCCCCGACCGGCCGAGCCGCGCCGACCACGCCACACACCGCACCGCACAGGGCACGTACGCCGGGCCAGCCGCCGGCGAGGAGGAGCAATCGTGGATTTCGGACTCTCGCCACGCGCGAGCGAACTCCAGGACCGTATGCGGTCCTTCATGGAACAGCACGTCTACCCCGCGGAGAGTGTGTACGACCGGCAGCTCGCCGCCGCGGCCGATCCCCACGCGCTGCCGCCGGTGATGACCGAGCTGAAGGAGAAGGCACGGGCCGAGGGCCTGTGGAACCTCTTCCTCGCGCACGGCGACTGGGGCGCGGGACTCACCAACCTCGACTACGCGCCCCTCGCCGAGCTGGCCGGCCGCTCCCTCATCGGCCCCGAGGTCTTCAACTGCTCGGCGCCCGACACCGGGAACATGGAGCTGCTCGCGCTGTACGGCACCCCCGAGCAGCAGGACCGCTGGCTGCGGCCGCTGCTGACCGCCGAGATCCGGTCCTGCTTCGCGATGACCGAACCCGAGGTCGCCAGCTCCGACGCCCGCAACATCCGTACCCGTATCACCCGCGACGGTGACAGCTACGTCGTCAACGGACGCAAGTGGTACACCTCCGGGATCATGGACCCGGACTGCCGGCTGATCATCCTGATGGGTAAGACCGACCCGGACGCGCCCGCCTACCGGCAGCAGTCCATGGTGCTGATCCCGCGGGACACCCCGGGCGTCACGGTCCTGCGCGACCTGCCCATGTTCGGCTACACTGACCGACTCGGCCACGGCGACGTGCTCTTCGAGGACGTCCGCGTCCCCGCGGCGAACATCCTCGGCGGCGAGGGCGAGGGATTCGCACTCGCCCAGGGACGCCTGGGACCGGGCCGCATGCACTACGCGATGCGCGCCGTCGGCTTCGCCGAACGCGCCCTCCGGATGATGTGCGAACGCGCCACCGAGCGGATCGCCTTCGGCGGCCCGCTCGCCGACCAGGGAGTGGTCCGCGAGTGGATCGCCCGCAGCCGCATCGAGATCGAGCAACTGCGCCTCCTCGTCCTGAAGTCGGCCTGGCTGATGGACACCGCGGGCAACGCCGCCGCCCGTACCGAGGTCGCCGCCATCAAGGTGGCCGCGCTGGAGGTCGCCCACAAGGTGGTCGACCGCGCGGTCCAGACGCACGGCGCGGCGGGCGTCAGCGACGACACCGTACTGGCCCGGCTGTACGCCATCACCCGGGCGCTGCGTATCGCCGACGGCCCCGACGAGGTGCACCTGCGGACGATCGCCCGCCGGGAACTCGCCCCCTACCGCGACAGCGGCTCCAAGGCCGGTGCGGCATGAGCACCCGGACGCTCGACGGCCGGGTCGCCGTCATCACCGGCGGCTCCCGCGGCATCGGCCTCGGCATCGCCGCCGCCTACCGGGCGGCCGGCGCCCATGTGGTGATCGCCGCGCGCAAGGCGCCCGGACTCGCCGAGGCCCGCGCGCACCTGCTGGGGGTCGAGGGCGACGGGGAGATCCACACCGTCGTCGCCAACGCGGGCGAACCCGACCAGGCCGAGGCCTGTGTCGACACCACCATGAGCCGCTTGGGCCGCGTCGACATCCTGGTCAACAACGCGGCGACCAACCCGTACCACGGCGACCTGCTCGACCTGGACCTGCCGCGGGCCGAGAAGACCGTACGGGTCAACCAGTACGGGATGGTCGCCTGGACCCGCTGCGCCTGGCGCGCGTCGATGGCCGAGCACGGCGGAGCGGTGATCAACATCGCCTCCGTCGGCGGGCTCGTCGTCGACCCGCACATCGGCTACTACAACGCCACCAAGGCCGCCATGCTGCACATGACCCGGCAGCTCGCCTACGAACTCGGCCCACGCGCCCGGGTGAACGCCATCGCGCCCGGACTGATCAAGACCGAGCTGGCGCGCGCGGTATGGGAGGCCCGCGAGGACATCCTCACCGCCGCGCTGCCGATGCGCCGCCTCGGCACGGTCGAGGACGTGGCGAACGCGGCGCTGTTCCTGGCCTCCGACGCCTCCTCCTGGATGACCGGCCAGACCCTGGTGCTCGACGGCGGCGCCACCGCCCTGCCGATCGGGGTGGCCGGATGAGCACGCCGCGGCCCGCCGCCGAACTGTTCTCGCTGGAGGGCAGGACGGCGCTCGTCACCGGCGCCTCCGCCGGGCTCGGCGGGCGTTTCGCCACCGTCCTCGCCCAGGCGGGCGCCACCGTCTTCGCCGCCGCCCGCCGCACCGGCCCGCTCCGGGAACTCGCCGGCTCGCACCCCCGGATCCACGCCGTCACCTGCGACGTCTCGGTGGCGGCCGACCGCGTCCGACTGGTGGAGACGGCGCTGGCCGCCGGCGGCCGGATCGACGTCCTCGTCAACAACGCGGCCATGCCCGGCGCGACCCGCGCCGAGGACGAGTCCCCGGACGCCTTCGCCGACGTCCTCGGCGTGAATCTCACCGCGCCCTTCCACCTCGCCCGGCTCACCGCCGAGGCCCCCGCCGGGGGGCGCGCGGGCGGACCGAGCATCATCAACGTCTCCTCCATCCTCGGCCTGGTCTCCGCCGCCCCGCTCGGCGGCGCGAGCTACGCGGCCTCCAAAGCCGGGCTGATCGGGCTCACCCGCGAACTGGCCGGACAGTGGGGCGCCGCCGGAACCCGCGTCAACGCGCTGGCCCCCGGCTGGTTCCGCACCGAGATGACCGCGGACCTCTTCGGCGACGAGCGCTCCGCCCGCTGGGTCGGACGCAACACCCTGCTGGGCCGCGGCGGCCACGCCCACGAACTCGACGGCGCACTGCTCTTCCTCGCCTCGGACGCGTCCTCGTACTGCACCGGACAGATCCTGACCGTCGACGGCGGATGGACGGCGCGATGAGGGTCTCCACCGACATCCAGGACAACGGCCTCGCCCGCCTGACCCTGCGGCGCGGCGAGGCCGGCAACGCCATCGACCTGGCGATGGCGCGCGAGCTGCTGGACGCCGCGCGGGCGTGCGCGCGGGCGGACGTACGGGCCGTCCTGCTCACCGGCGAGGGCCGGTCCTTCTGCGTCGGCGGCGATCTGCGGGAGTTCTCCGCGCTCCCGGCCGAGGACCTGGAGAGCCACCTGACGGCGGTGACCGACGCGCTCCACGGCGCGCTGCGCGTCCTCGCCGCGCTGGACGCGCCGCTGGTCGTCGCCGTACAGGGCCCGGTCGCCGGGGCGGGGCTCGGGCTGGCGGCCGCCGCCGACCTCACCCTCGCCGCCGACGACGCCACGTTCACCGCCGCCTACACCGGCATCGGCTACTCGCCGGACGCCGGGGTGAGCTGGTCGCTGCCCCGCCTCGTCGGGCCGAAGCGCGCCCTGGACCTGCTGCTCACCAACCGCCGGATACCGGCGGCGGAGGCCGAGGCGATCGGACTGGTGACGCGGGTGGTCGACGCGGACCGGCTCGCCGCCGAGGCCGAGCGGACGGCCGAGGCCCTGCGCCGCGGACCCACCGCCGCCTTCGGCGCCACCCGTCGCCTCGTCGCCGCCGGTCCGCTGACGGAGCTGGGCCCGCACCTGGACAGCGAGGCACGGGCGATCGCCGCGGCGGCCGCCTCCGCGACGGGCCGCGAGGGCGTCGCCGCCTTCCTCGGCAAGCGCGCACCGGACTTCGCGGGCACCTCGTAGGCGCCCTGATCCCCCTCCCCGCCACGGGCCCGCGCCCGCACACCACCGGCAGGCCCACGCCGGTACCGCCGACCGGGCCGTCCCCGTACCGAAACCATGGAGAGCACAGTGTCGGAAGCATTCATCGTCGCGGCCGTCCGCACCCCCGTCGGCCGCCGCAAGGGCGCCCTGAGCGGCGTCCACCCGGCCGACCTCGGCGCCCATGTGCTGCGCGCCCTGCTGGCCCGCGGCGGCGTCGACCCGGGCGAGGTCGACGACGTGTTCTTCGGCTGCGTCAGCCAGATCGGCGCGCAGACCGGCAACCTCGCCCGTACCGCCTGGCTCTCCGCGGGCCTGCCCCAGCACGTGCCCGGCACCACCGTCGACCGGCAGTGCGGCTCCTCGCAGCAGGCCGTGCACTTCGCCGCCCAGGCGGTCGGCTCGGGCGCCGCCGACCTGGTGGTCGCCGGCGGGGTCGAGGTGATGAGCCTGGTGCCCATCGCCAGTCCCATGTACGTCGGCGAACAGGCGGGCCTGGGCACCCCGTTCGGGGGCGACGGCTGGCGCGAGCACTTCGGGGACCAGGAGGTCTCGCAGTTCCGCGGCGCCGAACTGATCGCCGAGAAGTGGGCCGTCTCCCGTACGGACATGGAGCGGTTCGCGCTCACCAGCCATCAGCGGGCGCTCGCCGCCCAGGCGGAGGGCGTCTTCGACGACGAGATCGTCCCGTCCTTCGGGCTCACACGGGACGAGGGACCGCGCGCCGACACCACGCCGGAGAAGATGGCGGGCCTGAAGACCCTCACCGAAGGGGGCCGGCTGACCGCCGCCGTCTCCAGCCAGATCTCCGACGGCGCCGCCGCGCTGCTGATCGCCTCGGCGGAGGCGGTACGCCGCCACGGCCTGACCCCGCTGGCCCGCGTGCACGCGATGGCCGTGGTCGGCTCGGACCCGATCCACATGCTGACCGGCCCGATCCCCGCCACCGAGAAGGTCCTGGACCGCGCGGGGCTGTCCCTCGACCGGATCGACCTGGTCGAGATCAACGAGGCGTTCGCCTCCGTGGTCCTCGCCTGGCAGAAGGAGACGGGCGCCGCCCCGGAGAAGGTCAACGCCTTCGGCGGCGCGATCGCGCTCGGGCATCCGCTCGGCGCCACGGGCGCGCGGCTGATGACCACACTCGTCCACCAGCTGCGCAGGACCGGCGGCCGGTACGGTCTGCAGACCATGTGCGAGGGCGGCGGCATGGCCAACGCCACCGTCCTCGAAAGCCTGTGAACCGGCTGATTGGCAACTGAGTTCAACTTGGGGCTACTCTCGGGTACTGACACGGTGGGTGACGGTCTGGAGAGGGAGACGATGGCCAGGATGGTTGAACCGGAGGCGGGACCGCGATCCAAGCGCGCGGCCATTCTCACCGCCGCCGTCGACTGCTTCGGCGAGTCCGGCTTCGAGGCCACGAAGTGGTCGACCGTCGCCGAGCGCGTCGGCATCGGACAGACCGCGCTCTACCACTACTTCGAGTCCAAGACCCACTGCCTGCTCACCATCATGCGGCTCGAACTCCAGCGCTCCCACGACCGGTTCACCGAGGCCACCGAGGACATCGCGGACCCGGTCGAGGCGCTGCGGGCCGCGGTCCGCGCGGCGTACGACGTCTCCGCGCACGAGGTGCTGCAGATGCGGATCCTGCAGAGCCACATGGACCTGCTCTCCGGTGCGCGCGGCTCCAAGCGCGAGGAGGCGGAGCGGGTCGCGGCCCGCCAACTGGTCCAGGTCGTCGAGCGGGACTGGACGAACCTGCTGGTTCGGGGGATGTCCCAGGGCGTCTTCCCGCTGCGGGACGCGCAGTTGCTGGGCGCGGGGGTGCTCGGCCTGATCGTCAGCGTCTGGCGGTGGTACCGGCCGTCGGGGCCGACGCCGCTCTCGGAGATCAGTGAGCTGATCGAGGGCTCCTGCGTGCGCATGGTCGCCACCTGAGCGCCACCTGAGCGATCCGCTCCCCGGGCGACCTGCCTCTTGGGCAACCGCCACCGGCCCGCCGGCCGAGTTCCGTCGGCGGGCCGCGCTCTTTCCCGCCCCGCCCCGGACCGTTCGGATCGAGTCCGGCACCGGCCATTGCCAGGTGTGTTTCGGCGGGATTAAAATCCACTTACCGAATTGAACTTAACTCAGTTTGAGTGGGAGGTACCGGATCCCCCTCGGCGCCGGCTCCCCCGGGCAGGCGGACGACAGCTGAAAGGATATTCATGGCCCCCGTGCTGCGCGCGTATCTGGCCCGTATGGACAGCGAACACCCCGAGCAGGCGCTCGACCTCCTCGTGCCGGACTTCCAGTTCCTCATCGCCCTGCCGGGGCGTGAGGCCCGAGGCACATCCAGGGACGACTTCGCCGCCTACATAGCGGGCCGCGCCGCCGTCGACCGGGTGCACGAGGTCCTCCGCGCCACCGCCGACGGCGATCTGGAGACCGTGTACGGCGTCGTGACCGAGTCGGGGAGGACCGTCGGGTCCTTCCTCTCCGCCGCCGCCGTCACGCCGGACGGACACCTGGCCCGCTACCAGTCGTTCTTCACCACCACCTTCGACCTCGTCGACCGGCCGGCGTAGCCGATGGCGAGGGAACTGCGCGCGGACCTCGTCGTACTCGGCGCCGGGCTGGCGGGTCTCTCCGCCGCGGCCACGGCCGCCGCCGCGGGGGCCACGGCCGTCGTACTGGAGCCCGCCGTGACCGTCGGGGGATCGGCGGCGATCTCCGGCGGTTACGTCTGGGCCGTCGAGAGCGCCGAGCGGCTGCGTGAGGAGGACCCCGGCCGCTTCCAGCGCCACGGCCGCCTCGTGGTCGACGGCTACCGCGACGCCATCGACTGGCTCACCGGGTACACACCACCCCTGACCGGCGAGGAGCGGGCACTGGCCGGGCGTGGTCACAAGTTCGACATGCCGGTCGTGATCGCCCATCTGGTACGGGAGGTCATGGCGGGCGGCGGCCGTGTCGTCGCCGAAGCGCGGACCGAGGACGTGACGCGCACCGGCCACGGCTATCTGACCGTCGCGTCCACCCCGGACGGCGTTCTGCGGATCACCAGCCCCTCGGTGGTGCTGGCCACCGGCGGACGGCAGGCCGATCCGGCGGTACGGGCCTCCCTCGTCGGCGGGGGCTTCGTGCCGCCGCTGCGGGGCAACACGTATTCGCGGGGCACCGGAGTGGCCCTCGCCGAGCGGCTCGGTGGGTCCGCCAACACCGCCAACACCGGCTTCTACGGTCACCTCTTCGCCTCCGGCGTCCAGACGCTCTCCCCGGTCGACCACATCACCTTCGCCCTCTACCACAGCGGACTCGGCGTCCTCTTCGACCCACGGGGACACCGGTTCACCGATGAACGGCGCGGAGACCACAACAACGCCATGGCACTGGCCGCGCACGGTGGCCGGGGCCTGCTGCTGTGGTCGGAGGAGGTGCAGCGGGACGCCGCTCAGGCGCCGTTCGTACCGGGCACCCCACGGCTGGACCGCTGGGCCTTCACCCGGGACCGCGGCGGCCGGACCACCGTCGCGGAGGACCTCACCACACTCCTTCCCGTACTGCGGGAATGGGGACACACTGAGCCCGTGCTCGACGACGAGGCGCGGGCCCGGCTCGGCGACGGACGGGTCTTCGCCGCGGATGTCGTCCCCGCGATCACCTTCACCTTCGGTGGCGTCGAGGTGGACGAGGAGGGCACCGTCGTGGACGCCTCGGGCCGGCCGCTGCCGGGTCTGTACGCGGCGGGCGCCGACATGTCCGACGTCTACCACGAGGGATACGGCGGCGGGCTGTGCCAGGCGGTCGTCTCCGGCCGCCGCGCGGGCCTGCTGGCCGCGGCCCGCGCCCGGGGGCGCCCGGCGGCCAAGGGCGCGGCCGGGCAGACACCGTCCGACCCCCGGCCAATTGGAGGCTGAGATGACCGACACACCCACCGACACACCCACCGGCACATCCACCGGCACACCCGCGGACGCGCCCACTGACACGACCTCCGCGGCGCCCTTCCTCACCGCGTGGTTCGAGATCCTGGACAGCGACGAGCCCGCCAGGATCCTCGACCTGATCAGCGACGACTTCGCCCTCTCCATCCTGTTCTCCACGGGCGGCGGCAGCGCCACCGACTTCGCTGGGGACCGCGCCGCGCTCGTCGGCTACCTGGAGCAGCGGGAGAAGGGCACCCGTACCCACCACCGGCTCTCCGCGACCACCCTCGGCCAGGACGAACTCTTCCTCGGTGAGGTGCGGCGCGCCGGTGTCCCGGAGGCCAGCTTCGTCGCGGCCGGCCGGGTGAACGGCGAGGGCAGGCTCCAGCGGCTGCTGATCGGCCGGTCGTCCGAGATCCGCTTCCCCTGAACGCCTGAACGCCTGAACGCCCGGACACCTGGGCACCTGAACCCGTAGGAGAACCGTCATGTACAACCTCGTCCTGCTGGCAGCCCGGCCCCCCGAGTGGACGCACCAGCGGTTCATCGACTGGTGGCGGGGCGACCACGCGGAGCTGACCCGCCTCCTGCCCGGACTGCGCGCCTGGCGGCACACCGAGATCGACACGGCCCTGGAGACGCGCTCCGAGGGGTGGGACGGACTGTCCGTCCTCAGCTTCGACTCCCCGGAGGACCTGCGGAAGGCGCTCGCGAGTCCGGAGTGGGAGCGGGCCGTCGCGCAGGTCGGGGACATGAAGGGCCGGCGCATCGCGGTGATGGGTCCCGAGGCGGAGCTGTTCACCGGCTGAGACCGCCGCACCCGACGGCGGTACGGCACAACGCGCCACAACGCAGCACAACACAGCACAGCACAGCATTCAGTCCGGAGTTCGGCACAGCGTAGCGAGGAAGCCGGGATGCGACAGGTAGTGCGGGAGTTCCAACTCAGAGCCGAGCAGGCGGACTTCGTCGCCGTGGTCGACGACGCGGGAGAGCATGGCGCGCGCGGACTGCTCGCCGAGGCGGCCCGGCTGGCCGAAGCCCTGTCACCCGGTGGGGCGGACGGGACGGAGGCGGCGGGCGCCACGGTCATGGTGCAGGCCGACAACTCCTGGCGTACCGTCGCCGCCACCCTCGCCGTGGGCCGGAACGGGGGCGTCCTCGCGGTCGTCAACCGGCACACCACTCGCGCCGAGTTCGCCGCGGCCTGGGAGGACATCCGCCCGGACGTGGTCGTCGCCGAGCCCTCGGCGATGGACGAATGGGCGGTGCCCGAGCTGCTGCCGGGCCGGGCGGAGACCGTGCTCGACGGCTGGGCCTGCCGGTCCGCGCCGGGGCCGCGTGATGTCACGCGCTGGTCGGGCGGTGTCCTGATCGGGCTCACCTCCGGCTCGACCGGAAGGCCGAAGGGCGTCGTCCAGTCCGAGGAGGCCCTGCGGTACGCGGGCGCGCACACGATCGCGATCAACGGCCTCGCCCAGGGCGACGCGGTGGCCGCGATCGTGCCGCTGTCCTCGACGGCGGCGTACTGCTTCGGCGTACACCTGGCCCTGCAACTGGGCGGTCCGCTCGTCCTGACGGCGAAGTGGGATCGGGCCGTCGCACTGCGGCGCCTGGCCGACCACCAGGTCCGCTGGACCATGTGCGTCCCGACCATGGCGCTCCAGATGGGTGCCGAGGCGGCCGGTTCGGGGATCCTCGGGGGAGTCAGGGCGATCACGGTCGGCGGCGGCCCCATGGACCGGGGCGCCCTCGCCCGCGCCGAACGCTCCCTCGGTACGAAGATCCTCCGCGTCTTCGGCATGTCGGAGTGTCTCGGCCACACCTCGCCGAGCCCGGACGACCCCGAGGACATCCGGCTCGGAAGGGACGGCCGCCCCTTCCCCGGTACGGACCTGCGCGCGTTCACGGCCGGGGGAGAGCGGGCGCGACCGGGGGAATCCGGCCGGGCGCAGGTGCGCGGCCCCTCGCTCTTCCTCGGCTACGCCCGCGCAGGCCGGGTCGAACCGCCGTCCCTCACCGCGGACGGTTACTTCCCCACCGGCGATCTGCTGATGCCCCATGAGGACGGCACGATCAGCATCATGGGCCGCGAGAAGGACGTCATCATCCGCGGCGGCCGCAACATCGACATCACCGAGATAGAGCGCGCGGTCGCGGCCCACCCCCGCGTGTCGAGGGTCTGCGTCACACCGGTCCCCGACGAAGTGCTCGGTGAGCGGGTCGCGTTGCTCGTCGTCACCGAGGACGGCGGCTCCATCGCGCTGGCGGAGGTGACCGGACACCTCGACAGTGTCGGACTCTCCAAGACGAAATGGCCCGAATTCGTCTACGGGATAGAGGAGTTGCCCCAGACGAAGGTCGGCAAGCTGGACCGGGCAGGGGCCCGGGCACTCGTCCGGCGGCTGCGTGCCGACCCCACCGACCCCACCGACACCACCGACCCCACCGACACCGCCGCCCCCACCGGCACCCACGGCCCCGACGGCACCGCCTGAACCGACGCCACACCGGCGTGCCGGGCCGCCGCGTACCCGCGCGGCCCGGCACGCGGCGTCACGGAGTGAGGAGAGACATGACGGAGCGGTTCGACCAGGGGCCCTGGGCCCAGGCCGGCGTCCAGACCGTACAGCCCGGGGTGCACCGTGTGCCCCTGCCGCTGCCCAACGACGGGCTGCACGCCGTCAACGTCTACCTGCTGGAGGACCCGGGCGACGACGGCGGCCTCGTCATGATCGACGGCGGCTGGGCGATCCCCGAGGCGCGCAAGGCACTCGAACAGGCCATGGCGGCCATCGGCCATGACCTCGGAGACATCAGCCACATCCTCGTCACCCACATCCACCGCGACCACTACACCCACGCGGTGGAACTGCGCCGGCTGCTGGGCTCACGCGTCTACCTGGGCGCGGGCGAACGGCCGGGCCTGGAGATGCTCGGCCGGCTGCGCAGCGACCGGCCCGAGGGCTCCCTGGCGACGCTGCGCCGGGCCGGGGCGGCCGAACTGGCCGATCTGGTGGGGGCGATGGACCACGGTGGCTACGACCCGAGCGTATGGGAACTCCCGGACCGCTGGCTCGGTACGGGGACCCTCCGGCTCGGCGGCCGCGAACTGCGCGTCGTACCCACACCCGGACACACCAAGGGACATGTGGTCTACCTGGACGAGCGGCGGGGGCTGCTGTTCGCGGGGGACCACGTCCTGCCGCACATCACCCCGTCCATCGGCTTCGAACTGGCCGAACCGGGCGGCCGGCCGCTCGCCGACTACCTCGACTCGCTGCGGCTGATGACCCGGTACGCGGACACCCGGCTGCTGCCCGCCCACGGGCCGGTCTCGGACAGCACCCACATCCGGGTCGCCGAACTGCTCACCCATCACGACGACCGGCTGGCCAAGAGCCTGTCGGCGCTCGACGACGGCACCCTCGACGCCCACGCGGTGGCGCGCCGGCTCGGCTGGACGCGCCGGCAGCTGCCGTTCGCCGAGCTGAGCGCCTTCAACCAGATGCTCGCGGTCAACGAGACGGCGGCGCATCTGGACGTTCTCGTGCTGCGTGGCCGGGCCACGGTGGCACACGCCGACGGGGTCGACCGGTACACACGCGTACGGTGACCCGGCGCGGCGCCCGGCACATCGCGCCCGCCGGGCACACCGCGCCCGCCCGGGTCAGCGTGCCGTCCATCCCCCGTCCACGTACAGCTCCGAGCCGGTGACGAAGCTCGCGTCCGGCGAGGCGAGGAACGCCACGGCCCCCGCGACCTCGTCGGGGGTGCCGAGCCGCCCCAGCGGTGTGCCCTCGACCATCGCGGCGTGCCGGGGCGTACCCCGCCACAGTTCGCGCGAGCGGGGCGTCTCGATGAAGCCGGGGTGGAGCGAGTTGACCCGGACGCCCCGGGTGCCCCAGTGCAGCGCGGCGTTCTTGGTCATCAGCCGTACCGCGCCCTTCGCGGCGTGGTACGAGAACTGGCTGCCGAAGCCGCCGACCGTACCGAAGATCGACGCGACATTGACGATCGAGCCGCCGCCGGACCGTTCGATCGCGGGCCCGCCGTGTTTCATGCCGAGCCAGACGCCCGTCTGGGTGACGGCGATGACCTTGTCCCAGGACTCCTGGGTCTCGCTCTCCACGGTCCGCATCGCCGCGATGCCCGCGTTGTTGACGAGCGTCGTCAGGCCGCCCAGCTCGGCGACCACCCGCTCGACCGTGCCGCGCCACGCCTCCTCGTCGCTGACGTCCAGCGCGAGACCGAGCGCGCTCGCGCCGCCGGACGTCAGCTCCTGCGCCAGTTCCTCGCAGCGGCCGGCGTCCACGTCGGTCACCACCACCGCGGCTCCCTCATCGGCCAGCCGGCGCACCACGGCGTCCCCGATGCCGCCGGTCGCACCGGTGACCAGGGCGACCTGCCCGGACAGACGATTGCGCATGGGCTCTCCTTCTGATGCTGGGACACTCGTTCCGCCACACGCGGCTACTGGACATTAGCCATCTCAGAGCCGAAGGGGCGTGGTGTCAAGACCTCTGCCTATAATCAGCGCTGTCAGGAGAGAACACCGGCTAACCACTCTTAGCTTCGGGGGTCCGTGTGAGGGCGATCCAGGACGGCTCCTACGAGCGTCCGCACCGGCCCGCGGAGTCCGGCGGCGGGCCTCCGGCCGACCGGCGGACGGCGATCGGGCAGGCGGCCCTGCGGCTGTTCGCCGCCCAGGGGTACCGGGCCACCACCATGGTCGAGATCGGCGCCGCCGTCGGCGTGCGCGGCCCGAGCCTCTACAAGCACGTGGCGTCCAAGTACGAACTACTGGCAGAGATCATGACCGGCACGATGGAGCGGCTGATCGCGGACCACACCGCGGCCGTGGCCGGCGCCGACTCCGCACGGGAGGCGCTGCGCCGCGCCGTGGAGGCACACATCCGCTACCACGCCCGGCACCGCCTGGAGGCGTTCGTCGGCAACCGGGAGATCGGCAGCCTGGAACCGCCGGACCAGGAACGGCTGCTCGGTCGGCGCAGCGACTACGAGCGCGGCTTCCGTGAGCTGATCGAACGGGGCGCCGCCGAGGGCGCCTTCGAGGTGCGGTCCGCCAGGATCGCCTCGTACTCGATCCTCGACATGGGGATCGGTGTGGCCGGCTGGTTCCGCGAGGACGGCGAGTTCTCCGTCGACGACCTCGCCTACCAGTACGGCGACATCGCGCTGCGGATCGCCGGCGCGCGGCCCGAGGTCTGACAGGCCGCCCCGGCGGGGCTGAAACAAAATGCCACCAAGGAAGGGATCCGCCTGCATTTAATTGCTCAAGGGCGAGTTACCGAGTCATTATTGGCAACCATATTTGGTCAACTCTGTCATAATATTTCCGTATGGGAATATCTCCACCCGCCGTAGGCGACCCGTCCCGGCCCGCCGCCGTGCACCCGGACCCAGCCCCGGATCTCGCCCCTGGCCACGCCCCGAGCCCGATGCCTCCGGCGCTCGCCGCGTTCCGGGACTCCGCCACCGTGGGCCTGGCCATGGTGCCGCTCGGTCTCGCCTTCGGAGCCGTCATCACCCAGTCCGGCCTGGCCTGGTGGTGGGCGAGCGCGTTCGCGGCTCTCATCTACGCCGGCTCGTTCGAATTCCTGCTCGTCGGCCTGGCCGCCGCCGTCGCACCGCTGGGGACGGTCGCCCTGACCGCGTTCCTGGTCAACGTCCGGCACGTGTTCTACACGCTGTCCTTCCCCCTGCACCGCGTGAACGGGCGCCTCGCCAAGGCCTACAGCACCTTCGCCCTGACCGACGAGGCGTACGCGCTCACCACCAACGAGCGGGCCCGCTCCTGGCCGGGCCGCCGCATCCTGTGGCTCCAGGCGTACATGCACCTGTACTGGGCCGCCGGCGCCACCGCCGGCGGGCTGCTCGGCTCGCTCATCCCCACGAGCGTCACCGGCCTGGACTTCGCGCTCACCGCCCTGTTCACCGTGCTGGCCCTCGACGCGATCCGCGAGCGCCGCGACGACCTGCCCACCCCCGTCCTGGCCCTGCTCAGCGCGCTCGCCGCCCGCCTGCTCCTGCCCGGGCAGATGATGCCGGCCGCCTGCGTCCTGTTCACCGCCGCCCTGCTGACCCGTCACCTCCTCACCCGTACGAGGACCCGCCGTGCCTGACACCCCGTACCTGATCGCCGCGGTCGCGGTCTCCGCCGCCGTCACCTGGGCCCTGCGCGCCCTGCCCTTCGCGGCGCTGGCCCCGCTGCGCGCCAGTGGCACCGTGCGGTACCTCAGCACCCGTATGCCGGCCGGCATCATGGTGATCCTGCTCGTCTACTGCCTGCGCGACCTCCCCCTGACCGAGCCGCGGGCCATCGCCCCGTCGGCGGCGCTGGCCGTCACGGTCGGCCTGCACCTGTGGCGGCGCAACGCCGTGCTGAGCATCGTCGGCGGCACCGCCGTCCACGTGGTCCTGGCCAGCACCCTCTTCGCGCACTGACCGGACCGCGCCCGGCCGGTGCGGCCCCGGTCCGGTGGAGGAGGTCAGTCCAGGCCGCGGGCCCGCCTGAACCTGGCCAGCCCCTCCGACAGCTCCACCAACGGCTCCGGGTAGTCGGACCGCGCCGGCTCCGGCCCCCGCGCCCGCCGCTTCCACGGCTCGTGGACCGCGCCGCCCTCGATGTCCCGCAACTCGGGCACCCAGCGGCGTACATAGGTGCCGTCCGGGTCGTACCGCTTCCCCTGGGTCACCGGGTTCAGCACGCGGTTGGGCCGGCTGTCCGTGCCGGTCCCCGCCATCCACTGCCAGTTGAGCTGGTTGTTCGCGATGTCGCCGTCCACCAGCAGATCCAGGAAGTGGCGGGCGCCGACACGCCAGTCCACGTACAGCGTCTTCACGAGGAAGCTCGCGGTGAGCAGCCGGCCCCGGTTGTGCATCCAGCCCTCGTGCCGCAACTGCCGCATCGCCGCGTCGACCACCGGATAGCCCGTACGTCCCGCCTTCCACGCCTCGATCTCCTCGGCCGCCGCCTTCCCGGTGCGCCAGCGGTCGTGCCGGGCGCGGTAGTCGGCGTGGGCGGCCGACGGGCGGGCCGCCAGCACCTGATGGTGGAAGTCCCGCCAGCAGAGCTGCCGTACGAAGGCCTCCGCGCCCGGGCCGCCCGCCGTCCTGGCCCGCCGGATCAGCTCGGCGGGGGAGAGGGTGCCGAAGTGCAGATGGGGCGAGAGACGCGAGGTGGCGTCGCCCGCCAGATCGTCATGGAGCTCCGCGTACGAGGCCAGCCCCGTGCGGCGCCAGGCCGTGAGGCACCGCCGTGCCGCCCGCTCGCCGCCCTCGGCGAGCCCTTCCGAGAGACCGCTGACATCGGCCCGGGACGGCAGCGCGTCCGATCCCACCTCCCGCGGTACGGGCACGGAGCGCGGCGCGTCGAGGGTGTCCCGGATCCGCTCCGTGGACCACCGCCGGAAGTACGGGGTGAACACCGCGAAGTGGTCCGCCCGGGAACCCGTCGGCGTCACCGCGCCCGGCGCCACCGCGGTCACCACGGCGTCGTGCACATGGAGCGCGCGCCCCTGGGACTCCAGGGCCGCGCGCAGCCGCGTCTCGCGACGCATGGCATAACCGGTCACACCCCCGGCGAGGTATACGTCCCGCGCCCCCGTCGCGGCGGCGACCCGGCAGACCTCCTCGGCCACCTCGCCCGACCTGATCACCAGCCGGCCGCCGCGCTCCCGGAGACCCGCGTCCAGATCCCGGAGGCAGTCGTGGAGGAACGCCCGGCGGTTGGGCGCGGCGAAGCCCGCGTCCTCGACACCCTTGTCCCGTACGAAGAGCGGGACCACCTCGTCGGCCGCCGCGAGGGCCGCGCGCAGCGACGGGTTGTCACGCAGCCGCAGATCGGACGTGAAGAGGACGACGGCGACACTCATCTTGCTGCTCCTGTTCCAGGGGCCGGACGGACCCGGGTGCCTTCCGCCCGCCCCGGTGTCCACCGGACGTGCCGGTACAACGGTCAGCGGGACGTCACGGACACGGCACGGGCGGGTTCCGTCTCCTGGTCCGCCGCGCGGGCGATGTTGCGGGCCATCCCGCCGAAGACCACCGCGTGGAACGGGGAGACCGCCCACCAGTAGGCGTGGCCCAGCAGCCCGTGCGGGTGGAACAGAGCCCGCTGGCGGTAGTGGGAGCCGCCTCCCTCCCGCTCCTGCGCGTACATCTCCAGCCACGCCAGCCCCGGCAGCCGCATCTCGGCGCGGAGCCTCAGCAGCCGCCCGGGTTCGATCTCCTCGACCCGCCAGAAGTCCAGCGAGTCCCCGACGCGCAGCCGCTCGGCGTCGCGGCGGCCCCGGCGCAGCCCCACCCCGCCGATCAGCCGGTCCAGCCGGCCCCGGACGGCCCAGGCGAGGGGGAACGAGTACCAGCCGTGATCACCTCCTATGCCCTCGACGACCCGCCACAGGGCCCCCGGAGAGGCGGCCACGTCCCGTTCCCGCACATCGGTGTAGAGGCTGCCGCCGGCCCAGTCGGGGTCGGTCGGCAGCGGATCGCTGGGTACGCCGGGCACCGACGCCGAAGACCACCGCGTGGTGACCCGCGCCTCGCGCACCCGCCGCAGCGCCAGCGTGAGCGCCTGGTCGAAGGTGAACGGCCGGCCCGGCAGGTCGGGGACGTACCGCCGGATGTCGTGCTCCCGGCAGACGACCTCGTACCGCAGCGACTCCGCGAGCGGCCGGGCGATCGATCGCGGAACGGGGGTGACGAGGCCGATCCAGTGACTCGACAGCCGGGGCGTCAGCACCGGGACCGGCACGATCAGCCGGTGCGGGAGCCCGGCGACCCGCGCGTAACGCTGCATCATCTCGCGGTAGGTGATGATGTCCGGGCCGCCGATGTCGAAGGTGCGGTTCACGTCCCCGGGCATCCGCGCGCTGCCCACCAGACAGCGCAGCACGTCGCGGACGGCGATCGGCTGGATCCTCGTCGACACCCAGCTCGGCGTGACCATCACCGGAAGCCGCTCGGTGAGATAGCGCAGCATCTCGAAGGAGGCCGAGCCCGAACCGATGATGACCGCCGCACGCAGCGCGGCCGTCGGTACGCCCGAGCCGAGGAGGATCCGGCCCACCTCCGCGCGGGACCGCAGATGCGGCGAGAGCTGTTCCGCGGGGACGTCGTCCGGGGTCAGACCGCCCAGATAGACGATGCGCCGGACGCCCGCGGCGCGGGCCCGCTCGCCGAAGATCCGGGCCGCCGCCCGGTCCGTCTTCTCGAAGTCCGGCCCGCCCGCCAGCCCGTGGACCAGGTAGTAGGCGACGTCGATCCCCTCCATCGCCGCGCCGACCGAGTCCGCGTCGGTGACGTCCCCCTTGACGGTCTCCACCTGATCCGCCCACGGATGGTCCCGCAGCTTCCCCGGGGTACGGGCCAGACAGCGCACCGAGTGCCCCGCCGCCAGCAACTCGGGGACGAGCCGCCCCCCGATGTACCCCGTCGCCCCCGTCACCAGACAGCGCAGCCCGGGCCCGGCCTCCGCCTCCTCCGGCTCTCCGGCCACTCCCGCCTCCATGGCGCCTCCGTATCGGCTCGCACGCATACTCCCACCGTGTACGCACCGGGCTCATTCCGCTTCCGGACACGCGCGGGACGGGAGCCGTCCGCGTGGAGGTTTCCTTCCCGCCGGTCGCGGCGGTACGGGCGGCACTCTTCGGTGTCCGGCTGCCCACGGTTCACCTTCCGGACCGCCGAACGTCGATGAACGCGCGTTCAATCCGAATGAACGCGCGTTCATGGCGGCCCGAGTCTCCCGGGGCCAGGAGCCGAATACGCGGTCGCCACCACGACAAGGGGTCCCGGCGCGCTACGCCGACAGGGCCGGAACGGAAGACAACCGATGCGTAGAATCCTCACGGCCGCCATGGCCGCGCTCGCCACCGCCCTGATCGCCGGTGGATGCTCCTCCCCGATGTCCTCCGGCGGGTCCGGCGGCTCGGAGAGCCTCGTCGTCTACAGCAACTCCGTCTCCGACGGGCGGGGCGACTGGCTCAAGGCCGAGGCGAAGAAGGCGGGCTTCGATGTCCAGCTCGTCGATCTCGGCGGCGCCGATGTGCGCAACCGACTGGTCGCGGAGAAGAACAACCCGGTGGCGGACGTCACGTTCGGCCTCAACAACGTCTACTTCGAGAAGCTGAAGGAGGCGCGGGTCCTCGACGGCTACACGCCCTCGTGGTCCGGCCAGGTCGACGCCTCGCTCGGGGACGCGACCGGGAAGCAGTTCTGGCCCATCGTCCGCGAGCCGGTCATGCTCGTCTACAACACGTCCGCCTACCCGGACAGGAACCAGGCCCCCGCCGACTGGCCGGACCTGTGGACCGAGGAGCGGTTCAGGAAGAAGTACGAGGTCCCCGCCGATCTCGGCGGCGGTACGACCCAGATGGTGCTCGCGGGCATCCTCAGCCGCTACCGCGACGACCAGGGCGAACTCGGTGTCGGCCGGGCCGGCTGGGACGCGGTGAAGAAGTACTTCGCGAGCGGGACGCCCGCGGTGACCGGCACCGACCTGTACGCGCGGATGGCCGCGGGCAAGGTCGGGGCGGGCCAGATGTGGCTGTCCGGCAAGGCCACCCGGGAACAGCAGTACAAGATCCGGACCGAGGCCGTACACCCCGAGGGCGGCGTCCCGATGGTCGTCCAGCAGGTCGGCCTCGTGAAGGGGACGAAGAAGGCCGCCACCGCGAAGAAGTTCATCGACTGGTTCGGCGGCGCCGACGTCCAGGCCGCCTGGTCGCGGAAGTTCTTCACCGCCCCGACCGACAGGGCGGCACTGGCCAAGGCGAGCCCCGAGGCGGTCAAGGAGACGGACTCCTTCACCGCGCAGGACATCGACTGGTCCTTCGTGGCCCGCCACCTCGACCAGTGGATCGAGAAGATCGAACTCGAGTACCTCGCCAAGTGATCTGCTCCCGGCCGCGCCATCCACCCCGCCCGCACCATCCGCCCGACGCGCCCCACGGCGCCGCCCACCCCCGCACAACCGAGGAACGACATGATCACCTTTGACGGCGTCACGGTGAGGTTCCAGGACTTCGAGGCGCTTCCCTCCTTCTCCCTGCGGGTCGAGGAGGGGGAGTTCTTCACCCTGCTGGGACCTTCCGGCTGCGGCAAGACCACCGCGCTCCGCGCCCTCGCCGGCTTCGTCGGCCTCACCGCCGGAGACATCGCCGTCGCCGGCCGGAAGATCACCCACCTTCCCAGCGGCAGGCGCGAGGTGGGCATGGTCTTCCAGAACTACGCCCTGTTTCCCGGCATGAGCGTGCGCGAGAACATCGCGTTCGGCATGCGGGTACGCAAATGTCCCGCCGAGGAGGTGAACCGCCGCGTCGGCGAGATCGCGGAACAGGTCGACCTCTCGCCGGAACAGCTCGCCAAGGGCGTCGCCGAACTCTCCGGCGGCCAGCAGCAGCGTGTCGCCATAGCGCGCGCTCTGGTCATGCGCCCCAAAGTCCTGCTGCTCGACGAGCCGCTGTCGAACCTCGACGCGAAGCTCCGCCGGCAACTGCGCGGCCAGCTCAAGGAGTTGCAGACCCAGTTCGGCATCACCACCCTCTACGTCACGCACGACCAGGAGGAGGCACTGTCGATGAGTGACCGCATCGCGGTGCTCAACCGGGGGCGTATCGAGCAGGTGGGGACGCCCGAGGAGGTCTACGACCGCTCCGCGAGCGAGTTCGTCTGCACCTTCATCGGCGAGGTGAACAAGCTCAGCCCACACCTCGTGGGAGCGCTGGCCGCACACGGTGAGCGCGGACTCGACCCGGCCAGGCCCTCCTACGCCCGCATCGAGAAGATCAGCCTCCTGGCGGACGGCCGGCCGGCGACCGGTCTTCCCGTCCGGGCCACCGTCACCTCGCGCACCTACCACGGACTGCACAGCGTGTACCGCCTGCGCACCGAGCACGACAGCCTGCGCATCGTACGGAAGGAGGGCGACGGGCCACGGCTGCGGACCGGGCAGGAGGTCGTGGCCGACATCGACCCCGCGTCCGTCCTGCAGTACCCCGGAGCCGCGTGATGAGCGCCTCCGCGCGGACCATGTTCCGGTCCCCCCTGGTCATCGTCGCCGGCGTGGCGCTGCTGTGGTTCGTCGTCGCGTTCCTGGTCTACCCGAACGCCGTCACACTGCAGCAGATCTTCTTCCCCCACGGCTCGCCGAGCACCCGCGCCTTCGAGAAGCTCTGGAGTTCACAGCGCGCGCTCGACTCCCTGCGTAACAGCTTTCTGCTGGCCGCCGTCCTGTCGGTCACGGTGAACGTCGTCGGCGTCTTCATCGTGCTCGTCACACGCTACTTCACCATCCGCGGCGCCCGCTTCCTGTGGCTCGGATACGCCACGACACTGGTCTACGGCGGTGTGGTCGCGGTCTCGGGCTACGCCTTCGTCTACGGCGAGAACGGATTTGTCACCCGGCTGCTGACCTCACTCCTCCCGGGGACGGACCCGGCGTGGTTCTCGGGGATGCTCGCGGTCGTGGTCGTGATGACCCTGACCGGCACCGGCCATCATCTGCTCTTCCTCTCCTCCGCCGTCGCCCGGATCGACCACCAGACCATCGAGGCCGCACGCCAGTTGGGCGCGTCCCCCTGGCGGATCCTCCGGCGGATCGTGCTGCCCGTACTCAGGCCCACGCTGTTCGCCGTCACCGTCCTGACCTTCCTCGGCGGGCTCGGAGCCTTCGCGGCGCCGCAGGTTCTCGGCGGACGGGAGTTCCAGACGATCACTCCCATGATTCTCACCTTCTCGGGGATCCCCACGTCGCGCGACCTCGCGGCCACCCTCGCCCTGATCCTCGGCGCGGCCTCCCTGCTGCTGCTCGGCATCCTCAACCGCCTCCAGGCGGGAGGGACATACTTCTCGGTCTCGAAGGTTCCCGCCGTTCTCGAGAAGCAGCGCATCGACCATCCCGTGGCGAACGCGGTGGTCCACCTGCTCGCCTACGCGCTCTTCCTCGTCTATCTGATCCCGCCGCTGCTCATCGTGGTCTTCTCGTTCACCGACGCGGCGACGATCTCGTCCGGCCGGCTGGGCGCGGGCGGTTTCACGCTCGCCAACTACCGACGGGTGCTGACGGACGCGACGGCCTCCTGGCCGTTCGTGGTCAGCGTCGGATACGCGGCGGTCACGGCGGCCGTCGTCATCGTCGCGATGCTGTTCGTCGCCCGGATCCTCCACAGGTTCGTCAACGCCGTGACGATCACCGTCGAATACCTGCTGCACATCCCGTGGGTGCTGCCCGGCACCCTCATGGCGCTCGGGCTGGTCATCACGTACTCCGTACCGCAGGCCCTCACCGGCGGCGTCGTCCTCTCCGGCACGGTCGCCCTGCTGGCGATCGCCTACATCACGGCCAAGATCCCGTTCACCCTGCGCCTGCTCAAGGCGGCCTACGCGGGCATCCCCGACTCCCTCGAAGAAGCGGCGACCGTTCTCGGCGCGAGCACGTTCCACACGTACCGGCGGGTGCTGCTGCCCCTGGTGCTCCCGGCGGCGGCAGCCGTCACGGCGCTCAACTTCAACAGCCTGCTCGACGAGTACGACACGGCGGTGTTCCTCGCCCACCCGCTCTACCAGCCCCTCGGCATCGCGATCCAGAACGCCACCCGGAACCAGGGGAACAGCGACGCCACGGCGCTGACCTTCGTCTACACCGTGCTGCTCATGGTCATCTCCACCCTGGCCATCTGGTTCGTGTACGGCCGCCGAGGCGGGGCCGGTCCCGGCCGGTCCCCGCGCCGTGAGCGGCGCCGGCCGAAGACACCGGCCGCGCCGGGACCCCACGGCACACCCATCGCCTGACGGAAGGAAACCATGTTCGGGCAAGCGCGGTACCAGGACATCAACTCCCTTGTGAACACGGAGCTCGCGCAGCGCGCCCCGCTGGTCGCCGTGCACCGCGGCACCGGTCTCGGTGACGTGCCGGAGAACACCGACAGAGCCGTACAGGCCGCTCTGGCGCAAGGTGCCGACATGGTCGAGATCGACCTTGTCGAGTCGGCCGACGGGGAGTTCTTCCTCTTCCACGACGGCTGCGAGCGCCAGGCGTTCGACCGTGACCTCGACCTTCGCGCCCTGTCGGCCGACGAGATACGCGCCCTGAGATACCGGTGGACCGGACACGATATCCCCGTGACCGGACTCGACACGGTTCTCGAACGCTTCCGCGGCGATGTGCTGTTCAACGTGGACCGGTCGTGGTGGTACTGGGACGACCTGCTGCCCTTCCTCGACCGCTACGACGTCGCGCCCCAGTTGGTCCTCAAGAGCCCGGTCGACGAGATCTGGCTCGACAAACTGCGCCGGCACCCGGTCAAGTACCCCTTCATCCCGATGGTGCGCTCCCTCGCCGACATCGAGGCGGTACGCGGTGATCCGGACATCAACCTGATCGGGGCCGAACTCCTCGCCGTGGGGCACGACGACGAACTGTCCGCGCCCGAGGTCGTCGCGCGGATGCACGAGGCCGGGCTGGCCTGCCTGCTCAACGCCATCAACCTCACCAACGGCATCCCCCTCTTCGCCGGCCACGACGACAACACCTCCCTCTTCGGCGACCCCGCCGAGGGATGGGGGCGGCTCATGGAACACGGCGCCGACATCATCCAGACCGACTGGCCGGGACCGCTGTGCCAGTACCGGCAGGAGCTCCGGGGCATCCCGCCCCGACGCCACCGTCCCCGGTACGAACCGGCCCCCGGCCCGCGGTGGGTAGGGTGACCTGGTGCGATCGAACGAAGGTGCCGAAAGCCCCCCGGACCCGTCCTCCACCGCGTCACCGCTGAACGTCACGATGGCGGCGGTCGCCACGGCGGCAGGCGTGTCGCGGGCCACCGCGTCGCGTGTCTTCTACGGGTCGACGCCCGTGTCCCCGCGGACCAGGGACGCGGTCTACGCCGCGGCGGAGCGGCTCGGATACGTCCCGAACGTGATGGCGCGCTCGCTCGCCGCCCGCGGTTCCGACATCCTCGGCCTGCTGCTGCGGGACCCCACCAACCCCGCGTACGGCCTGCTCTTCAGCGAGTTGCAGACCCACATCAGCCGGGCCGGCCTCCAGATGGTGACGGTCGCCCCGTCACGGACCGAGGGAGCCCACTTCGAACGGCAGGCGCTCAACCGCCTCCTCGGACTGCGGGTCGGCGGGATGTTCGTGGCGACCGGCGTCATCCGCGCCGAGATGCTGGTGCCGTTCCTCGACAGGGTGCCGGTCGTCCTCATCGGCCGGCCGGCCTCGCACCCCGGGATATACAGCGTGTCCTACGACGAGGAGAACAACGCGGCGCAACTCGCGGACGCCGTCGCGGAGTACGGACACCGGGCCGTGGCCGTGGTGACACCAGGGACCGACAACTCGGTGGCGGAGTACCGGCGTGGCACCACGATGGCCCGCCGGCTGCGGAGCCACGGCATCCGCGTGCACGAGATCCCCGCCCCCACCTTCGGACTCAGGGACGAAGGCGCGCGGGAGATCATCGCCCTGCGGCGCGCGGGCCGGATCACCGCCGCCATGTTCCCCTCGGACTTGCGGCTGCTCGCCTTCCTGCCCCACGCGCAGGCGGCCGGCGTGCGCGTGCCGGACGACTTGTCCCTCACGGGGTGCGACGGAATCATGCCGGGCAACGACCTCCTCGGCTTCACCACCCTGCGCATCCCCGTGGAGCGGGCGGCCGAACGTGCCGTGACCGTCATGAAGTCCATGCTGGACAACCCGGGCCGGACGGAGATCACCCACGAACTGCTGCCCGGCACACTGGTGCCCGGACGCACCCTGATCCGGCCCGATCCGAACGAAAAGACCCGGAGCGGCTCGTGAAACGGCGCACCGGGGGCGTGTTCCTGCCTGACGTCGGAGGCGTTCAGGCAGGCCATGTGGCCTCCCGCGGCACACCCGCCTCGGAGAGGCGCATCCCGGGGATCCGAGTAGGCTGGTGATGAAGCCGCCCTGAATGGTGTATATCGCACCCAAAGCGCGCGGCCGGTACATCAGTTGGCCGCGCAGCCCGACGAAGAAGCACAAGCATCCAGCGCGGACCTGTTCCGGTCCGTCGCGCGAGCGTCCGGTGCCGATCTGGACGACTACCGGGCACGGGCGTCGGAACACAGGGCACGTCAGGTGCAGAAGCTCGAAGAGGCCGCTGAAGGGCATGCCCGGATCGACCGGCACCTGCGCCCCCTAACCGCCACATACTCGGCGAACGTGTGGAGGCGCAGAACCTGATATTCCTCGAAAGCGGAGGACTGGGCGGAAGCCGTATGCGGCCGGTCAACCTCCCCGGGTTCCAGCCCATGCCGTCGCTCACCATGAGCTCCCCCTTCCCGGGACAGAGCATCTGGGCGGAGGTGGAGCTGCGCTTCGACATCCAGGTGGAGGGCAACAGCCTGCTGTGGATCGACCCGGGCGATTGTCTGGTACGGGCCTTCCAGTGGTCGCTCGTCGGCAACGCCTGAACTCCCGTGAGGGCGCTGGGGCCGACGGGGGCGTCACCGGCCGGGAGACAGCCCCAGCGCCGTCAACTGGCGGGCCTCCGTCGACTCGACGCGCGCCGCCTGCGCCGGTGTGAGGACGTCGCACACCCAGTCCCAGTGCAGCGCCACCACATCGCCCGGGGTGAGCCCCGCGATCAGGGACCGTCCGCCCGTCGACCAGCGGACGGACTCCCGGCGGGGCGGTCCCGGGGCCAGGGCGGTGCCCGTCCAACACAGCGGGCGGGACTCCACCGTGGCGGACTCGCCGTGTACCGCGTGGACCACGCCCGTACGGATACGGCACCGGTCGAGGACGGAGAGCGCGGTCGGCCGGGCCGGCCCGCGCAGCAGGCCGGCCCACGGGTACACGTCGAAGACCTGGAAGGTGTGGTGGGCGAGGGCGCGGTCCGCCGCGTCACGCCACGTGCCGCCCCACTGGCCGTCGAAACGGTCCCGCAGCCGCGCCAGCAGGACCGCCGGGGTGGTCCGGTCCAGCAGCTCGTTGCCGATCCAGTACGCCTCGACCACCCGCTCGTCGAGCGGGTCGGCGAGACCGGCCGTCTCGGCGAGCAGTTCGAGATAGCACCAGGCGCCCTCGAAGCGGCGGGCATGACGCTCGATGCCCGCCGTCTCCTCGGTACGGAGCAGAGCCCCGGCGTCCGCGGGGCCGCAGTAGCCCAGCTCGTTCGGCGGATAGGCGTACCGGGCGAAGAGCAGCGCGCCCCGCTCACTCATTCAGCAGATCCTCGGCAGCTGTTCACCGATCGGCAGCCCGATCACCCGTGAGCCGCCGAGCCCCGTCCTGGCCACCACCATCCCCGGATGGTCAGGCACGCAGGTACCGATCCGGCGCGCCCCACGGCCCAGCGGATGCGCCGTCAGGGCCGCGAGGACCCGGTCGGCGCTGTCGGCCGGGACGATCGCGAGCAGCTTGCCCTCGTTCGCCACCTGGAGCGGGTCGAGCCCCAGCAGACTGCACGCGTCCCGCACCGGTTCCGGTACGGGCAAATCCCGTTCGACCAGTTCCACACCGACCCCGGAGGCGGTGGCGATCTCGTTGAGGGAGGCCGCGACACCACCGCGAGTGGGGTCGCGCAGTACGTGCATCTCCGCGCCGGTGGCGATCATCGCGGCCACCAGGCCGTGCAGCGCCGCGGTGTCGCTCTCGACGGCGGTGCCGAACTCCAGACCCTCCCGGCAGCTCATCACCGCCACGCCGTGGACCCCGATGTCGCCGCTGATCAGCACGGCGTCACCGGGCGCGGCGCGGCGCGGGCCGATGTCGACGCCGTCCGGGATCACCCCGATCCCCGAGGTGTTGACGTAGACGCCGTCCCCGCTGCCGCTGTCGACGACCTTGGTGTCGCCGGTGACCAGCCGGACGCCCGCCGCCCGCGCCGCCTCGCCCATGTCCCGGGCGATCCGGCCGACATCGGTGAGCGCCGTCCCCTCCTGGAGGATGAACGCGCTGGACAGGAAGAGCGGTACGGCGCCCGACATCGCCAGGTCGTTGACGGTTCCGTTCACCGCGAGGTCGCCGATGGAGCCGCCGGGGAAGAACATCGGCCGTACCACGTACGAGTCGGTGGAGAAGGCGAGCCGCGTCCCGTCCCCGACGGTGAGCACGGCGGAGTCGCCCAGCTCGGACGCCGCCGCCGAACCGTACGCCGGGAGGAACAGGTGCTCGACCAGCTCGGCCGACATCGCGCCGCCGCCGCCGTGCCCCATCACCACCGTCGGCGTCTCCCGCAGGGGGACCGGGCAGACCCAGCTCTCGAAGTCCGGCCCCGCGGCCTCGGCGGCGGGGGCGGGTACCTGACGCGTCGTCTCAGTCACTTCGCATCGACCAGTTCCAGTCGGCGGTACGTGTAGTACGCGGCGCACGCGCCCTCGGAGGACACCATCGTCGCGCCCAGCGGATTTCTCGGGGTGCACTCCCTGCCGAACGCCGGGCACTCGTGCGGCTTGATCAGCCCCTGGAGCACCTCGCCCGACCGGCACAGCGCGGACTCCGCCGTACGGATGGCCGCCACGTCGAACCGCGTCTCCGCGTCGAACTCCCGGTACTTCTCGGCGAGCCGCCAGCCACTGGCGGGGATCGGCCCGATACCGCGCCAGGTCCGGTCGGTGACCTCGAAGACATCCCGCAGCATCTCCATGGCGGGCAGGTTCCCCTCGGCGCGCACGGCACGGGGATAGGCGTTCTCCACCTCGTGCCGTCCCTCCGCGATCTGGCGGACCGTCCTGCGGATGCCCTCCAGGATGTCGAGCGGCTCGAATCCGGTGACGACGATGGGGACCCGGTACTTCTCCGCCAGCGCCGGGTACTCCGACGTCCCCATCACACTGCACACGTGCCCGGCGGCCAGGAACGCCTGCACCCGGCAGGTGGGGGACTCCATGATGGCCGCGATCGCCGGCGGCACGAGGACATGCGAGACGAGCAGGGAGAAGTTGCGCACGCCCAGCCGGCGGGCCTGGTGGACGGTCATGGCGTTGGCGGGGGCCGTCGTCTCGAAGCCGATGCCGAAGAAGACGACCTCCCGGTCGGGGTTCTCGCGCGCCAGTTTCAGCGCGTCGAGCGGTGAGTAGACGACGCGTACGTCACCGCCCGCGCTCTTCACGGAGAACAGGTCCTGGCCGCTGCCCGGCACCCGCAGCATGTCGCCGAAGGAGCAGAAGATGACCTCGGGCCGGGCGGCGATCGCCAGCGCCCGGTCGATGACCTCCAGCGGGGTCACGCAGACGGGACAGCCGGGGCCGTGGATCATCTCGATGTGGTCGGGGAGCAGTTGGTCGATGCCGTGCCGGATGATCGAGTGGGTCTGGCCGCCGCAGACCTCCATCATCGCCACCGGGCCCGTGGTGGTCGCGTGGATCTGGTCGAGCAGCCGCCGTGCCAGCTGGGGGTCGCTGAATTCGTCCAGGTACTTCACCGGTCGGTTCCTTCCACCGAGTTCCGTGCTCCGGCGGCCGGTTCGAGGCCGTCACCGAACTCCTCCTCCAGGAGCCCGAGCCGCTCGAAGTTGGCCAGGGTCTGCCGCGCCGACGTCTCGTCGAGCCGCTGGATCGCGAAGCCGACATGGACGACGACGTATTCACCGACCGCCGCGTCGGGGACGTACTGGAGGCAGACCTCCTTGCGTACGCCGCCGAAGTCGACCTCCGCCATCACGGCGCCGTCGACCTCCGCGGTGCGCAGGACACGTCCCGGAACTGCCAGACACATGGTGCCTTCCTTCTCTGCGGGGCATCGGGTGGGTTTCGGGCGCCGGAGTCAGCCGCCGGACGCCGCGATCAGCAGCTGACCGAAGGCGAGCCCGCCGTCGTTGGGCGGCAGCAGACGGGGCCGGAGCACGGTGAAGTCCCTTGATTCCAGGGCGTGTTGCGTGGCCTCCAGGAGGACGGCGTTCTGGAAGACACCGCCGCCCAGCGCCACCACCCCGAGCCCGGTCCGCTCCCGGCACCCCTCGGCGAGATCGGCGGTGAGGCGGGCGACGCAGGTGTGGAAGCGCGCGGCGATCAACTCCCGTGCCACACCAGCCCGTACGTCCGAGACCACCGCGCGGATCACCGGAGCGGGGTCGGCCACGACCGGGTCACCGGGGCCGGGCGCCGGCCGGACGGCGAAGGCATACGCGCTCCCCGGCGGGTCGTGCGGCTCCTGCGGCGCCGCGCGGGCCAGCCCCTCCAGCTCGATCGCCGCCTCCGCCTCGTACGCCACCTCGTGCCGTACGCCCGCCAGCGACGCCACCGCGTCGAAGAGCCGGCCCATGCTCGACGTCGGTACACACCCGAAGTCTGTCGCGAACTGGTGTGCCAGCACCCGCCGTTCGGCGGCCGGGCAGGCCGCCACCGAGGGCAGCTCCCGGTCCCACGGGACACCGGCGGCCCGCAGATGGGCGAGCGCCATCCGGTAGGGCCGCAGCACGCTCGCGTCGCCGCCGGCCAGCGGCACGTACGCGAGCTGCGCGGCCCGCTGGTACGACTTGTAGCCGGCGATCAGCACCTCACCGCCCCACACCGCGCCGTCGGCGCCGAGGCCGGTGCCGTCGAAGGCGAAGCCGATGACACTCTCGCCTTCGCCGAGGCCGTGCTCGCCCATCACGGACGCGATGTGCGCGTGGTGGTGCTGCACGGTGCGTACGGCCCGGCCCCGGGCGTGCGCCCGGGCCCAGGCTCCGGAGCGGTAGCCGGGGTGGCGGTCGGCCACGAGCTGTTCCGGCTCGACACCGGTCAGCAGCGCCAGCTGGTCCGCCGTACGGGTCAGTGCCTGCACCGTGGCGAGGTCGTCCAAGTCCCCGACGTGCTGGCTGACCCAGGCATAGCCGCCCTCGCCCAGCGCGCAGGTGTTCTTCAGGTCGGCGCCCGCCGCGAGCAGCGGCGGGACCTCGAAGGGCAGCGCGAGGGGAAGCGGCGCGTACCCGCGCGATCGGCGCAGGGGCAGCTCGGCGCCGGCGACGAACCGGCTGACCGAGTCGTCGCACGGCACCTGGATCGCCCGGTCGTGCCGCAGCCAGGCATCGGCCAGCGGAGCGAGTTCGGCCAGCGCCCTCGCGTCATCGGTGACGATCCGCTCGCCGGAACGGTTCCCGGAGGTCATCACGAGCGCGTCGGGGCCGGGTTCGTCGCCGTCGAGGCCGAACAGCAGCACGTGCAGCGGGGTGTACGGGAGCATCAGGCCGAGATCCGGGCTGCCCGGTGCCACGGCCTCCGCAATGCCCCCGGCGGCGCCGGACGACGCCCGGCGGGGCAGCAGCACGATCGGCTTCCGCGCGCCGCTGAGCAGCGCCTGCCCGCCCTCGGTCAGGGTGACCATTTCCCCGGCGACACCGAGGTCCCTGACCATGACGGCGAAGGGTTTGCCTCCCCGGTGCTTGCGGTGGCGCAGCCGCGCGACCGCGGCCTCGTCACGGGCGTCGCACGCGAGGTGGTAGCCGCCCAGCCCCTTGACCGCGACGATCCCGCCCCCGGCGAGCAGCCGCCGTGCGGCGCGCAGCGCCTGTTCGCCGTGGAGCGGGGTCCCGCCGTCCGGGGTGACCAGTTCGAGACGCGGGCCGCAGGCGTGGCAGGCGATCGGCTGGGCGTGGAAGCGGCGGTCGCGCGGATCGCCGTACTCCGTGCGGCACTCCTCGCACATCGCGAACGCCGCCATGGTCGTTGCCGCCCGGTCGTACGGGAGGCCGGTGACGATGGTGAACCGCGGCCCGCAGTGGGTGCAGGTGATGAAAGGGTGGCGGTGGCGGCGGTTCCCCGGGTCGCGCAGTTCGGCCAGGCAGTCCGCGCAGACCGCGATGTCGGGGGAGACCAGGGTACGGGCCCGGTCGGCCGTGCTGGAGTCCTCGATGGTGAACTCGGCGCCGCCCGCGAGCGGCAGGTCCGTCTCCGTCACCGACTCGACGACCGCGAGCGGGGGCGGCCGGTCCCGGAGCAGGCGGCCGAACTCCGCCACCGCCCCGGGGTCCCCCTCCACCTCGGCGACCACCCCGGTGCCGGTGTTGGACACCGAGCCGACGAGGGACAGCTCCGCGGCGGTGACATACACGAAGGGGCGGAAGCCCACGCCCTGGACGACCCCGCGCACCTCGAACCGGCTGCGGACCCGGGGCTGCCGGGGCTCCGGATCCCCCCGCTCACGGGGGCCGCCGCCCATCAACTCCAGCCCCGACAGCGCGTGCGCCGCCTTCGCCTCGTCGATGATCTCCAGGGCGAACCCCATGTGCAGCAGCACCCAGTCACCGGTGGCCGGGGGAGTGTCGAGCATGCCGATGTTGACGCGGCGCCGGGCGCCCTCCACATCGACGAGGGCGAGCTGGCCCGCGTATCCCTCGACGCTCTCCACGACGCGGCCGGGAATGCCGAGACACATGATCAGGACCTCCGGGGCCGTTCGGGCACGGACGGAAGAGCGGGGCAGGGCTCCGGCGACGGCGCGGGGTGTGCCGCCGTCAGCCGGCGGACCAGTGTGCGCACCGCCGCGACCGCCCGGGGGACGGCCGCGGCGACCGGCTCGCTGAGACCGATGCCCTCGTCGACTCCGGCGGGGGTGCAGCCCACGACGTGAGTCAGCGGGAGCGTACCGCCCAGTTGATCCAGATTCGCCAGCACCGCGACCGGATTCATGCCGTGTGCGTCGAATTCACCCGAACCGAGGTCGTCCGGGCCGACCTCCAGCACCGTCAGTTCCCCGGGTGGCCCGTCCCCCGGACAGGCGTCCACCAGCACCAGCGCGTCGTACCCGGTCAGCAGGTCGTACGCGAGGTGCATGCCCCGGATGCCGTAGTCGACGACGCGGACGCCGCCGGGGAGCGGCTCTCCGGGGCCGGCGGTCAGCCGCCGTACGACCTCGGGGCCGAAACCGTCGTCACCGAGGAAGAGATTGCCGACACCCGCGACGAGCACCCGGCACTCCTCCGGCTCGTCTCCCGTGCTCACATGGAGCGCATTCGCAGGTACCTGCGGAGGTCGGGGATCGAGCGCACGCCGACGGCGACGGCGACCGCCGCCATGGCGGCGGCAGCACCTGTGGTGATCAGTCCGAGGAAGCGCATGAGGGGTTCTCCTTCCGGATTTCCGCCGGTGGCGGATCGGGGACGGGCAGGCCGGAATCGCCGGCGGTCAGCGGTTCCAGCTCGTCGGGGGCGAAGTAGAAGTAGCGGCCGTACCAGTCGTGCAGGTCGGCCGCCGGGTCGTCGACGAGGACGAGGGCGACGTGCACCCCGCCGTCCACGTCCGTGAGCACGGCCGTCACCCGTGCCACCTGACCGTCGAAGAACAGGTCCTGCGCGTCGGCGCGGCGGGCCGGACGCACCCGTACGAGGCTCCCCTTGGCCACCCGGACCCCGTCGATCACGACGCTGTCCGACCCCGGCGACACGGCGGCGTCCGCGGCCGGATCCCACCAGGGGGCGCCGCCGGTGTCGAAGGAGGCGGGGGCTGCGTTCCGCGCGTCGCCGGTGCGCAACAGGCCGTGCAGCCGCTGGAGGTCGCCGGGCGTCATCGCGTCACAGCGGTCGATGATCTCCCGGGCACGCGGGTCGGTGGCCCGGGCCTCCGCCTTCTCCCGGTCCGTCATCGTCATCACGCGGAGCGTCAGGATCTCGTCGATCTCGGTCGAGTCGAACAGGGCGCCCGCGCTCTGCTCGGCGATCTCCGGGTAGTCGTAGAGAATGATCGGCGCGCCGAGCACCGTGTCCGTGGTGCCCTGCGCCCCGGCCAGTACGGGCCAGCACCGGTGCTGTACGCAGCGGGCCGCCGCGGCGGCCGCCTCGTCCGGGGGTTCGCGCAGCGAGACGAAGCGGGCGCCGCGGGCCCGCAGGAGCAGATGCGTGCCGATCAGCGAGACGCGGACGGCGGCGTCCTTGTCGGCGACGGTCCCGGCGTGCTCGTTCGCCACGGAGACCGTCAGCCGTACGAATCCGCCGTCCCGCTCCGCGTGGGTACGGACCCGGGCCACCAGTGGCGCGCGGCGGCGCACGACGCTGCCCACCGGCACCCCGCGCGCGTCCGTCAGCGGCTCGGTCTCCTCGCCCCCGGCGACCGCGCACAGCTGGTCGGTCGGCCCGGTCAACGGGACCGGCCCGAGGTCGACCTCCCGCTCGACGGCCTCGTCCCAGCTCAGCACGGCCACCCCGTCGACGACGAGTTCCGGGACGGCGAGTTCGCCGCCGTCCGCCGTCCGCCGCCGCACCTCGCGCACCTGGTGCTGGAGGAAGCGCAGCCGGACCGTCACCTCGGCGGGGGCCGGCGCGCCGGGCTCCACCGCGAGCAGACACCGCATCGCCATGCCCGGTTCCTCGGCGAAGCTCGCGGCGGTCGCGGCGGGCGGCCCCAGCACCCCGAACTGCCAGCGCGACCGGTTCTTGTGGGCGCTGGCGCGGTACGGGTAGAGCAGGTAGCCCTCGTAGAGCACCGCGTCGGCGACCGCGCGCACGGGGTCGAGGTCCGCCGGGGCCGCCCTGGTCACCGGACCACCTCGTCGAGTGCGCCGACGGTGGCACCGGCGCACGCTCTCCCGTCCGGCCCCGCCCCCGCTCCCGTTCCCGCGGTCGCCAGCACCGTACGCACCGTCTCGTCCCAACTGATCAGTCCGCGCCGCTCACGGAACTCCGCGAAGGCGGCGAGCACGTCGTGGTCCAGCCTGATCCACCCCGAGTGGGGGAAGTGGTACGCGATCAGCCGCCGCCACACGGCGACCGGCAGCTCGTACCGTGCCTCACGGTCCCAGGGCACCTGCCGCACCCCGAGCCCCGAACGGCCCGCGCCCCGGGCGAAGACGGTGCCCGAGAACAGCAGGCTGACCGGCACCGTCCCGTCCTCCCCGAGCGCGTGCAGATAACGCGAGCCGACCACGTCGAAGTCGTAGGTGCACGGCAGCGCGAGGTCGACCTCGGTGGAGCCGGTGAATCCCTGCACCGTCGTGTTGCACTGCATCCACAGGAACGGCCGCAGGGTGTCGGACCACCGCTCCCGCTCCCCGAACAGGCCCCGCAGTCCGTCCTGTTCGGCCTGGTCGTAGGGGCGGCGCTGCGGTTCGATCCGGACCTGGCAGCGCAGCACGATCGCGTGGACCGGCTCGCCCGAGCCGTCCTCGATCCGCAGCCGCGCGGTGAGCTGCGGCGCCGCGCTGAACGGCTCCGCGACGATGTCCCGTACGGAGAACTCCAGGCCGGGCGCGGTGGGCGGGCTCACGAGGCTCCCTCCTCAGCGGTCGTCCCCGCCGCTGCCGCCACCGCGGTCCGCTCCGGGACCGGCTCCGCGGTCGGCTCCGGGACTGGCTCCGCGCGCACGGGTCTGCTGCGCTCCCTGACCCGCTCGAAGAACGCGTCCATCGCGGCGTGTGCCTCCTGGCCGCCGTCGAAGCCGCGCCACAGGGTGCGCAGCCGGCCGGCCAGTTCGTAGCAGGCGTCGATCGGCACCACATGGCACGAGATCTTGTCGCCGTCCCCGTTCCCCTCCTCGTCCCCGCGCCCGGGTGCCTCCGTACGGCGTACGAGCAGCGCCTCGACATCGGGGCGTACGACCGCCAGTTCGGGGGCGGCCGCCACGAGGCCGGCCCAGGCGTCGAGCGGCAGTTCGGACTCGGTCGCCCCGGCCGGACCGGGGTAGAACGCGACGGTGCGGTCCTGCGCGGAGTTGCGGAAGAGGAAGGCGAGACCCACCGGGATCCCCAGCGCGTCCCAGGCCCGCGCGTCGAGCGGGAGCCGGTCGAAGCCGAGATACCGGTCGGGCACCGCGCGGTAGCGCAGCTGTGCCCCGTCGTCCGTGAAGAGCAGGTAGCAGGCCCGGCAGCAGCACATCAGGCGCCGGCTCTCCAGGTTCACCACATGCTGGTGCTCCGTGGCGGCCGGGGCGGCGCACATGTCGCAGCGCTCGCCGGCGACCGGCTCCGGACGGTTGCGGGTGACCTGCAGCAGCGCGGCGACGGGGGACCGGGCGGGTCCGGCGGGCGCGCTCACGGTGCCACCGCGGGCGCGGCCGGCACGGCGACCAGGACCGAGGCCCCGTCCGCCAGCACGGGAAGGGGGGCCAGGTGGGCGCCGTCCGCGTCCGGGTCGAGACAGGCGCCCGCGCGCCGTACGTCGTAGTGCGCGCGGCAGGCGGAGCAGCGCAGCACCCCGTCGTCCGCGCCGCCGCCCAGCCGCCGGGCCAGCGTCGCGCCCTTCATCGGCTGCTCGCACCGGGCGCACCGGTCCCGGAAGGCGAACAGGTCGGGGCCGATCCGGCAGGCCACCACGGGGAACCCGCCGGTGCTCAGGCGCTCGACACCGCCGGACTCCAGGGCGCGCAGCTCCGGCACCGGCTGCCAGCTCGCCCCCGCGCCGCCGGCCCCGTCACCGGCGTCCGTACGGGCCGCGTCGTCCGTGTCGTCCGTGTCGTCGGTGTCATCCCTGCCATCCGCGTCGTCGGTACCGGCTTCGCGCAGCCGTGCGAACAGCGAGTTCACCGGCACCAGCGGACCCGGTGCCTCCGCCGTCCCGGCCGACTCCTCCACCTCGATCGCGCCGGCCTCCGGCGCCGCCGCCTCGACCGCGCCCCGCACGGCGAGCGCCAGTGTGGCCGAGGAGGACGGGCACCCGTCGCAACTGCCCAGCAGCCGCAGCCGTACGGTTCCGTCCTTCGTGACACCGAGCAGCTCCACGTCACCGCCGTGCGAGCCGAGGTACGGCCGTACGCTCTCCAGCGCCTTCTCGATCCGGGTTTCCACGCTGTACGGGTGCAGTCCGTGCACCAGCAGTACGCTCGCCACCAGGTCGTCCCCGGCGAGGGCGGCCAGGACCGTGTCGTCCAGACCGCCGTGCTCGTGGACGAGGTCGAGCAGCCGCTCCAGACCGGCCCCGTAGAAGTCGGTGACCAGCCGGACCAGTTCCTCGCCGCGTTCGCGTGCCGCCGGGCCGCCCGCCGCGCCGGCCGTGATCAGTGCCTCGATGCGTTCCCCGGTCGTCCGCCACTCCTCGGTGGCCGGGGTCATGTGCGTCTGCCGTTCCGTCATGTCACTCACTGCCCGCGGACTGCGTGGGCGAGTGGAGCAGTTCCAGCTTCTTGCCGCCACCGAGGTACATGTGGACGCCGCACGGCAGACAGGGATCGAAGCTGCGTACGGTCCGCATGATGTCGATGCCCTTGAAGTTCTCCCGGTCGTTCTCCTCGAAGATCGGCTGGCCCTGCACCGCGTCCTCGTAGGGCCCCGGCGTCCCGTAGGAGTCACGGGGGCTCGCGTTCCACGGGGTGGGCGGGTACGGGTGGTAGTTGGCGATCTTGCCGTCCCTGATCACCATGTGGTGCGAGAGCACCCCGCGTACCGCTTCGGTGAAGCCGCAGCCGATGCCCTCCTCCGGCACCTCGAACTTCTCCCAGGTCTTGGTGCGGCCGGCCCGGATCTCCACGAGCGCCTTCTCCGCGAAGTGCAGCGCGCAGGCCGCGGCGTACGCCTGGAAGTAGGTGCGGGCCCGGTTGCGCTCGATGGTGTTGCTCCAGCGCGGTACGTGCCACTCGAACTCGACCGGGCCCTTGGTGGCGGTCTTGGGGAGGCTGATCCGCACGCTGCTGCCGGTGGCCTTGATGTACCCGATGTCGACCAGCCCCGCCAGCGCGGTGGTCCACAGCCGGGCGAGCGGCCCGCCGCCGGTGTCGAGGGCCAGGTACTCCTTGCCGTCGAACCAGCGCGGCGACATGACCCAGCTGTACTTGTCGCCCAGGTCGCGCTTCTGCGGCTGCGGGTTGGTGTGCTGGTTCCACGGGTGCCGCCGGTCGACCGGGTTGCCGAGCGGGTCGTGGGTCACGAACATCTCCTGCTCCTCCCAGTCGTTGTAGTACGACGAGCCGAGCAGGATGCGGATGCCCAGGTTGATCTCCACCAGGTCGGTGGTGACGAGCTTGCCGTCCACCACGACACCGGGGGTCACGTACATCTTCCGGCCCCACTCGGTCATGTCCCGGTACTGGAAGTTGCAGTGCTCCGGGTCCTGGAAGGAGCCCCAGCAGCCCAGCAGGATACGGCGGTTGCCGACCTGCTCGTAGCCGGGCAGCGCCTCGTAGAAGAAGTCGAAGAGGTCGTCGTGGAGGGGGACGACCTTCTTCATGAACTCCACGTAGCGCTGGAGACGGGTGATGTAGTCCGTCATGAGCTGAATGGTCGCCACCGTGCCCACGCCGCCGGGGTAGAGCGTGGAGGGGTGTACGTGGCGCCCTTCCATCAGACAGAACATCTCCCGGGTCATCCGGCTGACCTGGAGGGCCTCCCGGTAGAACTCGCCGGAGAAGGGGTTCAGCGCGCGCATGATGTCGCCGATGGTCCGGTACCCGTGGGCGTCGGCGTGCGGCGCCGGGGTGCGATGGGCCTGTTCGAGTACACCGGGATTGGTCTCGGAGACCATCTTCTCGCAGTAGTCGACCCCGACCAGATTCTCCTGGAAGATGTTGTGGTCGAACATGTACTCGGCGGCCTCGCCGAGATTGACGATCCACTCACCGAGGTGCGGCGGCTTCACGCCGTACGCCATGTTCTGCGCGTAACAGGAACAGGTGGCGTGGTTGTCGCCGCAGATTCCGCAGATCCGGCTGGTGATGAAGTGGGCGTCGCGCGGGTCCTTGCCCTTCATGAAGACCGAGTAGCCACGGAAGATCGAGCTGGTGCTGTGGCACTCGGCGACGGTCTTCTGCTTGAAGTCGATCTTCGTGTAGATGCCCAGACTCCCGACGATACGGGTGATGGGATCCCACGCCATCTCCACCAGATCGCCTTTGCCCTGGCTCGTCGTCGTCATGAGGCCGCCTCTTTTTCCGTTTCGGTGCGCTACCAGGTGCGGGTGGCGCCGGTGGTGAGCTGCTTCCCGCGTTTACGCCACTTGGGTTCGCGGTCGAGGGTGTGCGTGGTGATCTGCCGGAGCCGCCGCATGGTCGAGCCGTACAGCCCGACGGCATTCGTGGAGAGCTTTCCGCCCGGCGGCTCGTCCATGAACGGCATGAATTTGTCGGGGAATCCCGGCATGGTGCAGCCGATGCAGATCCCGCCGACGTTGGGACAGCCGCCGATTCCGTTCATCCAGCCGCGCTTGGGCACATTGCACTTCACGGCCGGACCCCAGCAGCCCAGTTTGACGATGCACTCGGGCTGTCCGTACTCCGTGGCGAACTCGCCCTGCTCGTAGTAGCCGGCGCGGTCGCACCCCTCGTGCACCGTCCGGCCGAACAGCCAGGTCGGACGGAGCGATTCGTCGAGGGGGATCATCGGGGCCTGGTCGGTGGCCATGTAGAGCAGATAGGTGAGCGTCTCCGAGAGGTTGTCCGGCTGAATGGGGCAACCGGGGACGCACACGATCGGGATGCCCGCCTTCGACTTCCACTCCCAGCCGAGGTAGTCGGGCACGCCCATGGCGCCGGTCGGGTTGCCCGCCATGGCGTGGATGCCGCCGTACGTGGCGCACGTGCCGACCGCGACGACCGCCGTGGCCTTGGGCGCGAGCCGGTCGAGCCACTCACTGGTGGTCATCGGCTGTCCGGTCGCGGGGTCGTTGCCGAAGGCCGCCCAGTACCCCTCTTCCTTCAGCCTCTCGTTGGGGATGGACCCCTCGACCACCAGGACGAAGGGCTCCAGTTCGCCCCGGTCCGCCTTGAAGAACCATTCCAGGAAGTCGTCGGCGCCCCCGGTGGGGCCGCACTCGAAATCGATGAGCGGCCAGTGCACGGCGATCTGCGGCAGACCGGGCAGTGCGCCGAGCGCGATTTCCTCGATGCTGGGCTGTGTGGCGGCGGTGAGCGCGACGGAATCCCCGTCACAACTCAGCCCCGCGTTGATCCACAGCACATGGATGAGAGTGTTCTCCGCTTTTTCCGCTGCTTCTGTCGGCATAGCCCGCCGCCTTCCGGGATGGGACCGCCCTATACCGGTGAGGTGGCGACACTCACCTTGCTACCATCTAGAATGCGTCCGCTCGTTCTGTCAACACGAGATTATTTCGGGGGGCCGGCCTTTCGTCGCGGTTCGGCCGGGGCGAATGGGTGAGTACGGAAAGCTGGCCACTGATGCATGAATTGTCAATCACTCAGAGCGTGGTGGACGCGGTGTGTGAGCGCGCCGCCGGAAGGCCCGTACACACCGTCCGGGTCCGGGTGGGAGCGCTGACCGCGGTGGTGCCCGACGCGATGCGGTTCTGCTTCGATCTGACCACCGCGGGCACGGTCGCGGAGGGCGCACTCCTGGAGATCGACCAGCCCCCCGGAACGGCGCACTGCCGGGCGTGTGGGCAGGACTTCACACTGACCGATCTTGTATTGCTTTGTCCGTGCGGCAGCGCCGACGTGGACATCACCTCGGGGCGGGAGCTGCAGATCGTCTCGATGAGAGTGGGCTGACCCTATGTGCGGTACGTGCGGTTGCGTCGGCGGAAGCGGTGAGGGCGGCGGCGGGACGAGGATCTCCGTACCGCACGCACATCCGCACGGTCATGACCGGGTTCACCCGGGTGGGGCCGGCGCGGCCGGTGAGACCATCACCCTGGAACAGAAGGTCCTCGTCAAGAACGACGGCCTGGCCGCACACAACCGCGCCTGGCTCGCCGAGCGGGGCATCGTGGCGGTGAACCTGATGAGCTCGCCCGGGGCCGGCAAGACCACCCTCCTCGAACGCACCGTCAGGAACTTCGCCGGTCGCCGGTCGGTCGCGGTCGTCGAGGGGGACCAGGAGACGGCGCTCGACGCCGAGCGGATCCGGCGGGCGGGCGGTACGGTCGTCCAGATCAACACCGGCGCCGGCTGCCACCTCGACGCCAAGATGGTACGGGGCGCGCTGGCCACGCTGGAGCCCGCGGCGGGGTCGCTGGTCCTGGTCGAGAATGTCGGCAACCTGGTCTGCCCCGCCCTCTTCGACCTGGGCGAGCGGAGCCGGGCCGTGATCATCTCGGTCACCGAGGGAACGGACAAGCCCCTCAAGTACCCGTACATGTTCGCCGCGGCGGACCTCGTGATCATCAACAAGATCGACCTGCTGCCGTACGTCGACTTCGACGTCGAACAGTGCGAGAAGTACGCCCGTTCGGTCAATCCGGAGTTGCGGGTGCTCACCGTCTCGGCGACCACCGGCGAGGGAATGGCCGACTGGTACGACTGGGTGGCGCGGCCCTGATCGCCGCGCCGGTCCGGGGCACAGTGGGCGCTCTCGGCACCGACGCCCGCCGGACCCGAACCGGCCTCCGCCCTTTCCCGCCCCCGGAAACAGGGGCGGGAAAGGGCGGAGGGGTCTGCGTAGCCGCGCGCCGGCTGCCGTGGTGGGTCAGTTGCCCGCGACGGCCTTACGGCGACGGGTCACGATCACGACCGCGCCACCCGCGGCCAGCAGCACGGCCGCGCCCGCGGCGAGCGGGACGACATTGCCGCCACCGGTCTCCGCCAGGTCGCCGCCGCCACCGGTGGACGCCGCGCTCGGCGCGTTCGGCGGGGTGGCGGCGTCCGACGTCGGCTCGGAGGCGCTCGGCGTGGGGGTGTCCGACGCGGGGGTGCCGGGCTCGCTCGCCGAGGGGGTCGGGGTGTCCGTGCCCGGTGTCCCGGGCTCCGACGGCGTGTCGGCGGGAGGCGTCGCCTCGGCCGGCGGCTTCTCCGGCGTGGACTCGTCCGTGGGCGGCTCCGGAGCCGGCGGGATCTCCTGCGCGGTGCAGTTCTTCGTGCCGCCGTTCCAGGCCGCGATCAGCTTGTCCTTGATGACCGCGTGGCTCGGACCGACCGGCAGGTCGCCGTGTTCGAAACCGTCGTTCGTGTCCTTGAGGCCGTCGTACTTGACCTTGCCGCGGTAGAGGTCGACCTGTGCGTAGCAGCCGACGTCGGGGAAGGCCACGTCCAGTGTTTCCTGGCCGCCCTGCTTGATGTCGACGGCGTCGAAGTCGTGGAAGACCTGCTCACCCGAGGTCTCCCAGGTGGGGCCGTGGGTACGGTACGAGGCGAGCGAGACCGTGCAGTTCGAGGCGTCGGAGGCGGTGCGGACCTTGACGTGGACCTTGCCGTCGTCGGCCGGCTTGAGGCTGATGTCGTCGACCTTGATCTGGGAGAACCAGTCCCGGCCGTCCAGGGAGAACTCACACTTGTCGGCGGTGGTGACCGGCGTGCCCGCGCCCGTGCCGGGCTTGTAGCCCCCGTGGTTGCCCTTGTCCCAGCCCTTGCCGCCGGGGCAGTCGGTCGCCCACGCGGAGCTTGCCGCGGCGGTGGTGAACGCCAGGGCGGCGGCGCCGATTCCGAGCAGGCGCAGCGCGGTGACACGTCTCGTTTTGGCCATGCGTTTCTCCATCTTGTTGCCCGCGTGATCCGGTCCCGTACCTCGTGTCGCGCACAACACGAGGTGGCCTGCCGGGTGCCGGAGCGGGCAGGCCGAAGCGGGGGACGGACTGAAGTAGGTGGTCGCACACCGGGCAGCGGGGCCTCGGTGGCATCACGCATGCTGCTGGGGCGGCCACTTCCGTGTCAACCTGCGGCAACGGCCGGAATAGGGCCTTCCGTCAGGGCCGTTGCCGGGCGTGCCGCACGGCGGCACACCGCGTCGCGCCCTCCGTGTCGGAACCCACCATTCCGCGCTTTCCGGCCCGCACGGCTTCTTGCTGTCGGGGTGGTCCGAGGCGCCCCGGGCGCCGGGGTGGGCGCCCGGCGTCCGGGGTACCGCCCCGCCCGACCGGCGTTGTGCGTGGTCAGGGGCGGTGCGGCCGGTGCGCCACCGGCCCGGCGGAGAGCGGCCGGAGACTGCGGCGGCGGGCGAACTCGCCCTGCCGCGGGGTGAGGTGACGGGGTGGCGGGGGAGCGGTGGAAGCGTGGGCGGCGGCGGTGGGGATCCCGGTGGTCACCGTGGAGCCGTGATGGTTGCGGTGAAGTCCAGCCACTCCCGGCCTGATTGCGGTTCGGGGAAGCCGGGGTCAGCGGGTGGGCAGCCGGACGCCGAGTTCGGACGCGGCGGCCTGCAGGACCGGCACCATGGCGACCAGGTCGTCGAGGGTGCGGCGGAACGCGGGGGCCGCGGTCGAGAGCGCCGCGAAGACACTGCCGTCCGGACGGAGCACGGGTACGGCCACGGCGCGCAGCCCGGCGTGGTGTTCCTCGTCGGCCGTGGCGTAACCGCGTTCGGCGGCGCGCTCGACCTCGGCGCGCAGGACCGCGCGGTCGGTGATGCTGCGCGGTCCGTACGGGGTGAGCTCGATCCGTTCCAGCAGGTCCGCCCGGACCTCGGCGGGGGCGAACGCCAGCAGCACCTTCCCCATCGAGGTGCAGTGGAGGGGGCCGTGCCGGCCGGGTTCGCTGCGTACGCCGACGGGCAGCGGACCGTCCACGTAGTGCACGTAGAGATGGTGCGTCCCGTCGAGCACGGACATCAGGGTGGCTTCCTCGGTCAGCCGCGTCACCCGCTGCATCACGGGAAGGGCGGCGCCCGCGAAGCCGTACGCCTGGCCGGCCTGCTGGCCGAGCCGGAAGAGGCCGAGCCCCGGCTTGTAGCGCTTGCCGACCGGCTCGAATTCGACCAGGCCCTCGCGGCACAGCGAGTTCACCAGCCGGTGCGAGGTGGAGACGGGCACGCCGCTCTCGCGCGCCAGCTCCGAGAGTGTGATGCCGTGCGGGTGCTCGCCGACCAGCAGGAGGAGCCGGATCGCCCGGCCCACCACGTCGACCGGGACATCGCTGGCACTCACAGCAGGACGCTACCACTCGGCGGAAGGGCCCTCCGCCGGGCAGCGCGCGACCTGGTCCGCGACCTGGTGGTTGACACCGGCCGGGGAGCGTGGACACGATACTTTCCATTGAACAGATTGTGTTTCCACTCAGTGGAAAAATGGAAGGAGCTGTGCATGAGACGACACCGGAGGGCCGCCCGATGAGCCACCCGATGTTCGACATCACCGGAAAGGTGGCCCTGGTCACCGGATCGAGCCGGGGCATCGGTCTGGCGCTCGCGCGGGGGCTGCTGGAAGCCGGCTGCACGGTCGTGCTCAACGGCCGGGACACCGCCGCCCTGGAGGCGGCGCGCGCCGGACTGGCCGAGGCGTTCGGCGACGCCGTCCGCGCCGAGGCGTTCGACGTCACGGACTCCGCCGCCGTCGCCCGGGCCGTCGCCTCCGTCGAGGAGCGGACGGGCCCGATCGACATCCTCGTCAACAACACCGGGGCCCAGCGGCGCGCCCCCTTCACCGACTTCACCGACGAGGAATGGCACGGGCTGCTGGGCACCAACCTCACCAGCGCCTTCCTGGTCGGCCGCGAGGTCGCCCGGCGGATGACCCCCCGTGGCCAGGGCAAGATCGTCAACATCTGCTCGCTCCAGAGCGAGGTGGTGCGCCCCGGTATCGCCCCGTACGCCGCCACCAAGGGCGGCCTGAAGATGCTCACCAAGGGCATGTGCGCCGACCTCGGCCCCTCCGGTATCCAGGTCAACGCCATCGGCCCCGGCTACTTCGAGACCGAGCTGACCGCCGCGCTCGTCGCCGACGAGGAGTTCAGCGCCTGGGTCCGGGGCCGCACGCCCGCCGGCCGCTGGGGCACGGTCGACGACCTGGTCGGCGCCCTGATCTATCTCGCCTCCCCCGCCTCCGACTTCGTCAACGGCCAGGTGCTGTACGTCGACGGCGGCATGCTCTCCGTCCTGTGAAGGAGCCTTCCCCCATGCACGCGTGTGTTGTCCACGGAGCCGGTGACCTGCGGATCGAGGAACGGCCGGCGGCCGACCCCGGGCCCGGCGAGATCGCCGTCTCGGTCGCCCTCGGCGGAATCTGCGGTTCCGATCTGCACTACTACCACCGGGGCCGGGTGGGGGACTTCGCCGTCACCGCGCCCATGGTTCTGGGCCACGAGGTCGTCGGGCATGTCGCCGCCCTCGGCCCCGGTACCACGGGACCGGCCGAGGGCACCCCCGTCGCCGTCCACCCCGCCACCCCCTGCGGCACCTGCCCCGAGTGCGCCGACGGCCGGCGCAACATCTGCGCCCACACCCGCTATCTGGGCAGCGCCGCCCGGACCCCGCACGTCCAGGGCGGCTTCGCCCAGCACATCACCGTGCCCGCCGACCAGATCCGCCCGCTGCCCGCGGGGCTCGGGCTGCGCCGCGCCGTCCTCGCCGAACCACTGGCGGTCGCGCTGCACGCCGTACGCCGGGCCGGTGCGGTACGCGGCCGACGCGTCCTCGTCACCGGCGCGGGCCCCATCGGCTGCCTCGTCGTGGCGGCGCTGCGCCAGGCGGGCGCCGCGGAGGTCGTCGTCACCGATCTGCTCGACGCGCCGCTGCGGCTCGCGGCCGAGGTCGGCGCCACCGCGACCGTACGGGCGGACCGCCCCGACGATCCGGCCTGGGGAGACGCCGTCGATGTCGCGATCGAGGCGTCCGGCGCCCCGGCGGGACTGCGTACCTGCGTGGAGCGGGTACGCCGCGGGGGAACCGTCGTCCTGCTGGGGCTGCTGCCGCCCGGCGAGGTCGGGCTGCTGGGCAATGTCGCGGTCACCCGCGAGATCGAACTGCGGGGCGCCTTCCGGTTCGACGGCGAATTCGACGAGGCGCTGGCCCTGCTGGCCGGAGGACTGCCCGTCGATCCGGTCGTCACCCACACCTTCCCGCTGGAGCGGTCCGTCGACGCCTTCGACATCGCCGGGGACCGTGCCGTCGCCTCCAAGGTGCTGCTGGACCTCTCGGGAACCTAGGGCCTGTCGTTTTTCGGGGGAGGCGCTCCGGAGTCAGATGTGGTCGAACGGCTCGGCGAGCCGGAAGGTGCCGCGCAGCGTCTCCCGGTACGCGGTCAGCGTCCGGACCTGGAAATACGCGCCCCACGACGGATCGGGCGGCACGATCCCGTACTCCGTGCTGGTCCGGAAGCCGTACCTGCCGTAGTACGCGGGGCTCCCCAGCAGTGCGACGAGCGGCTCGCCGAGGGCGTCCGCCGCGCCGAGCACGGAGTGGACGAGCGCCAGCCCCACGCCGCGACGCTGATGCTCCGGGCGCACGCTCAGCGGAGCGAGGAGCAGCGCCGGGGCGCCGTCGACGCGCCCGCGGGTGCAGACCACGTGCCCGACGATGTCGCCCGGCCCGCCGGGCGCGCCGTCGACGGCGACGAGCGAGAGCTCCGGCAGCCAGTCCTCGCAGGTGCGCAGCGCGTCGAGGAGCGGGGCCTCCACGGTCTCCGGTTTCTCCGGGGTCGCGAAGGCGGCAGCGGTGACGGCCCGTACGGCGGCACGGTCGGCGGGGTTCTCACGTCGGATCAGCACCGGCACAGTGTGGGGCGGTGCGGCGCGCCGGCGCAAAGGAATTCTGCTGGCCTCGCCACGCCGTCCCCGGAACCGCGGTCAGGCTCCTTCCTCCCGGATCACGGCGTCGACGACCCGCCGGGCGATGGCGGCCATCCGCGGGTCCGTCTCCCGGTAGTGGCGCAGTTCGAGGAGCGCGATCGACAGCGCCCAGCCGCGCCCCCGCGCCCAGGCCGCCTCGTCGGCCCCGACAGCGGCGCGGAAGACGCCCCGCGCGGCGGCGGGCAGCAGGTACCACGCCGCGATCAGGTCGACGGCCGGATCGCCCAGCCCGAGACAGCCGAAGTCGATGACCGCGCCGAGGCGTCCGTCGGCGATCAGTACATTCCCCGGCTGCAGGTCCGCGTGGATCCAGACGGCCGGCCCGCGCCGTCCGGGCGCCCGCAGCGCCGCGGCCCAGGCGGCCGTCACCGCGACGGCGTCGAGGTGCCCGCCCAGCTCACCGATGGCGGCGCGGGTGGTGGCGTCCCGCGAGGCCAGGGGCTCACCGCGGTACGAGGCAGGCCCGTCGGCCGGGTCGATCCGGTGCAACGCGTTGATGAATTCCGCCAGTTCCCGCGCGAACGGCTCCGGCGGTGCGGTCCCGGCCGCCTCCGGGTTCCCGCCCGGCAGCCAGCGGTAGACCGACCACGGAAAGGGAAAACCCTCGCCGGGCGTCCCCCTGCCCAGCGGTACGGGAACGGCGACCGGGAGCGCCGGCGCGAGCCGCGGCAGCCAGGTGTGCTCCTTCGCCACGTCGCCGGCGGCGCCCGCGACGCGGGGGAGCCGTACGACCATCTCCGCGCCGAGCCGGTACATCGCGTTCGAGGTACCGGCGGAGCGGACCGGCGTGACGGGCAGCGCCGCCCACCGGGGGAACTGGGCGGCGAGCAGCCGCCGTACCAGGGGGACGTCGGTGGCCACTTCGTCCGCGTGGAGGGGGCGCGTCTGCATGACCACCAGCCAAGCGGCCCCGCGCCCGACCGGTCAACTCGCTTTTCCCCGGCGGATCGGTGCCGGGCGCGCGCCCCGGCGTGGACGGCGCGGCGGGCGGGGCCGAAGTGCGGCATGCTCTGCGGGACGAGTGGAACGGACCCGGCACGGGCACTGCCCGGAGCGGGTCCGTCATGGCCAGAAGGACCGGAACCAGATGACAGACCACAACGCTGGACTGATGGCGTTCGTGCGGGCACGCCTCGACGAGGAAGAGCGGATCGCCCGCGACGCCGGCGGCGATGCCTGGCGGTGCCCGCCGGAGCAGCCCGGTGAGATCCACGACCGCACCGGCAGTATCGCGTTCAGCCTGCGCACGCACGGGTACGACCGCCACATCGCCCGTCAGGATCCGGCGTGCACCCTCCGGCGTGTCGAGACGAGCCGGGTGCTGCTCGACGAGTACGCGGAGGTCGCGGCCCTGGACGTGGACCGTCCCGGCGACAGCTTCGCCGACGGCCGCGCGGTGGGACTGGGCTTCGTCGTCCGGCAGATGGCCGCGGAGCACGCCCACCACAGGGACTACCAGGTGAAGTGGCTGCCCCGGTTCTCCCACTAGGGGGCCACGGGCGGCGTGTCCCTGATGGACCGGCTCCGGCTCCCCGCCGGTCCGGTCCATCGGGCCCGTCGGGGCGGTACGCGGGCGCCGGGTGGCGGCTACGGTACGCGTGCGACGCCGACGTAGAAGCCGCTCGGTTCGGGCGCCGGGGCCGGTCCGTCCTTGTACCAGTGGGCGGCCGTCACCAGACCGGGTTCCACGAGTTCGAGACCGTCGAAGAAGCGCGCCACCTCGGCCCGGTCCCGCATCCGCAGCGGGATCTCGCCCTCCTTGTAGGCGGTGGTGACGACGTCCCGGTACTGCGGGTGCTCGTCGAAGGTGGTGTGGGAGAGGAGCAGATAGCTGCCGGAGGGCAGCGCGTCCACCAGGCTCCGGGTGATCCCGTACGGGTCGTCCTCGTCCGGGACGAAGTGCAGCAGCGCGATGAGACAGAGCGCGACGGGCCGGCCGAAGTCCAGGAGGGTCCGGGCGTGATCGAGGATGGCCTCCGGCTGCCGGACGTCCGCCTGGATGTAGTCGGTGGCGCCCTCGGCCGTGCCGGTGAGCCGGGCCTCGGCGTGGCGCAGCACGATGGGGTCGTTGTCGGCGTAGACGATCCGGGCCGTCGGAACGATCTCCTGGGCGATCTGGTGCAGATTCGGCTCGGTGGGGATCCCCGTACCGATGTCGAGGTACTGGTCGACGCCCTGCCGGGCCACCCAGGCGACGGCGCGTCGCATGTACGCCCGGTTCCGTAAGGCGTTGCCCTTGGCCTCGGAGGGTATGCGCTCCCCGACCACCTGGTCGACCGGATAGTTGTCCTTGCCGCCGAGGAGCCAGTCGTACACCCGTGCGGGGTGGGCCTTGCTGGTGTCGATCCGGGGCTGGGGCGGCGGATGGGCCGTCATGAAGGGCTCCTGTGTGGGTGACCGGGGCTGCCGCGACCGCCGACGCGCCGTGGTGGGCGCGGTGCGGCACGGACGGGCGCACAGCCTAGGTGACGCGCGCCACCCGGGACCAGGCCGTGATCATGACGTAGCCGGGATACCGTTCCGCCGCCGGTTCACCGGTGAGCCCGGTCAGGTCGTCGATCCGCAGTACGTCGAACCCCGCGGCGTCGAGCAGGGCCGGCAGCCGCTCCCGCGTCGTGAGACGCAGGCCCGGCGCCCCCGGCGGTGTGCCGTCGGCGCCGACCGGGTCCGCGAGGAGCAGCAGGCCGCCGGGGCGCAGACAGCGGGCGGCCTCCGCGAGGGCGGCCCGCTTGCCGCGGCGGCCGGGGGTGTCCGGCATGCGCGTCGTGACCTCCATCATGAGCGCCTGGTCGAAGGAGCCGGCCGGGAACGGCAGGGCGGTCGCGTCGGCGGTGTGGAACTCCGGCCGGACGGCGAGCGCCGAACGCGCCACGCGGCGCCGCGCGGTGGCGATCCGGGCGGCGCGGATGTCCGTGCCGGTCACCGCGCAGCCGGTCTCCTCCGCCAGCAGCAGCGCGGCCCGTCCGGTGCCGCAGCCGATGACGAGCAGGGCGGTGCCTGGGAGCGGCGCGAGCCGGGTCCCGGCCAGCCGGATGAGCCGGTCGGCGGCCGCGGCCAGGGAAGCCGGGTCGTCGGGTCTGTCCGGGGCGTTCGGTCTGTCCGGGTCGTCGGCTCCGTCCGGGGCGTCGGCCTCGTCCGGGTCGTCGGGCCTGACGGGCCGGGCGAAGTAGTCCCTGTGCGGAACGTCTGTGCCCGGCGCGCGGGCGCGGCGGTCGGCGCGGATGGCGTCGGCCCGGGAGAGCCGGGGGCCCTGTGGGCCGGCCGGCCGGATCTCCCGGGCGTTCACGCCGCGCTCCTCGGGACGCTTCCGTTGCAGTGGGACAGCGGGGTCGCGCCGCCCGGCCGGATCCAGCGGCCGAGGGAGATCTCCGCGGTGATCCCGGGGCCGAAGCCGGCGATCACCCCCCGGGCTCCCTGTGCCGCGCCGCCCTCCTCGAAGAGCCGGTCCAGCGCGTCGAAGATGACGGCGCTGGCGATGTTCCCCCGCTCGGTGAGGGTCGCCCTGCTGTAGCGGAAGGTCTCCGACGGGAGCATCAGATACTTGCTCAGGTCGTCGAGGATCCGGGGCCCGCCCGCGTGGACGATGTAGAAGTCCAGGTCGGAGACGTCCCAGCCGAACGGCTCCGCCATGTCCCGCATGGCCGGGGCGAGCATGGACATCGTGCCGGGGACCCGCTTGTCGAGCATGAAGTGGAAACCGGTGTCCCGGACCGCGTACGAGATCCACTCCTCCGTGCCGGGCACGAGGTGCGAGCCGTTCTGTTCGAGCTGTACGCCCACCCCGCCCTCGCCCCGTACGGCGACGGCGGCGACCGCGTCCCCGAAGAGACCGTTGGAGAGCAGATTGCCCACCCCGAGGTCCTCCGGCTGGTAGCAGAGCGAACAGAACTCGCAGGACACGATGAGCACGTTCGCCCGCGGATACGCCATGCAGAAGTCGTGCGCGCGGTTGATGGCGGTGCCGCCCGCGGCGCAGCCGAGCTGGGCGATGGGCAGTTGGCGGGTGGCGGATCTGAACCCCATGGTGTTGATCAGCCACGCGGTCATCGAGGGCATCATGAAGCCGGTGCACGACACGTACACGATCAGGTCGATGTCGCGGGTCGTCAGCTCGGCGTGGGCCAGTGCCCGCTCGATGACCTCCGGCAGCCGGGACTTGGCCTCGCTCTCGTAGAGGGCGTTGCGGGCGGTGAAGCCCGGATGTTTCAGCGTGTCCTCGATCGGCTGCACGAGATGCCGGGTCTGCACCCCGGTGTTGCCGATCAGTCGTAGCGCCAGGGCGAGTTGCGGGTGCCCGGCGTGCAGGGTGCGCGCGAACTCCAGGGTCTGTTCCCGGGTGATGACGTGCTCGGGCACGGCGATCGCCGGTCTGCACAGTGTTGCCATGTCAGCTCCTTCACCAGGCGACCGGAAGCGCCAGCGGATAGCGCCAGATGGAGTCGGTGTTCCACCGCACCTCCGGCTCGGGAACGGCCAGCCGCAGCGCGGGGAACCGGCGGAACAGGGTGCCGACGGAGACCTGGAGGGTCATCCGGGCGAGATGGGAGCCGAGGCAGTGGTGACTGCCGTACCCGAACGCCATGTGGACGGCGGGGTCCACGCGCTCGAAGTCCAGCTCGTCCGGGCGCTCGTAGACGAAATCGTCCCGGTTGGCCGTCAGATAGGAGACGTGGACCGTGTCGCCCGCCTTGATGGTCACCCCGTCGAACTCGACGTCCTCCAGGGCCACCCGCGGGATACCGACCCCCTGGCGGAACGGGATGTACCGCAGCAGTTCCTCGACGGCCTGGGGCAGCAGCTCGGGGCGGGCCCGCAACTGCGCGAGCTGCGCGGGGTGGGTCAGCAGCGTGAAGACGATGTTGCTGATGTCGTACGTGGTGGTGTCGTGGCCGGTGACGACCAGGAGCATGGCCAGGACGGCCAGTTCGGCCTCGTCCAGCATCTCGTCGCCCACCCGGGCGGTGGCGAGCGCGCTGATGAGATCGTCCCCCGGAGCGCGCCGGCGCGCCGCGGTCAGCTCGGTGAAGTACGCCCGCAGCCCCGCCTTCGCCCCGACCGCGGAGTCGCGGTCGGCGGCGTTCATGGACATCATCGCCATCGCCCAGTCACGCAACTGGCGCCGGTCCGCCACAGGTATGTCGAGCAGTTCGCAGATCGACATCAGGGGCAACCGGTCGGCGAGGTCGGCGACGATGTCGCCCGGCCCGCCCCGCGCGACCATCTCGTCGAGGAGTTCGTCCACGGTCCGCTGGGTCCAGGGCCGTGTCTGCTCGACCTGACGGGTGGTGAACGCCTTGATGATCAGCCGGCGTACCCGGTTGAGGTTGGGCGGGTCCATCAGGTTGATCGCCTCGGACTGGGCGATGGGCGCCGGGGTGATCCGCGGAAAGTCCTTGCCGATCAGCGCCGCGCGGCTGAACCTCCGGTCCGAGGTGACGGTCTGGACGTCCGCGTACCGGGTGACGAGCCAGCAGTCGCCCTCTCCGTACGGCATCCGGACCCGGGCCACCGGAGCCTCGGTCCGCATCCGGGTCATGAAGGGGTCGGGTTCCAGCGCGTTGTCATGTCGGACCGGGCAGGTCCGCACGGAATCCGAAGGAGTCATCGCGGCACTTCCTCAGGGGAGGGAACAGATGGCGAGTAGTCCTGATTGATCGGAGCATGCCATGACGATCGTCGCCACACTCAAGTAATTCCGTCCAGTTCACCCGTAAGGGGTATTTACGTGTGATCCCACGCAACATCCTTACCATTCAGGCGAATTGGGACCCCGCGCTCCGCCCTCGGACCCCTCCCCGGCAGCCCCGGCGCCCGCCACGCGGATCTCGCCGCGCCCCACTCGACCGTCCCGCCTCCCCCGTACGGTCCAACACGGCGCGCGGGCGCCGCCCGGCGGCGCTCCAATGGACAGGTGACCGCGCCCCCGGACGACTGCCTCGCGCGCAACGAGTGGATCTGCGGCGCCTACCTCTCCAGCCGCCGAACGATCCTGTGGGACGCGGTGCTCCAGCACCTCCAGCTCACCTTCGCCGCCGTCCTGATCGGCCTGGCCATCGCCGTACCCCTCGCGCTCGCCGCCCGCCGCTGGAACGCGGCGGCGGCCCCCGTCCTCGGCGTCACGACCGTCCTCTACACCATTCCGTCGCTCGCCATGTTCTCGCTGCTCCTGCCGTTCTACGGACTGTCCGCCTCGCTCGTCGTCGCCGGGCTGGTGCTCTACTCCCTGACCCTGCTCGTACGGAACATCCTCGCCGGGCTGCGCGGCGTCCCCGAGGAGACCCGGCAGGCCGCCCGCGGACTCGGATACGGCCCGCTCCGGCTGCTGCTCACCGTCGAGCTGCCGCTCGCCCTGCCCGCGGCCCTGGCCGGACTGCGTATCGCGACCGTCTCGGCGGTCTCCCTCGTCACCATCGGCGCCATCGTCGGATACGGGGGGCTCGGCAACCTCATCTACGCCGGGATGAACTCCTTCTTCAAGGCGCAGGTGCTCACCGCCTCCGTGCTGTGCGTCGTCATCGCCGTCGCCGCCGACGTCATCCTCCTGCTGCTCCAGCGCCGGCTCACCCCCTGGACCCGGCGGGCCCGCGCGTGAACACCCTCACCGCCGCCTGGTCCTGGCTCACCAGCCCCGCACACTGGTCGGGCGACGGCTCCATCGGCGACCGGCTCAACGAGCACCTCTTCCTCACCGTCGTCTGCCTCGCCCTGAGCTGCGCGCTCGCCCTGCCCGTCGCCCTGGTCCTCGGCCACCTCGGCAGGGGAGGCGCCCTCGCCGTCAACATCTCCAACGCGGGGCGCGCCGTCCCCACCTTCGCGGTTCTCGTCCTGCTCCTCCTCACCCCGCTCGGCGCGTACGGACAGTGGCCCACGATCATCGCCCTGGTCCTCTTCGCCGTCCCGCCGCTGCTCACCAACGCCTATGTCGGGATGCGGGGCGTCGACCGGGACACCGTCCGGGCCGCCCGCGGCATGGGCATGACCGCGTGGCAGACGCTGTACCGGGTCGAGGTGCCGCTCGCGCTGCCGCTGATCCTCACGGGCGTACGGATCGCCGCCGTCCAGCTCGTGGCCACCGCCACCCTCGCGGCGCTGATCGGCGGCGGGGGACTCGGCCGGATCATCACCGCCGGGTTCAACCTCGCCGACACCGCCCAGGTGGTGGCGGGCGCCGTGCTCGTCGCCGCCCTGGCGCTGCTGGTGGAGGGGGTGTTCGAGGCGGTGCGCCGGCTGGGGACGTCCGGGCCGCGGTGGGGCCGGACGGGCCGGACGGGAGGCCCCGGGGACGGCGCAGGATGAGACCGCTGCGTACCACCGCCCTCTGCGGCGTCCTGCTCCTGGCGACGGCCACCTGCACCACGGGACCGTCCCTGGAGCACCGGGGCGCCGTCACCGCCCCGCCCGGCGACAGCCGTCATCTCACCGTCGGGACCGCCGGTTTCACCGAGAGCGACCTGCTGGCCCAGATGTACGCGCTCCTGCTGGAGCAGTCCGGGTACCACGCCAGAATTCTCTCGGTCACCAACCGGGAGCTCTACGAACCGGCCCTGGAGAGCGGCCGGATCGATGTCGTACCGGAGTACGCGGCCACCTTCGCCGACTGGCTGAACGCCAGGACCCACGGCCCCGGCGCCCGCCCCGTCGGCTCGCCCGACCTCGCCACCACGATGAAGGCGCTGCGCACCCTCGCCTCGGCGCGCGGGCTGACGGTCCTCGCCCCCGGCCGCGCGGTCGACCAGAACGCCTTCGCGGTCGCCGCCTCCTACGCACGGAAGCACCGCCTCAGGACCCTGAGCGACCTGGGCCGCTCCCGGCTGCCGGTGCGGCTCGCCGCCGGGGACGAGTGCGTACGCCGCCCGTACTGCGCGCCGGGGCTGAGGAAGACGTACGGGATCGACATCACCGGCATCGACCCGAAGGGCGTCGGCACCACACCGGCCAAAGAGGCCGTGCGGCGCGGCCAGGACCAGATGGTGCTGACCACGACGACCGACGCGACCCTCGGCCGGTTCGGACTGGTGCTGCTCGCCGACGACAAGCACCTGCAGAACGCCGACAACATCGTGCCCGTCGTCAACCGGGCCAGGGCCGGCGCGCGAGGCGTCACCGAGGCCCTGGACCGGCTGAACACCGTACTGACCACCGCGGACCTGGCCGGTCTGGGCGAGCGGGTGGACGGCTGGCGGCGGCTGCCCGAGGACGTCGCCAGAAGCTATCTGGAGTCGAGGGGACTGCTGCCGGCCGGCAGCGGCGGCCCGCCGCCCCGTCAGCCCGCCCGCAGCCGTTCCGGCAGCCAGCGCAGTTGCGCGGCCTGCTGGTACGGGCCGCCGCCCTCGTGGTCGTTGAAGTCGTACACCTCGATCGACTTGTCCTCGTGCGCGTACGCGTTGAACGCGCCGAACACCGTCGACGGCGGGCAGGTCTCGTCCTCCAGGGCCACCGAGAACAGCGCGGGGGCCCGGCCGCGCGCCGCGAAGTGCACGCCGTCGAAGTAGTTGAGCGTCCGCCACGCCCGCTCCGTACGGCCCCGGTAGGTCTTCAGGTAGAGGCCCACCTCGCGGTACGGATGCCGGGCGCTGATGGTCGTGGCCCGGGGGAAGTCGCAGAGGAACGGCACATCCGGCGCCACCGCCACCAGGTCCGGTACGAGACCGGCCACCGCGAGGGTGATCCCGCCGCCCTGGCTGGCGCCGGCGACCGCGGTGCGCGCCGCGTCGACCAGCGGGTGGGCCCGGGCGGCCTCCACGGCGCGCACCGCGTCCGTGAACAGCCGCCGGTAGTAGTAGTCGTGGGGGTCCTCGATGCCGCGGGTCAGGAAGCCCGGTATGGAGGAGGCGCTGCCCACCGGGTCGGGGGTGTCGCCGCCGTCCCACCCGGCGCCCTGGCCCCGGGTGTCCATCACGAAGTGCGCGAAGCCGGCCGACCCCCACAGCAGATGACTGTGCGGCAGCCCGCGCCCGCCGCCGTACCCGACGTACTGCACCACCACGGGCAGCGGCTCGCGGGCGCCCGCGGGCAGGACGAGCCAGCCCTTGACGGGGTGGCCGCCGAAGCCGGCGAAGGTCACGTCGAGGACGTCGAGCGTCGTCAGCGCGGTCGGGACGGGCTCGAAGCGCGCGTCGAGATCGTGGCCGCGGGTCTCGGCGAGGGTCTTCGCCCAGAACTGGTCGAAGTCCTCGGGCTCCACGGACGCGCTCCGGTAGTCGCGGAGCTGGTCGAGGGGCAGATCGGCCTGGGGCATGCGGGACCACCTCGGTAGGGAAACGGGGCTACTGGCCAAGCGGCCAACTGGACAACGGATGATCACACCGTACGACCGGAGGGTGGATCGCAGAAGAGCGCGAACCCGCCGGTGCGGCCGGCGTCAGGTCACCGGGCCGCGGCGGCAGGCGTGGACGACCTGAGTCCTGCTGCCCACGGCCCGCGCCCGGGTCGAACGACGGATCTCAGGCGTCCGAGACCGAGTCGAAGTCGACCTCGCCCCGGCCGATGCCCTGCGCGTCCGCGTCGACCGAACGGCGCAGCGCCTCGTGGAGCTTGGCCGGGGTCAGCACCCCCGCGAAGCGCGCCCCGTCCAGCACCGCCACCCACCCCGCGTCGTGCTGGAGCATCTCGCTGAACGCCTGCTTCAGCGGCGAGCCGAGCGGCACCCACGCCTCCATCCGCCGGGCGTGGTCCCCCACCGTGCCGGGCTCGGACCCGTCGGTCCCCGCGCGGGCCGGCGCGCCGGCCGCGATCCAGCCGTGCAGCTCGCCCGCGTCGTTCAGCACCACCGCCCAGCGGGCCCCCTCCGCACGCATCCGCGCCGCCGCGTCCCGCGCGGGCTCCCCGGTCCTGGCGACGGGCGGCTGCTCCAGATCGGCCGTCTCGACCGCGGTCACCGAGAGCCGTTTCAGCCCCCGGTCGGCACCGACGAACCGGGCCACGTAGGGCGTCGCCGGGGTGCCGAGGACCGCGCCCGGGGTGTCGAACTGCTCGATGCGCCCTTCCCCGTACACGGCGATGCGGTCGCCCATCCGTACCGCCTCCTCGATGTCGTGGGTCACCAGCAGCACGGTCTTGCGCACCGTCGCCTGGAGCTTCAGGAACTCGTTCTGCAGCCGCTCGCGCACCACCGGGTCCACCGCGCCGAACGGCTCGTCCATCAGCAGCACCGGCGGATCGGCGGCCAGGGCGCGCGCCACCCCGACCCGCTGGCGCTGCCCGCCCGAGAGCTGCGCGGGATAGCGCGGACCGTACGTCGCCGGGTCGAGCCCCACCAGCTCCAGCAGCTCCGCCGCCCGCTCGCGCGCCCTCGCCCTCTTCCAGCCGAGCAGCGTGGGGACGGTCGCGGTGTTGTCGAGGACCGTACGGTGCGGGAACAGCCCGACCTGCTGGATGACATAGCCGATCCGGCGGCGCAGCGCGACCGGGTCGACCCCGGAGACGTCCCGGCCCTCGACGAGGACCCGGCCCGAGGTGGGCTCGATCAGCCGGTTCACCATCATCATCGTGGTCGTCTTGCCGCACCCCGAGGGCCCCACCAGCGTCACCAGCTCGCCCTCGCGCACCTCGAAGGACAGGTCGTCCACGGCCGCCGTACCGTCCGGGTAGACCTTGCCGACCTGCTCGAACCGGATCATGACCTCACGCTAGGAGCGGCCGGTCCCGCCCGCACACGGGCCGCGACTGTCCGGGGCACCGCCCGCGTCCGGGGCAGCGGCGGCGTCCGCGTCCGGGTCCGGAGGGCAGCGGCGGCTGAACACGCACCGTGCCCGTTCCGTATCCACCGGGGCGGGCCGAGGCGCCCGCCGACCGTGTGCTGAAATGTCCGGCGTGACTGCCCCGGTGGTGCCTGACCGCCTCAGGGGCGCGAGAACAGGAGCCCTTCTTGACCAGCTACCGCCAGCCCGGCGTCGTCCTCACCGACCACCGCTTCACGGTCCCGCTGGACCACGGCGATCCGGGCGGCGAGCGGATCGAGCTGTTCGCACGCGAGGTCGTGGCGAGCGCGCGGGCCGGCGCGGAGCTGCCCTGGCTGGTGTACCTGGAGGGCGGGCCCGGCTTCGGCGCGCGCCGGTTCACCGGCAGACAGGCGTGGCTCGGGCGCGCCCTGACGGAGTTCCGGGTGCTCCTGCTCGACCAGCGGGGCACCGGCCTCTCCACGCCCGTCAACCGGCAGACCCTGCCGCTGCACGGCGGCCCGCGCGCGCAGGCCGACCACCTCGCCCACTTCCGCGCCGACTCCATCGTCCGCGACTGCGAGACCATCCGCCCGCTGCTCACCGGCGGCGCCCCCTGGACCGTACTCGGCCAGAGCTTCGGCGGCTTCTGCGCCACCCACTACCTCAGCGCCGCTCCCGAGGGACTGGACACCGTACTGATCACCGGGGGACTGCCGTCCCTGGACGCCACCGCGGACGAGGTCTACCGCGCCGCGTACCCGCGGATCGCGCGCAAGGTGGAGGCCCACTACGCCCGTTACCCCCAGGACGTCGAACGGGCCCGCGCCGTCGCGCGGTACGTCGCCGAGCACCGGCCGGTCCTGCCCGGGGGCTACACCCTCACACCCGAGGCGTTCCAGTCCCTCGGCATCGTCCTCGGATCGGGGGACGGCAGCCATCAGCTCCACTACCTGCTGGAGAACGCCTTCGTCCGCACCCCCAAGGGCCCCGCCCTCTCCGACGCCTTCCAGGAGAGTGTGGCCTCGGCCCTCTCCTTTGCTGGACACCCGCTGTACGCGCTGGTCCACGAGGCGATCTACGCGCAGGGCGGTTCGGCCACCGACTGGGCCGCCGAGCGGGTACGGGGTGAGTTCGCCCGGTTCGACGCCGCCAAGACCCTCGCCGGGGAGGGCCCGCTCTACTTCACCGGCGAGTCCGTCCACCCCTGGCACTTCGAGAGCGACCCGGCGCTGCGCCCCCTGCGCGAGACCGCCGAACTGTTCGCCGCCCGCACCGACTGGCCCGCCCTGTACGACACGGCGCGGCTGGCCGCCAACGAGGTGCCCGTCGCGGCGGCCGTCTACCACGACGACATGTACGTCGACACGGAGCACTCGCTGCGCACCGCGCGCGCCATCCGCGGCCTGCGCACCTGGGTCACCGACGAGTTCGAGCACGACGGGGTACGGGCGGGCGGCCCGCGCGTCCTGGACCGGCTGCTGGCGCTGGCCCGCGGCGAGAGCTGAGCCTCCGACGCCCGCCGCGCGGATGCGGCGCGCCGGGGGGAGAATGACGCTCAGGGGACTGTGTCAGGGCTGTGCGTGACGACCGGTCCCCGCCGAAGCGGAGGTGGTGGACATGCTGCTGCCGGACAGACATCTTGTCGCCGATCTCCTGGCCCGCTACCGGGCCTGGGAACGGCTGGTGCTCGCCGATCCGCTGGACGTGACGACCCGCAGACGCTTCGAGGACGTGGCGTACACCCTCTGCGTCCTCATGGGACAGCGCACCGCGCGGGAGGCGATCTGGCAGGCGGAGGCGTATCTGCGCAGGATCAGGCCGGTTCCGATCTTCCCGGACGGTACGGAACCGGGCGGTACCGGTTCGAACCGTACGGGGACGGACCGTACGGGGTCGGACCGCACGAGGCCGGACGGGAGACGGGCGGGCATGACCCGGGCCGACGCGGCCAGGACGGACGCGGCCCGCGCGGACGGCTGAGCGCCCCGCGGCGGCCCGGGAGGCGCCCGGCCGGCGCCGTGCCGGATCGCCGTGCCGGATTGACAAACGGGCGTGCCGTTTCTGCAATGTACGGATGGACGAAGACCCCCGGCTCGACGACGTGCTGAACCAGGTGGGACCCCGGCTGCGCCGGATCAGGCGCGAGCGCGGGGCCACCCTGGGCGCGCTCTCCGCCGCCACCGGCATCTCCGTGAGCACCCTCTCCCGGCTGGAGTCGGGCCACCGCAGGCCCAGCCTCGAAGTGCTGCTGCCCATTGCCCGCGCCCACCAGGTCCCGCTCGACGAGCTGGTCGGCGCGCCCGAGGTGGGCGACCCCCGGATCCGCTCCAAGGCGATCGTGCGCGGCGGCCGCACGATGGTGCCGCTCACCAGCCGGCCGGGCGGCCTCCGGGCGTACAAGGTGGTGGCGGAGAACACGCCCGACCACTGCGACGACGAGCAGCGGACCCACGAGGGGTACGAGTGGCTGTACGTCCTCTCCGGGCGGCTGCGGCTGCGGCTCGGCGACCACGATGTGGTGATGGGCCCGGGAGAGGCGGCCGAGTTCGACACGCGGGTCCCGCACTGGTTCGGCCCGGCCGGGGACGCGCCCGTGGAATTCCTGAGCCTCTTCGGCCCGCAGGGCGAGCGGATGCATGTCAGGGCGCGGCCGAAGACGCCCTGAGCGGGCTGTTCCCAGCGTGACAAGCGACCGCTTAGTATGCACAGGGACGTGGTACCGACCCCGTGTGTGGAGGCCCGAATGCTGGCATGGCGCGTGCACAGGAACGGCGAGCCCGCGGAGGTGATGCGGCTGGAGGAGACCGAGCTTCCGGTGCCCGGCGCCGGGCAGGTCCGGCTGCGGGTCAGGGCCGCGAACATCAACTTCCCGGACGCCCTGCTCTGCCGGGGCCAGTACCAGGTACGGCCGCCGCTGCCCTTCACCCCGGGCGTGGAGATCTGCGGCGAGACCGAGGACGGCCGCCGCGTCATCGCCACACCGCAACTGCCGCACGGCGGCCTGGCCGAGTACGTCGTGGCCGACGAGGCGGCGCTGCTGCCCGCGCCCGGCACACTGGACGACGCCGAGGCCGCCGCGCTCCACATCGGCTACCAGACCGGCTGGTTCGCCCTGCACCGGCGGGCCGCCCTCAAGCCGGGGGAGACCCTGCTCGTACACGCCGCGGCCGGCGGCGTCGGCAGCGCCGCCGTCCAGCTCGGCAAGGCGGCGGGGGCCACCGTCATCGGGGTCGCCGGAGGCCGCAACAAGACCGCCGTGGCCCGGGAGATGGGGTGCGACGTGGTCATCGACCGGCGCACGGACGACATCGTCGCGGCCGTCAAGGAGGCCACCGGCGGCCGGGGCGCGGACGTCGTCTACGACCCGGTGGGCGGCGACGCGTACACCGCCTCCGCCAAGAGCGTCGCCTTCGAGGGCCGCATCGTCGTCGTCGGCTTCGCGAGCGGGACGATCCCGAGCCCCGCCCTCAACCACGCGCTGGTGAAGAACTACACGATCATGGGGCTCCACTGGGGCCTCTACAACTCCAAGGACCCCTCGGCGGTGGCGCGTTGCCACGAGGAACTGACCGCGCTGGCGGCCCGGGGCGCGATCAGGCCGCTCATCAGCGAGCGGGCCGAGATGAAGGGCGGCGCCGACGCCGTGCAGCGCGTCGCCGACGGCGCCACCACGGGCCGGGTGGTCGTCCTCCCGGCGGGGGAGCTCCGGTGACCGCTGCCGCCGACGTCCCCGACGCCGCCGAACTCCGCTCCCGCACCAGGGAACTGCTGGCCGGACACCCGCCGGCCACCACCGGGCGCACCGACTTCCTCAGGGCGCGCTTCGACGCCGGACTCGCCTGGGTGCACTACCCGGCCGGACTCGGCGGACTCGACGCGCCGCGCTCCCTCCAGGCGGTGGTGGACGCCGAACTCGCCGCCGCCGACGCGCCCGACAACGATCCCCGGCGGATCGGCATCGGCCTCGGCATGGCCGCGCCGACCATCCTGCGGTACGGCACCCGGGAACAGAAGGAGCGCTTCCTGCGGCCCCTGTGGATCGGCGAGGAGGTGTGGTGCCAGCTCTTCAGCGAGCCCGGCGCCGGCTCCGACCTGGCGGCCCTCGGCACCCGCGCGGTGCGCGAGGGCGGCGGCCAGGACACCGGCGACTGGATCGTCAACGGCCAGAAGGTCTGGACGTCCAGCGCCCATCTCGCCCGCTGGGCCATCCTCATCGCCCGTACCGATCCCGAGCTGCCCAAACACCAGGGCATCAGCTACTTCCTCTGCGACATGACCGCCCCGGGCGTCGAGGTACGGCCGCTGCGCCAGATCACCGGCGAGGCGGAGTTCAACGAGGTCTTCCTCACCGGCGTCCGCATCCCCGACGCCCATCGGCTCGGCGCGATCGGCGAGGGCTGGAAGGTCGCGCAGACCACGCTGATGAACGAACGGGTCTCGATCGGCGGCGCCCGCCTGCCCCGCGAGGGCGGCATGATCGGCAAGGCCGCCGCCACCTGGCGCGAGCGGCCGGAGCTGCGCACCCACGATCTGCACCGGCGGCTGCTCACCCTCTGGGTGGAGGCCGAGGTCGCCCGGCTCACCGGCGAGCGGCTGCGCCAGCAGCTCGTCGCGGGCCAACCGGGGCCCGAGGGAAGCGGGATGAAACTCGCCTTCGCCCGCCTCAACCAGGAGATCAGCGGCCTGGAGGTGGAACTCCTCGGCGAAGAGGGCCTGCTGTACTCCGACTGGACCCTGCGCAGGCCCGAACTGGTCGACTTCACCGGACGCGACGCCGGATACCGCTATCTGCGGTCCAAGGGCAACTCCATCGAGGGCGGTACGAGCGAGGTCCTCCTCAACATCGTCGCCGAGCGCGTCCTCGGTCTGCCCCCGGAGCCGCGCAACGACAAGGACGTCCCCTGGAAGGACCTGACCCGGTGACCACGCAGCCCGCCCCCGCCGCGACCTCCCCCGACCTGCTCTACTCGGAGACCGAGGACGATCTGCGGGCCGCCGTACGGTCGTTGCTCACCGACCGGGCCGACCTGCCGGCCACCCTCGCCCGCGCCGAGTCCGGCGACCCCTACGACCCCGGGCTGTGGACCTCGCTCACCGCCGGGATCGGCGTGGCGGGGCTGCTCGTCCCGGAGAAGCTGGGCGGCCAGGGCGCGGGCCACCGGGAGGCCGCGGTCGTCCTGGAGGAGCTGGGCCGCGCCATCACCCCCGCGCCCTACCTCACCAGTTCGGTGATCGCGACCGAGACCCTGCTCGGCTGTGACGGGGAGAGCACCGAGTCCACCGATGTCGCGGGGCTCCTCACCGCGCTGGCGAGCGGCCACCGTACCGCCGTGCTCGCCCTGCCGCTCACCACCGCCCCGGACGCGCCGCTCCCCTTCGCGGGGGACGCCGTGGCCGCAGGGGACCCGGAGGCGGCGGCGACCACGGTGAGCGCCGTCGCCGACGCCGTACGCGCCGACGTGCTGCTCGTCCCGCGCGCCGACGGTCTGTACGCCGTCGAGACGGCGGCGCCCGGTGTCACCGTCGAGCCGCTGACGCCGCTCGACCTGACCCGCCCGCTCGCCACCGTCACGGTCGCGGCCGGCCACGGCGTCCGGATCGCCGACGCCGCCACGGGAGAGGCCGCCGTACGGCGCGGACTGCTGGCCGGCGCCGGACTGCTCGCCTCCGAACAGCTCGGCCTCGCCGAGTGGTGCCTGGAGGAGACCGTCCGGCACACCCGCGAACGCCACCAGTTCAACCGCCCCGTCGGCTCCTTCCAGGCCCTCAAGCACCGGATGGCGCAGCTCTGGCTGGAGGTCGTCTCGGCCCGGGCCGCCGCCCGCAACGCCGCCGACGCGCTCGCCACCGGCGACCCCGGGGCCCCGCTCGCCGTGGCCGTCGCCCAGGCGTACTGCGGGCGCGTCGCCGTCCACGCCGCCGAGGAGTGCGTCCAGCTCCATGGCGGGACCGGCATGACCTGGGAGCACCCCGCGCACCTGTACCTCAAGCGCGCCAAGTCCGACGAGAGCGCGCTCGGTTCGCCCGGCGCACACCGGGAGCGCCTGGCCGGGCTGGTGAACCTGGCCGGGCCGAGGTGACCGGCGGCGTGCCGGGGAGGGGCCCCGCGGGTGGCTGAATCGCGGATGGCGGGTGGACGAACACTGCGCGGCACAGCCTTGATTCAGGCATGACAGGGCGATACTCACCAGGACCGTGCCCGCCGCGCCCCCAGCGCGTCCCGTCCCGGAGGCATCATGGCCCTCACCACCCGCCGCAGAGCCGTCAGCACGCTCACCGCCGCGCTCGCGGGGGTCGTCGCGGCCCCCGCCTACGCCCGGGCCGCAGCCCGGACGGGAGGCGGCGGCCAGGGCCCCCGGCCGCTGCGCCGCGCCCACGCCCACAACGACTACCTCCACCCGCGCCCGCTCCTCGACGCGCTCGCGCACGGCTTCACCAGCGTCGAGGCCGACATCTTCCTGGTCGACGGCGAACTGCTGGTCGCCCACGAGGCCACCGATCTCGACCCGGCCCGTACCCTCGCCTCGCTCTACCTCGACCCGCTCTTCGCCCGGGTCCGCGCGAACGGGGGCTCCGTCCACCGGGGATACCACCGCCCGGTGCAACTGCTCATCGACATCAAGACGGACGGCGCCGCCGCGTACACCGAGCTGCACCGCCAACTCGCCCGCTACCGCTCGATGCTGACCACGTACGCCCACGGCTCGGTACGCCCCGGCGCGGTCACCCCGGTCATCTCCGGCGACCGCGCGGCCCGCGTACCGATGGAGGCGCAGCGCGTGCGGTACGCCTTCTACGACGGGCGGCTCGACGACCTCGGGACCGCCGCGCCCGCCTCCTTCGTCCCGCTCATCAGCACCAACTGGACGCAGAGCTTCAGCTGGCAGGGCGCCGGCCCGTTCCCCGCCGCCGAGCGCGCCGAACTGCGGCGTCTCGCCGGCGCCGCGCACTCCCACGGGCAGCGGCTGCGCTTCTGGGCCACCCCCGACCTGCCGGGGCCCGCGCGGGACGCCGTCTGGAGCGAACTGCTCGCCGCCGGTGTGGACCACCTCAACACCGACGACCTCGCGGGTCTCGAACGCTTTCTGCGCACCGCCCGTCCGTAACCCCGCGTCAACCACCCGTACGGCGGACACGCCAGTCGGCCGTACCGGCTCCCTCCTCCGCCACACTGGCGGCCGAATGCCGCGATTCCCGTGCGGCGGAGGAGGTTTGGCGATGGCCATTTCGATTTCAGTGGTGCTGCTTCTGGCGATTCTCGCGGTGGTCTTCCTGCGCAGCGGCGGACTGAAGTTCTCGCACGCGCTGGTCTGCGCCCTGCTCGGATTCTTCCTCGCGGGCACGAGCATGGCGCCGACCATCGCCAACGGGATCTCCACCACGGCCGGGGTGGTCTCCAGCCTCAACCCCTGACCGCCGGGCGCCCGGCGGTCACGTACCGACCAGCCGCGAGCGGATCAGGAAGCGCACTCCCTCGGGGGCCTCCAGGGAGAAGCCGCTGCCGCGCCCCACGACCACGTCGACGATGAGCCGGGTGTGACGCCACACCTCGTACTGGCTCACCGACATCCAGAACGGGACCGGCTCGGCGACGCCCTCGACCTCCAGGGAATGGAGCAGCACGTCGGAGCCGCCGGTACGGAACTCGCCGTCCGGATAGCACATGGGCGCGCTGCCGTCGCAACAGCCGCCCGACTGATGGAACATCAACGGTCCGTGGTCCGCCCGCAGCCGCCGGATCAACTCGGCGGCCGCGGGCGTCAGCACGACCAGGGGCGTCTCGGGGGAACTCGTTTCGTCCGTCATCTCGCCGCCTCTGCGGAGGAAGGGAACCGGTCGTCAGGAGAACCAGTCAACCCGCCGCGAGGTTGCGCCGGGGTTGCACCGCGGCGCAACCAACCCCCGGTCCTGTCTCCCCTTCTACCCGTCCCGGCCGAGCCTGAGCATCACCTTGCTGCTCCCGCTCGCCGGGTCGGCGGCGACGGCCAGCGCCTCCCCGGCCCGGTCGAGGGCGAAGCGGTGGGTGATCACGGGGGAGACGTCCAGACCGTCCCGCATCGCCAGCAGCGCGTCGTCGATCTCCTCCACGAAGCGGTACGAGCCGACCCAGTTGATCTCCCGGGTCACCAGGTCACCGAGGGCCGCGGACACGGCGGCGCCCGGCAGGTTACCGACCTGGACGAGGGTGCCGCCGCGCGCCGTCGCCCGCAGGACGGGGCCGAGCGCGGCCGGGGCGCCGGACGCCTCGAAGGCCACCTCGACATCGTCGGGGAGCGCCGCGCCGGCGCCGAGGTCGCGCGTCTCGTCCGCGCCCATGGCGCGGGCGACGTCGAGCGACGCCGCGGAGAGGTCCGAGGCGATCACCGCGGCGGCGCCCCGGTGCTTCGCCGCCGCCACGACCAGCGCCCCGATCGGGCCGCAGCCGTTGACCAGCACGGCCTTGCCCCGGATGTCCCCGGCGCGGTGCACGGCGTGCAGCGCCACGGCGAGGGGTTCGGCGAGGGCGCCGTGCTCGGTGTCCACGCCGTCGGGCAGCGGCCGTATCTGCGTCGCCCGGACCACCCGGTACTCGCTGAACCCGCCGTCGGTGCCCGGGTCGAAGGCCGCGGAACCGAAGTACCTGATCCGCGGGTGGAGGTTGGTGCGGCCGGCGATCCGGTCCGGCAGCGGTCCGTTGCCGACCGGCTCGGCCGGGTGCACGGTGACGGGCTGTCCGACGCGCAGTCCGTCGACCCCCTCGCCGGTCGCGGCGATCCGTCCCGCGACCTCGTGACCGAGCACCAGGGGGTGCGTGAGCGCGGCGGTCCCGGACGCCCCGTGCTTCCAGTAGGCGACGTCGGACCCGCAGATCCCGCCCCACTCCATCGCGAGGAGGACTTCCCCCTCGCCCGGCACGGGGTCGGGACGCTCGTCGATACGGAGGTCTCCGGCACCGTGGACGACGACGGCCCTCATGCGGCGTCCTCCAGCCGGACCAGGTCGCGGCCGCGGGTCTCGGGGGCGAGGTACGCGGAGACCAGGGTGATCAGGGAGTAGACGACGAGCATCGCCGCGATCGGCCACCAGCTCCCGGTGACGGCGGTGAGGGTCGCCGCGACGACCGGCCCGATGGCGGTGGCGAGGATGCCGCCGATCTCCTTGGCCAGGGCGAGCTGGGTGAAACGGGTCCGGGAGCCGAACAGCTCGGCCATCGTCACGCTCTCCAGCGAGAACAGCCCGAGGACACCGACGTTGAGCCCGAGGACCATGCCGAGCATCAGCGCGGAGGTGCTGTCCGAGGTGATGAGCATCATCATCGGGAACGCGAAGGCCATGGTCAGCAGGGTGAGCGCGAGATACATCGGGCGGCGGCCGAAGCGGTCGCCGAGCAGCCCGACCAGCGGCACGGTGAGGAAGCCCAGCAGTGAGCCGTAGACGATCGCGTCGGTCGGCACGGACCGCTCGGCGTGGAGCGTGGTGGCGATGTAGCCGACGAGGAACGTCTGGATCAGCCCCGAGTTGCCGGCCTGGCCGAACCGCAGACCGAGGGCGAGGAAGAACGCCTTGCCCTTGCGCTGGCGGATCCCGGCCTCCAGGACGCTCTCCTGCTTTTCGTCCAGGGCGGAGTCGGTCAGAACGGTCTCGACCTCGTCGCGGGACATGGCGACACCGTCGACCACATCGGCCCGCTCCTCGAAGACCGGGCTCTCCTTGAGGTTCCTGCGCAGCCAGACAGCGAAGATCATCAGGAGGAAGCTCAGCAGGAAGGGGAGCCGCCAGCCCCACGAGAGCAGCTGCTCCTCGCTGAGCACGGCGAGCAGGATCGCCCACAGGCCGGACGCGGCCAGGGTGCCGGAGTTGGTGCCGAGCGACACCAGCGACGAGACCAGGCCCCGGCGCTTGGTGGGGGCGTACTCGGCGAGCATGACGGTGGCCCCGGCGATCTCGGCGCCGGCCCCGAAGCCCTGGACCAGGCGCAGGGCGACCAGCAGGATCGGGGCGAGGATGCCGATCGAGGCGTAGGTCGGCAGCGCGCCGATCAGCGTGGTCGAGGCGCCCATCAGCAGGATGGTCAGGAACAGGACCTTCTTGCGGCCGATCCGGTCGCCCATCCGCCCGAAGTAGACGGCCCCGGCGAGCCGGGCGACGTACCCGACACCGTAGGTCGCCATGGCGGCGATCAGGCCGATCGCCGGGCTGACGTCGGGGAAGAAGATCTTGTTGAAGACGATGGCCGCTGCCAGCGAGTAGAGCTGGAAGTCCATGAACTCCATCGCCGTACCCAGCCAGCCGGATACGGCGGCCTTGGTGAGATCACGCGTCGTTCTCGTCGCGGGGCCCGTGGGCTCCGTCCGCGTGGTGTCCGTCATGGGAACTCCGTTGTTCGGGGAAGTGCAGTCGGCTGTCGGAGAGGGACGAGCCTGCTCCTTCGAGGGTCCGTACGCCGCCGGCCAACCGGTTCACACGCCGGACAACTGGTCGACATGGCTGGTATACAAGCACTGGTCGGCCAGTGATGCAATACTCGCGCCACATGGGACGACGCCACCGGAACGGCACAGCGCCATCGACCGGGCACAGGCCGTGTCAGCGCCCGATACGATGAGCGCATGGCCCGATCGAACCGGCAGCGGACCAGCCGCCGCGCTGTCTACGAGACGTTGCGGCACAAGGTTCTGACCCTTGAGCTCCCTCCGGGCGCAGCCCTGTCCGAGAACGAGCTGGCGGCGGCCCTCGGGGTCAGCCGCACCCCTGTCAGGGAGAGTCTGATCCTGCTCTCCCATGAGGGTCTGGTCCAGGTCTTTCCGCAGGTGGGGTCCTTCGTCTCACGGGTCGACCCGGCCAAGGTGGCCGACGCCCAGTTCCTCCGGGAGGCGGTGGAGCTGGCCTCTCTGGAAGACCTCCCCGAGGAACTCGACCCCGAGCTCGTCGACGCACTGCGCGCCAACCTGGCCGAGCAGCAGCGGCCGGGCCTCGCCCTGGAGGAGTTCTTCGCCCTGGACGAGGCGTTCCACCAGGCCATCCTGCGGCTGAGCGGACACGGCAGCGCCTGGGCCACCGTGGTCTCGGCCAAGGGCCACCTCGACCGCGCGCGCCGCCTGGGCCTCTACCACACCGCGTCACCGGCCGGTTTCGCCGCCCAGCACGTGGAGATCTTCGAAGCGGTGCTCGCCGGGGACGTCACCCTGGCCCGTACGGCCATGCGCACCCATCTGCGGGCGGTCTTCGACGACGTCGAACGCATCCGGGCCCGCTCGCCGGAGCTGTTCGCCACGGACTCGGGCACGGTCCCGGTACGGCGCAACATCGCCGTCTGGGAGTAGGACCGTCCGGAAGGCGCGGTCAGAGCTGTCAGGCGCCGGCCGGGGGGTCCCGCCGGCGGCGGCAGATGTGCCGCAGCAGGCCGGGGCGCGGCCCGGCGCGGAGCCCAGCCGCGCCGGTGCCCACCGAGTCTGCTCAGCCGGTGGTGTCGAGCCACGTCTGCAGGAGGTCGCAGAGCGGAGCGAGCTCCCGGTCGAGTTCCGGGAGGAGGGCGGCGGACGGCGACGGTTCGGTGAGCCAGCTCCGCAGTACGGCGAGGAACGCCGCCTGCACGGCGCCGCCGATGCTCTGGGCCGTCACACCGCTCGGCGGTATGCCGTGCCGGCGGGCGACGAAGGCGGTGACGGCGGCCGCCCAGCTCAGCCAGTGCGCGGACTCCTCGGACCGCAGGTCGGGGGAGGTGTCGAGGAGCGCGAAGCGTTCCATCCACAGGCTGGAGTCCTCGATGGAGAGCGCGAGGTTCCTGACGACGCACGCGCGGACGGCGCGCATCGCCGGCTCCGCGGGGTCCGTGGCGTCGAGGAGTTCGGAGAGGCGCCGGGTGTGGACGTCGAAGGTGCCCCAGACGATCTCCGACTTCGTCCCCCAGTACCGGAACACACTCGTCCGGCTCACCCCGCTCGCCTCGGCGATCATCGGGATCGTGGTCGCCGCGTAGCCGTGGTCGAGGAAGAGGCGGATCGCGACGCGCTCGATGTCCTCCCGGGACGACACCGCGGGCCGGCCGGGGGACCGCCGTCGGGGTGGCGGTGGAGTCGCGTGCATACCAGTCCTGTCCCCCCGCCCCTGTCAGGGGCGAGTACATTGTGATACTCAGTACCAGAATAGAAGGCGCACCCCGTCGCGGTGCTGAGGGGACCGTACTCGACGCAGGGAGGAGCCCCCCCTGTGGGACGGGAGGAATCCCGTGCTCGGCGCGGCGAGGCGCCCCGCGGCAAGGGAAAGAGAGCTCAACCATGCAACTCGACGGCAAACGCGTCATCGTGACCGGCGGTTCCCAGGGCATCGGCGAGGCCACCGTGCGTGCCTTCGCGCGCGAGGGCGCGCGGGTGTGGTCGTTCGATCTCGCGCCGGAGGCCGGTGAACGCGTCGCGGCCGAGGCGACGGCGGAGGGGCCCGGGACGGTCACGTTCCGCCGCGCCGACATCGCCGACAAGGACGCCGTCGACGCCGCCTTCGACGAGGCGACCGGCGCGCTCGGCGGCCTCGACGTGCTGGTCAACGTGGCCGGCCTGCAGCGCAGCTCGCCCGCGGCGGAGATCACGGACGAACTGTGGGAGTCGGTCTTCCGGGTCAACGTGCTGGGTACGATCCACACCAACCAGGCGGCCTACCGGGCCATGCGGCCGGCCGGCGCGGGCGCGATCGTCAACTTCGGCTCGATGTCCGGGTTCACCGGCGAGCTCACCAACGCCACCTACGGGGCCTCGAAGGCCGCCGTCCACACCTGGACGCGCACCGTGGCCCGCGAGTGGGGGCCGGACGGGATACGGGTGAACGCCGTCCTCCCGTACGTCAACACCCCGATGTTCGACAAGTACCGCGGCTCGCTCGGCCCGGAGGAACTCGCGGCGTACGACGCCGAGATCGCGAAGTCGATCCCGCTCGGCGGGAAGTTCGGCGACGCCGACACCGATCTCGCGCCCGTGCTGGTGTTCCTCGCGAGCGACGCCTCGCACTTCATCACCGGGCAGCTCCTGCCCGTCGACGGCGGCCTGACCAGCGTCCGCTGACGATCACCACCGGCCCCGGCGGGGCCGGCGCCGCCACCGCGGCGCGTTCCGGCCGGGCCACCACGTATCACCAGAGGAAGAAGAAACACCCATGAGGGCATGGCAGTTCACCGGTGTGAACGAACCCCTGCAGCTTGTCGAGCTGCCCGAACCGACCCCGGCCGCGGGCGAGATCGTACTCGCCGTCAAGGCGGCGGGGATCTGTCACAGCGACGTCAGCTTCATCGACGGCACGATCACCTCGCTGCTCGGGCACCTCCCGATCGTGCTCGGCCACGAGACCGCCGGGATCGTCACCGCGGTCGGTGAGGGCGTCACCGGCTTCGCCGTCGGCGACCGGGTCGGCATCCCGGCCACCACCGAGGGACCGGGCACCGCGGTCGACGGCGGATTCGCCGAGTACACCGCGGTCGAGGCGCGGCTCGCCGTCCATGTGCCGGACGCCGTCGACTTCGAACAGGCCGCGCCCGCCATGGACGCGGCCCGTACGGCCTACCGCGCCGTCGAGACGTTCGGGCACGTCGCGGCCGGGATGAACGTCGGCATCATCGGCTTCGGCGGTCTCGGTTCGCTCGGCGCGCAGATCGCGAAGGCCGCCGGCGCCACCGTGTACGTGGCCGAGGTGAACGAGTCCGCCTGGGAGCGGGCCAGGGAGCTGGGGGTCGGCGGTGTCTCCGCCGACATCCGTGACTTCGAGGACGCCGGGCTCGACGTCGTCATCGACTTCGCCGGGTTCGGTACGACCACCGCCTCCGCCGTCGACGCCGTCCGGCACGGCGGGCGGATCGTGCAGATCGGCCTGGCCCGTGAGACGGCCACCCTCTCCATGCAGAAGATCACGATGAAGGAGATCACCCTCGTCGGTGCCTCCAACGGGGAGAAGTCCGAGGCGGAGGCCGTCCTCGGCCTCATCGCCACCGGCGCCCTGCGCTCGCACACCGTGCCGATCCCGTTCGACCGGATCCCCGAGTACATCGGCAAGCTCACGAGCGGCGAGCTGGCCGGCCGCGCCGTCGCCCTGCTGTAGCGCCCGGCCCCGTCCGACCCGGGAGGAAACCCGGGTCGGACGGCACGCCTACCGCACCTCGCCGGTCGCCACCGCTCGCCCGGCCGCTTCCGGTTCGCCCGTACGGGACGCCGGGCCGCCCGGCCGGCGCATGAAGGCGACACCGAACGCGGCCAGCACGGATGCCACCGCGAGGGCGTACAGACCGCCGTGCGTACTGCCGGTGGTGTCCTTGAGGTAGCCGAAGAGGGTGGGGGAGACGAACCCGCCCAGGTTGCCCAGCGAGTTGACCACCGCCAGACCGGCCGCGGCGATCTTCAGGTCGAGTCCGGACTGCGCCATCGGCCAGAACAGGGTGGCCGCGCACTTGCCGCCGACCGCGGCCAGGGTGATGGCGGCGAGCCCGAACCAGGGGGAGCCCAGAGTGGCGAGGAAGGAGCCCACCGCCGACAGGACCAGCGCGATCGCGAGATAGGGCCGGCGGTCCGGGGAGCGGTCCGTGAAGTGGCTCATCGAGTACATGGCGATCACCGCGCAGATCCACGGGATGGCGGAGAGCAGCCCGATCTGGAAGGGCGAGAGCCCGCCGATCTCCGCCACCAGGCTCGGCAGCCAGAACGTGATCGCGTAGCCGGTCAGGGCCATCGCGAAGAAGACCGCGGTCAGCAGGGCGACCTGGGGGTGGACCAGGAGCCGCATCCGCGACACCTTCGGAGCCCGGCTGCGGGACTCCTGGTCGCGCGCGACCGCCGCGCTCAGCGCGTCCTTCTCCTCCTGCGTGAGCCAGCGCGCGTCACCGATCCGGGAGACCAGGAAGAATCCGGCGACGATCCCCACCACGATGGAGAAGACGCCCTCGATCGCGAACATCCAGCGCCAGCCGGCGAATCCGGCCACCCCGTGCATCTCCAGCAGCGCCCCGGTGATCGGACCGGTCACGATGTAGGCCGTGGCGGAGCCGCCCAGGAAGATCGCGCTGGCCCGGCCCCGGCTGGAGTCCGGCAGCCACTGGGTGAAGTAGAGGAGCACGCCGGGGAAGAAGCCCGCCTCCGTGACACCGAGGAGGAAGCGCAGGACGTAGAACGTCGTCACGTTGTGGATGAGACACATCGCCAGGATCACCGCGCCCCAGGTGATCATGATGCGGGTCAGCCAGACCCGGGCGCCGAAGCGTTCCATGAGCATGTTGCTCGGAACCTCGAAGAGGGCGTACCCGATGAAGAACAGGCCGGCGCCGAGACCGTAGGCGGTGGCGCTCACCCCGACGTCGGCCCTCAACTCGTCCTGGACGAACCCGACGTTCGTCCGGTCCATCTGGTTGACCAGGAGCATCAGCACCAGAATGGGCAGCATGCGGCGGAGGAATTTGCCGACCGCACGGCTTTCCGCGTCCGGTTCGCTTGGTTCGCTCTTGGGGCTCTTCGCAAGAGGCTGCGGGACCATCGTTGTCTCCCACTTCGATTGGCGTGACGGCATGACAGATATGTCCGGTGCCTGGGCCGTCGACCGCGAAGGCCGGACTCCGCTCGCGAGGGCGGGGGCGCGTCGCGCCCCGACCGTCCCGGCGTCCGGCTCGGTCGTATATGTATGTGAACATCTGTCACACGTGTGGACACGTTACGGTCGCGTGTCCACCCGGTCAATGGTTTCCCGTGGAATCTCGCGGGACCGCCACCGTGTGTCCATGAGGTGCAAGGTCCCACGTCAGAGGCGAAGGGGCGGTGGTGTGACCGCTTGACGGTTTCCCGCGGGGCGGCCTAAGTTCGGTGACGAATACATGAACATAGATCTCGGACACATACATGAACGGAGTCTCATGCTTGACGGAGTGCTGTTCTTTCCGGTCACCCCCTTCGCACCCGACGGCGCTCTCGATCCACAGACCCTCGACGCCCATGTACGGGCGGGGGTGCAAGCCGGTGCCGGCGCGGTCTTCGCCGCCTGCGGCACCGGGGAGTTCCACGCCCTGGCGCCGCGGGAACACACCGACGTCGTACGCATCGCGGTCGAGGCCGTGAACGGTGCGGTTCCCGTGTACGCGGGTGTCGGCGGCGCGCTCCCGACGGCGGTCGAACTCGCCGTGACGGCACGTGAGAGCGGCGCCGACGGACTGCTCCTGCTGCCGCCGTACCTGGTCAACGCCGATCAGGACGGCCTGGTGCGGTACGTACGGGAGGTCGCGGAGGCGGCCGGACTGCCCCTCATCGTCTACAACCGGGCCAACGCCCGGTTCGGCCCCCGCGCCGCCGTGGAGGTCGCCGGGATCGACCAGGTCGTCGGCTTCAAGGACGGCGTGGGCGACATCGAGACCCTGGCGCGCACCGTCGTCGCCATCCGCGCATCGCTGCGCGACAGCGCCAAGCCCTTCCAGTTCTTCAACGGGCTCCCCACCGCGGAGGTCACCGTCCCCGCCTACCGGGCCATCGGTGTCCCGCTCTACTCGTCCGCCGTCTTCTGTTTCGCCCCGGAGATCTCCCTGGCCTTCCATCAGGCGGTGACCACCGGCGACGACAAGCGCGCCGACGCCCTGCTGGCCGCCTTCTTCCACCCGCTGGTCGCCCTGCGGGACAAAGTCCCGGGGTACGCGGTCTCCCTGGTCAAGGCCGGCGTGCGGCTGCGCGGCCTCGACGTGGGGCCGGTGCGCGCACCGCTGACCGAGCCCACACGGGAGGACCTCGACGAACTCGCCTCGCTCCTGGAGCGGGGACTCGAACTGGTAGGGAGCACCAGCGCATGAGCGCCGAGAAGCTGCGGATCTCCGCCGTCACCATCACCCCCGTCGCCTTCCGGGACCCGCCGCTCCTCAACTCGGTCGGCGTCCACGAGCCGTACGCCCTGCGCGCGATCGTCGAGGTGCACACCGACGGCGGGCTCACCGGGCTCGGCGAGACCTACGCCGACGCCAAGCACCTGGAACGGCTCCAGGCCGTCGCGGACCGGATCGCCGGACTCGACGTCTACGCCACCGAGGAGTTGCATCGGATCGTCGGCGAGGTCATCGCCCGGGTCGGCGGCGTCGGCGGCTCCGGTCTGACCGGGATGGTCACCACCAGCAGCACCGTCGACCGGGTGTTCTCCCCGTTCGAGGTCGCCCTGCTCGACATCCAGGGGCGGGCCTGCGGCCGCCCGGTCTCCGATCTCCTCGGCGGCGCGGTGCGCCCGGCGGTGCCGTTCAGCGCCTACCTGTTCTACAAGTGGGCCGCCCACCCCGGCGCCGAGCCCGACGCATGGGGCGCGGCCCTCGACCCCGAGGGCATCGTGGCCCAGGCCCGGCGCATGGTCGACACGTACGGGTTCACCGCCATCAAGCTCAAGGGCGGGGTCCTGCCGCCGGAGGAGGAGATCGAGGCGGTACGGGCGCTGCGCGCCGAGTTCCCCGACCACCCGCTGCGGCTCGACCCGAACGCGGCGTGGACGGTGCCCACGTCCGTCAAGGTCGGCCAGGCGCTCGACGGGGTGCTGGAGTATCTGGAGGACCCCACGCCGGACATCGCGGGCATGGCCGCCGTCGCCCGCGAGGTGTCGATGCCGCTGGCGACCAACATGTGCGTCGTGGCCTTCGACGAACTCCACCCCTCGGTAGCGGTGGACGCCGTACAGGTCATCCTCTCCGACCACCACTACTGGGGCGGCCTGCGCCGCTCCAAGCTCCTCTCCGGGATCTGCGACTCCTTCGGCATGGGCCTGTCCATGCACTCGAACTCGCATCTGGGCATCAGCCTCGCGGCGATGACCCATCTCGCGGCCGCCACCCCGAACCTCACCTACGCCTGTGACACCCACTGGCCCTGGAAGACCGAGGACGTCATCGAGCCCGGTGTCCTGGCGTTCAAGGACGGCTCGGTGGAGGTGCCCACCACCCCCGGCCTCGGTGTCACGCTCGACCGGGACGCCCTGGGGACACTGCACGAGCAGTACCTGAGCAGCGGTCTGCGCGACCGGGACGACACCGGCTACATGCGCACCATCCACCCGACCTACCGGGCCACCATCCCGCGCTGGTAGGGGAGGCGGAGGGCGAGGCGGCAGGAGAGGGAGAGGCGAAGGAGCGGGCCCGGCGGTGCGAGGGACACCGCCGGGCCCTGACGCGAGCGTTGACGCGCCCGCTTTCCGAATCTATCTTCTGACCGGAACTCAGAACGACGTTCGGTATCCCGAACGGATGGTGCCGCTCAAGGAGACATGCCCGTCTCCGACGCTCATGGCCGCCTCCCCAGTCGCAGAGATGAGGACCCCCCTATGCCACCGCCACCACCGCCACCGCCCCTCTCCCGGCGCGGCATGCTCCGGACCGCGGTACTCGCCGCGGCGGCATCGGGATTCTCCGGCGCCACCGCCGGCTCCTCATCCGCCTCCTCCTCCGCTCCCGTCGGCCCCTCCGCCGCGACCCTCCCGGCCCCGCCCACCTGGGCGCTGCACCCCTTCGCGCTCGGGGATGTGACGCTCGGCCGGGGCGTCTTCGCCACGAAACGCCAGTTCATGCTCGACCACGGGCGTGGTTACGACGCGGACCGGCTCCTCCAGGTCTTCCGCGCCAACGCCGGGCTGTCGACCCGCGGCGCGGTCGCCCCCGGCGGCTGGGAGGGCCTCGACGGCGAGGCCAACGGCAACCTCCGGGGCCACTACACCGGACACTTCCTGACGATGCTCGCCCAGTCCTACGCCGGCACCGGTGACCAGGTGTACGCAGACCGGATCAGCTACCTGACCGGCGCCCTCACCGAGGTCAGGGCGGCGCTCAGGGTCGCGCCGGCGGTGCTCGGCGTGGCCGGCCGGTTCGGCACCGCGGCGGAACACGTCCGCGGCTCCTACCGGTACGTCGACCTGCCCGCCGGCGTCCTCGGCGGCGCCCCGGCCATCACCCTGTCCGCCTGGGTGAAGCCCACCCACCACGCGGCCTGGGCCCGGGTCTTCGACTTCGGCGACGACACCACCCGCTACCTCTACCTCGCCGCCCGCAACGCGAACGGGGTGCCCCGCTTCGCCGTCACGACCGGGGGCCCCGCGGGCGAGCAGGGCATCGACGGCACCGGGGAGCTCCCGCTGGACCGGTGGAGCCATCTGGCCGTCACGATCGGCGGCGGCACCGGTGTGCTCTACGTCAACGGGACCGCCGTCGGGCGCCGTACGGGAATGACCCTCGACCCGGCGGTACTGGGCCCGTTGCGCAACAACTGGCTCGGCCGCTCGAACTTTCCGGGCGACCCGGTGTTCGCCGGCGCCTTCGACGAGTTCAACGCCTGGGCGCGCGCCCTCACCGCCCGCGAGATCGCGGAACTGCAGGACAGGCGGGCCGCCGACGCCTCCCCGGGCCGGGGCGATCTGGTGTCGTACGCCTTCGACGAGACCTCGGGCTCCACCGTCGCCGACGGTTCGGCGCGCGGCCTGGACGCCACCGTGCGCCGCACCTGGGGCGGCCCGAGCCACCCCGGGTTCCTCGCGGCCTACCCGGAGACCCAGTTCATCACGCTGGAGTCGATGACCGGCAGCGACTACACGGTCGTGTGGGCGCCGTACTACACCGCGCACAAGATTCTCCGGGGCCTGCTCGACGCCCACCTGCACACCGGCGACGCGCGGGCGCTCGACCTCGCCTCGGGCCTGTGCGACTGGATGTACTCCCGGCTGTCCCGGCTGCCCGCCGCCACTCTGCAGCGCATGTGGGGCCTCTTCTCCAGCGGCGAGTTCGGCGGCCTGGTCGAGGCGGTCTGTGATCTCCACGCCCTCACCGGCGGACCCGAACACCTCGCTCTCGCCCGGCTGTTCGACCTTGACTCCCTCATCGACGCCTGCGCCGCGAACCGCGACATCCTGGACGGGCTCCACGCCAATCAGCACATCCCCGTTCTCACCGGGCTCCTGCGGCTCCACGACGCGACGGGCGAAGCCCGCTACCTCGCCGCCGCGAAGAACTTCTGGGACATGGTCGTCCCCACCCGGATGTACGCCATCGGCGGCACCAGCACCGGCGAGTTCTGGCGGGCCCGGGGATCCGTGGCCGGAACGATCAGCGCCACCACCGCCGAGAGCTGCTGCGCGTACAACATGCTCAAGCTGAGCCGGCTGCTCTTCTTCCACGAGCCGGACCCGAAGTACATGGAGTACTACGAACGCGCCCTCTACAACCAGGTCCTCGGCTCCAAGCAGGACACCGCGGACGGCGAGAAGCCGCTGGTCACGTACTTCATCGGGCTGACACCCGGCCATGTCCGCGACTACACACCGAAGGCGGGCACCACCTGCTGCGAGGGCACCGGGATGGAGAGCGCCACCAAATACCAGGACTCCGTCTACTTCAGGACGGCCGACAACAGCGCCCTCTACGTCAACCTGTACAGCCCGTCCACCCTGACCTGGGCCGAGCGGGGCGTCACCGTGACCCAGACGACCGACTACCCCAGGGAGCAGGGCTCCACCCTGACCATCGGCGGCGCCGGCGCGTTCGAACTGCGGCTGCGCGTGCCCTCCTGGGCGGGCCCCGACTTCCGGGTGACCGTCAACGGCGCCCCGGTGGCGGGGCAGCCGCGGCCCGGCGCCTACTTCACCGTCTCCCGCACCTGGCGCGCCGGAGACACCGTCCGGATCACGGTGCCCTTCCGGCTCCGGACCGAGGCGACGCCCGACGACCCGACCCTCCAGGCCCTCTTCCACGGGCCGGTCAACCTGGTCGCGCGCGACCCCGCGACGGCCTGTCGGCGCCTCGGGTTCTACCGTAACGCCGCGCTCTCCGGAGACCTCCTGCCCACCCTCACCCCGGTACCGGGCAAGCCCCTCCACCACACCCTCGACGGCACGGAGTTCGCCCCCTTCTTCGAGGGGACCGAGGACCCGGCCCACGTCTACTTCCGCCGCGACGAACCCCGGGTCGTGTTCGGGAACACCGACTCGGGCGTCGCCAACCCGGCGCGGCTCGACGGCACGACCCTCCTCGACGAGATCTGGGCCGGGGCCCCGTTCCGTGACAAGGACGCGCTCGTCGCGCGGGTGCGGAGCACCGTGGACGCGTGGCGCTCCGCGGGCCTCCTCGGCCGGACCGACGGCGACACCGTGGTGAGAACGGCACGGAACGCTGCGTACGTCAACTGACCATGTACGTCAACTGACCTCGTACGTCTCCTGGCCTCGGGCGCCGACGGGGTCAGCACCGCCGGCCGGCCGGTCGACTGTCACCGGACCGCTTCCTCCGCCGGGGTCCCCGCGTGGTGACGGCCGATCGGCAGCATCAGCGGGCGGCCCGAGACGGGGTCCTCGATGATGCGGCTGTCGAGGCCGAACACCGCGCGCACGTTCTCCCGCGTCAGCACCTCGGCGGGGGTCCCGACCGCGTGGAGCCGGCCCGCCGCGAGGGCGATGAGGTGGTCCGCGTACCGGGCCGCGAGGTTGAGGTCGTGCAGGACCATGACGATGGTGGTGCCGCGTGCCTGGTTCAGGTCGGTCAGCAGGTCCAGGACTTCGATCTGATGGCTCGCGTCGAGGAAGGTGGTGGGCTCGTCGAGCAGCAGCAGATCGGTCTGCTGGGCGAGCGCCATCGCGATCCACACGCGCTGGCGCTGGCCCCCGGACAGCTCGTCCACCGCGCGGTCGGCGAGCTCCGTCGTGTGCGTCGCGTCGAGGGCGGACGCCACGGCGGCGTCGTCCCGCTCGCTCCAGCGGGAGAAGACGCCCTGGTGCGGGTGGCGGCCGCGGCCGACGAGATCCCCGACGGTGATGCCCTCGGGGGCGACCGGCGACTGGGGGAGCAGCCCGAGCGTACGGGCCAGTTCCTTCGCGGGCAGCCGGTGCACCTCCCTGCCGTCCAGTACGACCCGGCCCGCGCGGGGCGTGAGCAGCCGGGACATCGAGCGCAGCAGGGTCGACTTCCCGCAGGCGTTCGCGCCGACGATCACCGTGATCCGGCCGGGCGGCACGGTCAGGTCGAGGGAATCGATGACGACGCGGTCGCCGTAGCCCAGGGTGAGGCTCTCGGCCGCGAGTGAGTGGGTCGAGGTCACAGCGACCCTCCTGTCCGGTTGGTACGGATGATCAGATGGACGAGGTAGGGGGCCCCGAGGACGCCGGTGACGACCCCGACCGGGTAGCGGGTGCCGAAGGCGAACTGGCCGCAGAAGTCGGCGACCAGCACCAGGAGCGAGCCGACCAGTCCGGCGGGCACCAGCAGCGAGCCGCCCGCCCCCACGATCCGCGCGGCGATGGGGCCGGAGAGGAACGCCACGAACGCGATGGGACCGGCCGCCGCCGTCGCGAAGGCGATCAGCCCGACGGCGGCGACGATGACCGTGATACGGGTCCGTTCGACCCGGACCCCGAGGGCGGAGGCGGTGTCGTCGCCGAGCTGCATCGCGGAGAGATCACGTGACCGGGCCAGCAGGACGGGGGTGAGCACCGCCAGGGCGGCGACGGCGGGCACGACCTGGTCCCAGCTCGCCCCGTTGAGGCTGCCCGTCAGCCAGCGCATCGCCTCCTGGAGGTCCCACTCGGCGGCCTGGGAGAGGACGTAGTTGGTCAGGCTGTCGAGCATCGCGGAGATCCCGATGCCGATCAGGATGAGCCGGGTGCCGGCGACACCGCTCCGGAAGGCCAGCGCGTACACCAGGACGGCCACGGCGAGTCCGGCGGCGATGGCGAGGACCGACACCTGGAACTCGCCGAGGGACAGGGTCACGATCGCGAAAGCGGCGGCGGCGCTCGCACCGGAGCTGATGCCGATGATGTCCGGGCTGGCGAGCGGGTTGCGGAGCATCGTCTGGAAGGTGACACCGGCGAGCCCGAAACTGAACCCCGCCACCATGGCGAGCACGGCCCGCGGCAGCCGCAGCCGGCCGACCGTGAAGGAAGCCCCCGGCACCCGCTCGCCGAGGACCACCCGGATCACGTCGCGCGGCGGGTAGAACGTCTGCCCGACCATCAGGGTGACGGAGAACGCGACGGCGACGAGGACCACCAGCACGAGGACGACGACGCGCCGCCGGGACGCGCGGCGCACCCGGCCGCGGGCCGCGGCCCCGGCGGACGGCGGCCGGGTCAGGACCTTGGCACTCACAGGGCACGTACCTTCTGACGACGGACGATGTAGATGAAGAACGGGGCGCCGATCAGCGCCGTCACGATGCCCACGTCGATCTCCGCGGGACGCGCCACCACCCGCCCGACCACGTCGGCGGCCGTGAGCAGCGACGCGCCCAGCAGCGCGGAGAACGGCAGCAGCCAGCGGTGGTCGACACCGGCCAGCAGCCGGCAGACGTGGGGAACGACCAGGCCGACGAAGGCGATCGGCCCGGTGACCGAGGTCGCCCCACCGCACAGTACGACGGCGCCGAGCGCGGCCATGGCCCGTGCGACGGCGACGCGTTCACCGAGACCGGCCGCCAGTTCGTCGCCCAGCGCGAGCGAGTTCAGCGCCCGCGCGGAGAGCAGACAGACGGCGAAACCCACCAGGAGGAAGGGCAGGACCTGCCCGACGCGTTCGAAGGAGGCCCCGCCGACCCCGCCGATCTGCCAGAGCCGGAAGCTTCCCGCGATGTCGTTGCGCGGCAGGACCACGGCGCTGACCAGCGAGGCGAACGCCGCCGACGTGGCGGCGCCGGCCAGCGCGAGCTTGAGGGGCGTGGTGCCGCCCCGGCCGATCGTCCCGACCGTGTACACGAACAGGGCCGAGAGCCCCGCGCCCACGATCGCGACCCATACGTAGGAGGTCGGCGACGTGAGCCCGAAGTACGCGACCCCGGTGACCACGGCGAGCGAGGCGCCCATGTTGACCCCGAGGATGCCCGGGTCGGCCAGCGGGTTGCGGGTCACGCCCTGCATCACGCAGCCGGCCAGGCCGAGCGCCGCGCCGATCACCGCGGCGAGCACCGTACGGGGCAGCCGCTTCGTGGCCGCCGCCCGCTCCAGGGAGTCGTCCGCGCCCCCGAGCGCCGCCCACACGTCGGACCAGGCGACGTCGCGCGAACCGAACGCGAGGGACGCCACCATGATCGCGGCCAGCACCAGGACCGCGGCGAGGAGCCACAGGGTCCGGGCACCGGCCGGGCGCCGCGCCACGGCGGCGCCCGGCGGACGCCGGGTGCCGGCCGTCGTCACTTGACCTTGTCCGCGGCCTCGGCGAGGGCGGCGACGTAGTCGTCCAGGACCCACGAGATCGACAGAGGCGTCGGGTTCGCCGCGGTCGCCAGGGGCGTGGTGCCGGGCAGCAGGTACGCCGAGCCGCGCTCGACGGCGGGGATCTTCGAGATCAGCGGGTCCTTGCGGAGGGTCGTGAGCATCTCACCCTTCTCGTCGCCGTACCCGGTGATGATGTCGACGTCGTCGAACACGTCGATCTGTTCGGCGCTCCGCGTCAGGGCGAACTTCTCGGTGCCCTTGGACGCCTCCGTGATGCTGCCCGGGATCTTCAGGCCGAGGTCCTGGAAGAACTGCGTCCGGGTGTCGTGCGTCGTGTAGAAGCCGATCTCGCTCACGTCGTTGGGGTCGACATGCGTCATGAACATCGCCGACTTGCCTTTGAGCTGCGGGTACTTGGCGACCGTCTTGGTGATGTCGCCCTCCAGGTCCGTGATCAGCTTCTCGCCCTCGTCGGCGAGCCCGATCGCCTTGCTGTTCGTCCGGATGATCTCGCGCCACGGCGTCGCCCACGGCGCGTCCGGATACGCCACCACGGGGGCGATCTCGCTCAGCGTCTCGTAGTCCTGCTCGGTGAGTCCCGAGTACGCGGCCAGGATCACGTCCGGCTCCGTGTCGGCCACGGCCTCGAAGTCGATCCCGTCGGTCTCGTCGAACAGCACCGGCGTCTCCGCCTTCAGCTCCTTGAGTCGCTCCTCGGTCCAGGGCAGGACCCCGTCGCCGTCGTCGTCGCCGAAGTTCGCCTTGGCCATGCCCACCGGTACGACCCCGAGCGCCAGGGGCACTTCGTCGTTGGCCCAGTTCACCGTGGCGACGCGCTTCGGCTCGGCGGGGATGGTGGTCTTCCCCAGGGCGTGCTCGACGGTCAGCGGGAACTGGCTCGAACTGCTCTTCCCGTCCGGGCTCCCGGCGCCGGTGTCCCCGGTGTCGGTCGGGCCGCCGCAGGCGGTGAGACCCACCAGGGCGGCTGCCGCGGTGAGCAGGCGAAGGCGGTATGAAGGCATGGGTCCGTACTCAGCTTTCGGGGGTCAGGGGTGCCGGCCCTCGCACGTCCGGGGCGCGGGATGCCGTCGTGGAGTGGTGCACCGGGCTCGCACAAGTCGGTTAGGTAAGGCTTGCCTTTGTACTTTAAAGACGTTGCCCCCGTGTCGCAATCAACCCTTTGGGTCAGCTGTTGTAGCGATCCGGACATACGCGGTCCCGGCCCCGGACCCCCGGGGGTGCGGGCAACCGGCTCAGCGCGCCCGGAACGTGCCGGGGGTGAGCCCGGTCGTACGCCGGAAGGCCGCGCCGAAGGCACTGGCCGACCGGTAGCCGACCTGCTCCGCGACGGCCTCGACGTCCCAGCCCCGGGTGAGCAGGGCGACCGCGTGCTGGGCGCGCACCGCGGCCACCCAGCGCGCGAAGCTCGTACCCGTCTCGGAGTTGAAGGCGCGGGTGATCGTGCGGGGGCTCACCCCGAGTGCGCCGGCCCAGTCCGTCAGCGTCCGCGGGTCGCCCGGGTTCTCCCGTACCGCCTCGGCGATCGGGTGCAGCAGGGCGGAGGTGGGCACCTGTACGAGCAGTTCGCGCGACGACGGCGCGAGTACGTCGAGCACCAGCGCCTCGGTCGCCGCCCGGGAGCCCGCGGCGAGCCCCGGGTCGCCGAGCCGTTCGAGCAGCAGCCGCAGCAGCGGGGTGATCTCGACCGCCACCGGCACGTCGGAGATCGAGGACGTGGTGCCGAAGCCGAAGAAACTCGCGCGGAACCAGGTACCGGCGACCGCCGAGCCGGAGTGCAGTGTGCCCGCGGGCATCCACAGGCCCAGTGCGGGGGTGATCGTCCAGACCCGCGCGCCGACCACCGCCGAGGAGACACCGCGCTGGTTCCAGAGCAACTCGTGGAAGGGGTGGGAGTGTTCGTCCCACACGGTGTCATGTGCGACGACCTCGTCGTACCCCATGATGACGAAGGGCGTCTCCGTCGCGCCGGGCCCGAGGGCCGGCAGCGACCTGGTCTCCGTGGTCACGCGCGGGCCCCGCTCGTACCGGAGCCGAGGGTGCGGGAGACGCGTCGCATCCCGTCACCCTAACGGAGGCGGGAACGGAGGCGGGAAGGGAGGCGGGCGGTGCCGGACCGGCCGCGTGTACGGCCGGCCCGGCTCCGCCGGGGGAGCCCTCAGGGATCCGGCCGGAGGGGAGTCCCCTGTCCCGGCCGGAGAAGGGCTCCCGGTCCCGGCCGGAGGGGGAGTCCTCAGACGGTGGCGAAGGCGGCGAGGACACCGGCCGCCAGGGCGGAGCGCTCGACCATGCCGCTGAGCGTCACATGCTCGCCGCGGGCGTGGGCGCCGCCGCCCACCGCGCCGAGCCCGTCGAGCACGGGGGTGCCCGCGGCGAGGATGAAGTTCCCGTCGCTGGCGCCGCCCACGGCCGTCTCGCGCAGTTGGAGACCGAGCGGCACCGCGCAGGCCCGGGCGACCGCGAACAGGTGCCCGACGCCCTCGGTGCGCTCGAAGACCGGACGGTTCCAGCCGCCGCCGAGTTCCAGGCCCGTCCGGGGATCGAACGGGGTGAGGGCGGCCAGCGCCGCGTCCAGGCGGGTGCGTTCGGCCTCGGTCGCCACCCGGATGTCGAGGTGCGCGATCGCCTCTCCCGCCGTGACATTGCTGCGGGTGCCGCCGCGCAGCACCCCCACATTGACGGTGGTTCCGGCGGCCGGATCGGCGAGGGCCTCCAGCGCCAGCACCTGACGGGCGATCTCGCTGACCGCGCTGGCCCCGCGCGTCGGGTCGAGTCCGGCGTGCGCCTCCTCGCCGGTGACGGTGAGGGAGAACAGCCCCACCCCCTTTCGGGTCGTCTTCACCGCGCCGTCCGCGCTCGCCTCGAAGACCAGCGCCGCCCGGGAGCGCCGCGCCTCCGCGACGATGACATCGCTGGACGCCTCGCTGCCCGTCTCCTCGTCCCCGTTGAGCAGCAGGGTGCACTCCGGACGCGGCAGCCCGAGCGCCGTGAGCGCGCGCAGCGCCCAGACGGCCTGGACGAGCCCGGCCTTCATGTCGAACACACCGGGTCCGGAGATACGGTCCCCGTCCCGCCGGTACGGCCAGTCCCGCAGGGTCCCGGTGGACCAGACGGTGTCGTAGTGGCCGACGAGCAGCAGCGGGGCGGCGGCCGGCGCACCGCTGCCGGCATAGCGCCGGACCAGGATGTCGCCCGCGCCGTCACGCGGGATCAGTTCCTCCTTCACGGGCGCGCCGAGAGCGCTGTCCAGCCACCCGCGCACCCAGTCGAGGCAGGCGGTGAGCGATGCCTTGTCGTCGCTGGAGCTCTCCTGCCCGGTGTACGCGGCCAGGTCGGCGTCCATCGCGTCGCGGTGCCCGTCGAGCCAGTCCCGGACGGCGACGGCCTGCGCGTCGGTGAGCGCGGGCCCGGTGGGCAGCCCCCGCCCCGGAGCGCCGTCCGGGGCCGCCGTACCGCCGCCGGGCGTCCCGGCGGCGCAGCCGCCGGAGGCGGCCAGCCGGTCCAGGGCGTCCAGACGGGACTCGGACATGGTGGACGGGTCCCGTTCCAGTTCCCGCAGACCGTCCAGGACGGCCCGGAGCACCGGCGTCGGCCGGCCCGCGCGCCGCGCGTACGCGAACACGTCCGTGTAGTGCGTGGTCACCTCCACCGGACGGCGGCGGACGGCCAGGTCGCGCCAGATGCCGCTGCGGTCCTTCGGCTGGGTGCGCAGCCACGCGGTCAGCCGGTCGCAGGCGGCGTCCCGCGCGGCCGGGTCGTGGTCCGGCCGGAAGGCGGACGCCTCGAAGGCGTCGAACGACTCCAGCCGTACCCCGGCCTCGTCGGCCGCCGCGTACACCTCCGCGGCCAGCGCGTACATGGTGGGGCGGTGACGGTCCGTGAGGTCCGCGATGGGGGCGTCGGCGAGGGCGGTCGCGGAGAGCATGGCGCCGAACGCGGCCTTCGCCCACAGATAGCCCTCGACGTTGTCGGTGGCCCGGGCCGGCCCCCACGCCTGGAGGTCGGCGACCAGGGCGCGCACCCGAGGGGAGACCGGCGCGCCGCCCACCTCGCCGAGGACGAACGCGCCGGGGCCGCCGTCGCGCACCACGCCCGGTTCGACGAGGTCGGCGAAGATGTTGACGAAGGCGGCGACGGTGCGCCCGGCGCCGACGTGCTCGGCGATGAGGGCCTCGTTGAAACCGTTCTGCACCGAGACGACATAGCCGTCGGGGGCGAGGCGTGGCGCGATCCAGCGCACGGCCGCCTCGGTGGCCTGCGCCTTGACACTGAGCAGGACGCGTCCGAGCGGCGGGCCCTGGTACGTGTCCGGGGTGGCGGCGTCGAGGCGTACGCTCTCGCGCTCCTCGCCGCGCAGGATGGTCAGCCCGTCCGCCTGGATCGCGGCGACGTGGGCGGTGTCGGTGTCGATGACGGTGACCTGGTGTCCGGCCGCCGCGAGGCGGTGGGCGAGGGTGCCGCCGATGGCGCCCGCGCCGACCACGGTGTAGGCATCGCCGGTCATGTGGTGGGTCCTTTCGTGGTGTCCGGTTCGCGGTCCGGAGTGTGCTCCGGGCCCCGGCCCGGACTGTGGGGTGTGGGGCTGCCCGCCGCCGGGTGGGGCGGGTCCGTGCCCGCCGGCGGAGCGGCGGCCGGCCCTCCGGGGGAGCCGCCGGCCGGCGGCCACAGCCGGGGCAGATGGGTGGCGCCGGTGCCGCTGCCGCCGTCCACGCGCAGGATCTCCCCGGTCACCCAGGAGGCGTCGGGACCGGCGATCCACACGACGGCGCGCGCGATGTCCGCCGGGGTGCCCGGCCGCCCCAGCGGGTTGACCGAGACGGCCGCGGCGTATTCGTCGGTGACGGGGTTGCAGGCGCTGTCGACCCCGATGAAGCCGGGGCTGACGGCGTTGACGCGGATGCCGTGCGGGCCCAGTTCGAGGGCCGCCGCGCGGGTCGCCATCTCCAGCGCCGCCTTGGAACTCGCGTACGGGCCGCCGCCGGGCCGGGCGCGCAGCGCGGCGCCGGAGGAGATGTTGACCACCGACGCGGGCCGCCCCGCGGCGGTCGCGCGGCGGGCCAGTTCGGCCGTGGCGAGGACCGGGGCCCGGGTGTTGAGCGCGAAGACCCGGTCCCAGTCGGCGGCGGTGACCTCGGCCATGTCGAGCGACGGGTAGATGCCGGCCGAGTTGACCAGCACGTCCACCGGCCCGTGGGCCTCCCAGGCATCGCCGACGGCGGCGGCCGGACCGTTCGGGGCGCACAGGTCGTGGACCTGGTGGGCCGCGCCCAGCGGGCCCGCCGTCCCGGCGAGCCGGTCGGCGTCGATGTCCACGAGCGTCAGCCGGTGGCCGGCCGCGGCGAAGTGTTCGGCGACGGCCCGTCCGATGCCGCTCGCGGCACCGGTGACCAGTACGTGCGCCATCAGGAGAACTCCTTGTCCTTCGTCTCGGGCATGGTCAGGTAGATCACGAGGGAGATCAGGGCGGCGCCGGAGACGTACAGCCAGAGCTTGTCGGCGTGGCCGGAGTCGCTCAGCCAGGTTGTGACGTACGGGGCGGTGCCGCCGAACACGGCGACGGCCAGCGCGTACGGCAGGGCGATCCCGGTGGCCCGGACCTCCGGCGGGAACTGCTCGGCCATGATCACCGCGCAGTTGGCGGAGTAGCCGAGGATCAGCAGCATGCCGGTGAGCTGCACCAGGAACAGGACGAGGAAGCTGTCGTTCAGGAGGTGCAGCATCGGCCAGGAGAGGAGGACGAAGCCCGCGGCGAACGCCGCCAGGGTGGGCTTGCGCCCCAGCTTGTCGGAGAGCAGCCCGGCGAAGGGCAGCAGCACGATGAAGATGACCAGGCACAGGGTCTGCGAGAGCAGGGCCCGCTCCAGCGGGATACCGGTGGTGAGATTGGCGTACGTCGGCAGGTAGTTGACCCAGATGTAGTACGTCAGTGTGCCGGCGACGGTGATGCCCGCGACCCGCAGCGCGGCGGCCGGGTGCTCGACGAGCATCGCCTTCAGCGGGTTCTTCCGGTCCTGCCCGCCGGCCTTGGTCTCGTTGAAGGACGCGGTGTCCTCGACGGTGACGCGCAGCCAGAGCCCGACGAGGCCGAGCAGCGCACCGATGACGAAGGCGGCCCGCCACCCCCAGCTGTGCAGGGCGTCCTCGCTGAGCAGCGAGGTGAACGCGGTACCGAGCAGCGAGGCGATCAGGACACCGCCCGCGACGGACACCTGCTGCCAGGACCCGGCGAAGGCGCGCCGTCCGGGCGCCGCGGACTCCACCAGGAACGCCGAGGACGAGCCGAACTCGCCGCCCGCGGAGAAGCCCTGGGTGAGCCGCGCCAGCAGCAGGATCACCGGGGCGGCGATGCCGATCGTCTCGTAGCCCGGGGTGATCGCGATGAGGAAACCGGCGCCCGCCATCAGGCCGATGGTGAGGGAGAGCCCCTTCTTGCGGCCGTGCCGGTCGGCGTACGCGCCGAGGACGGCGGCCCCCACCGGCCGCATCACGAAGCCGACGGCGAAGACGGCGAGCGTGGAGAGGAGCGCGACCGCTCCCTCGGCCTTCGGGAAGAAGACATCCGCGATGATCTTCACGAAGATGCCGTAGAGGGCCCAGTCGACGAATTCGACGGTGTTGCCCACGGATCCGGCCACGATGGCCTTGCGCTGCTGGGACGTGAGTTTGTGCGACGGGGCGGTACCGGATGCGGCGGTGTCGGTTTTCACGAGGAGGATCCTCGCCTTCCTTGGGAGCGTCACTGGGGACGGATCGGGCTGCGGGCGTGCGGGCCCGGTGTCTTCCCGTGGGGGCGGTTCCGCCGGGCCTCTCGGGGCGGGCCGGAACCGGGGTCGACGGGCGCGCCGGGGGACGGGCGCGCGCTGTGCGAACGGGGGCGTCCTGGGGTGGGGACGCGCGGGCGGCCGGGGCGGTCGCCGGCAGTGGTCCGGGACGCCGGGTGAGGCAGCGGACGTGCGTACGAGGGGTGTGTACGGGGAGTGGGTGTGCGTACGAGGGGCGTGTACGGGGAGTGCGTTACGGGAAGCCCGGTGTGCGGACGGGGGTGTCCGCACATCGGCGGGGAGTACGGGTCAGGCGGCCGGGTGGTGCGCGAGGCAGTGCTCCGCGATCTCCCGGTGGGTGGCGAACCACACCCCCTCGTGCCCGCCGATGTGCGCGAGCAGCTCGTCGAGCACGACGAGCCGGGAACGGTGGCCGATGATGTGCGGGTGCATCGTGAGCTGGAACAGACCGCCGGCCGCGTACGCGGCCGCGAACTCGTCCTGCCAGATGCCGAGCACGTCGCGCGGCGCGATGTAGGGCCGCAGCGAGGCGAAACGCTCCATCATGAAGTACGGCGCGTCGTCGCGGATCCACTCCACGGGGATCTCCACCACACCGGTCGCCTCCCCGTCCTCGACCAGCTCATAGGGCTCGTCGTCGGCCATCAGCGAGGAGTCGTAGAGCAGACCCATCTCACGGGTGATCGCCAGGGTGTGCGGCGAGAAGTCCCAGCTCGGCGTGCGGATGCCGACGGGACGTACACCGCCGATCCGCTCCAGGGTGTCGGCGGCGCGGAACTGGAGCTCACGCTCGGTCTCCGCGGTGAGCAGGGTGTTGCGCTCGTGGATCCAGCCGTGGACCGCCAGCTCGTGACCGGCGGCCGTGTAGGACTTCGCCTCCTGCGGACGCAGCAGCGCGCAGACGGCGGGCATGAAGAAACTCGCCGGAACGCGGTGCCTCTCCAGCAGGCCGAGGATCTTCGGCACGGCCACCCGGGCGCCGTACTCGCCCTGGGCGAGTTTGGCCGGGCTCGTCTCGCCGTCCCGCAGGGCCGGGGTCTCGTGGTCCGAGTCGAAGGACACGGCCACCGCGCAGCGGGCCCCGCCGGGCCAGCCGGCGGGCGCCAGGGAGCGCCCGGCGCGTACGCGTCCGACATGGCCGCGCCAGGTCGGCTCGTCCCATTCCCACGGCTGCTGCTGTTCGCTCTGCGGCATCAGAATCCGGCCTTCCGTGAGAGAAATGTGTCCCGGGGCGCCCCCGGGGACGTACCACTCAGGTCGCCATCGCTCTTGCGGGGCCGCCGGTGGTGGTACATCGTGGCCATCTCCCGTTCACCAACCCAGGAAATCGACGAGAATCGCCATGGACCATCCCCGGGTGAAGGATTCCGCCGCCCTTCAGGCTCAGCTCGACGAGACGGATCTGGCCATCGCGCACGCCCTCCAGATCGCGCCACGCGCCTCCTGGACGGCGATCAGCGAGGTGCTCGGACTCAGCGCGGTGACGGTCGCCCGCCGCTGGGGGCGGATCTCCGACCGGGGCCTGGCCTGGGTGACGGCGACCGGCAGCCCCGCCCTGTGGCGCTCCCTCTGCAACGCGTTCATCGACGTGGACTGCGGACCCGGGGCCCGGCGCGGGGTCGCGCTGGCGCTGGCCCGGGACCCGCGGACGAAGTCCGTCATGGAGCTGGCCAGCGGGCGCGACATCCACGTCAACGCCGTCACCCGGGACCTGCCGAGCCTGTCCCGGTTCATCCTGGACGGGGTGAGCCGGCTGCCGGGGGTGGTGCGGGTGAACACCCAGATCACCACGCGCATCCTCGTCTCCGGCAGTGACTGGCGGCTGGACGCGCTGCCCCGCGCGCAGCGGCAACTGCTCCGGCCCGCTCAGGGGGCTGCGGACGAGACCGCGCCGCGGCAGGCCGCCCCCGGCCCGCTGAGCGGGCCGGACAGGGAGCTGCTCCTGGCCCTCGCCCCGGACGGCCGGCTGCCCGTCACCGATCTCGCCGAGCGCACCGGCACCAGTCAGACCGCCGTCCGGCGCCGGCTGGCGCGACTGGAGCGTACGGGGGCCGTCGCGTTCCGCTGCGAGATCTCCCAGCACATCACGGGCTGGCCGGTCACCTCGCTCATGTGGGCCAGGGCGCCGGTCTCGCAGCGGCGGCGGATCTGCGAGCACCTCGGCCGGATGCCGGACGTCCGGCTGCTCACCGCAACCAGTGGCGAGACGAACATCCTCCTCTCCACCTGGCTGCACTCGGTCGACAGCGCCCATGACCTGGAGGACCGGATCGGCACCCGGTGCCCGGGGCTGGAGATCGCCGACCACGGCGTCGTGCTGCGGACGCTGAAGCGGCAGGGGTGGATCCTGGACGAGCTGGGGCGCCGCCTGGAGAGCGCGCCCATCGACCCCTGGTACGACGGGGACATCGCGCTCCCCGAAGTACCCCTGTGACAAGAGCGTCTTATCGGACGCCGCACAGGCATTTGCGGTCAATTCGCGAAGAAGACGTGATGGAATCGTGCACTCCTCCCGATGCTGGTCGGGCATCACGTACTGAGCACCGAGCACCGAGCAGTCGTTGCCGGTGCCGGTGTCCGCCGTCCGGAGGGACACGCATGAGGAATCCGTTACGCCGGGGCACCGCCGCCGCCGCGGTCGCCGCCTCGCTCACCTTCTTGACCCTGACCGCAGCGCCCGCGCAGGCGGCGGTCAGCGCCGATCACGCCGGGATGACCTGGACGGTCGCGGCCAAGGGCGCGGACGGCACCGTCCGGGTCAGCTCCGACGCGGTGACCAACCCGTACCAGGGGGACACCCCCGCCTCCGCCACGCTGTCGGTGCTGTGCCTGAGAATCACCGGCGCCGCCGTGCCCACCGGCGTCACTCCCGACTTCTACGCGGGCTGGGCCCGGGGAACCGTCGCGGCCACCCCGCCCGTACGCGGCACGACACTGACCAGCCGGGCCGTCGCCGACAACCTCTGCGTCCAGTACTACGGGGCGGGCTGGCGGATGGCCGAGTTCCACGACGGACGGTACGGACCCGGCCTGGAGTCCTCCGGCGGCTGGTCCTTCTGGGCGTACGGCTACGTACCGGAGGGCGCACGCCTCTGGACCGCCGTCGACGACCAGATCGCCAACCCCTGGAACTGACGGTGGCGGAGCGGCCCGGGCGGGGGCTTCCCGTCCGGGCCGCGTGCCTCAGATGGAGAACCGCTCCTTCGCGAGCAGCGGGCGGACCCGGGCGCGGAAGCCCCCCGTACGGAACGGGCGCTGCAGCAGTCCGGGCCGGATCGCCTGCGCCAGGGCGGCCGCGATCATGCCCTGGTCCAGGGCCAGTACGAAGTCGCTCACCCGGCCCGTGGAGACATTGACGGAGTCACGGAAGCCGTAGCCGTCGTGGTACGCGCCGAAGTCCCGGTCCAGCGCGCGCAGGTTGGCGACCGCCTCGCGGGGCGCGTACGGCAGGGCGAGGAAGGACGCGTGCGGTGTGACCACCCCGTTGGTGAACGCGGACGGCGGCGGCAGCGGCGCGCCGTCCGTGGTGTACGTCCGGTCGGTGTTGGAGGCGTACCCGTCGACCTGCATGCCGATCGCGTCGACCCCGTACTCCTGGTACCCGCCCTCGGGAATGTTGGCGGGGGAGAAGCCCCAGTAGCCGTACGCCGCCTCCTCCAGGCCGTGTTCGATCTGGCCGCGGACGTACCGGTGGTGGGTGAGGCCCCAGGACCCGGGCGACCACTCCGGCTCCGGGACGAAGAGCGGCACCATCAGCGCCTCGAACATCGAACCGCCCCAGGTCGGGACGAGCGCGCGGCCGCGGTGGGTGTAGTGCCCCTGCCAGACGCGGACCCCGTCCATGACCTCGTACCGGCCCCCCGGGCGCTGCTCCTGCTCGTGTTCCGGGAGCATGGTGCGCAGCATGTGCCAGTAGTGGTCGGAGGGCAGCGAACCGTCCGCGATGCCGAGGTAACTCGCCATGCGGGGCTCGGTGTTGAGGGCCCCGTAGTGGTGTCCCGTCGGCTCCCCGGTGTCGGTCCAGAAGCCGCCGCGCAACTGCCCCGGTCCGGCGACCGGGTCGGCGGGGTCGTACGGGGTGTAGTAGTACGACCAGTCGGCCGTGGCGAGCAGGCGGGCGATCCGGGGGCGCAGCGCGGGCGCGGCGTCGGCGGCGATGCGCAGCCCGGTGATCAGCCAGGCGTTGTCGACGGAGGAGAGGAAGGGGCGGACCGGGGCGCCCGTCTCCGGCCACTCGGTCAGTACCGAACCGTCGTGTGCGTCGTACCAGTTGAGCCAGAAGCCGTGGTGGCGCTCCAGCTTCTCGACGGCGCCCACGGTGCGTGCCAGGCGGCGCTCCATGGTCCGGTCGTCGATCACGCCGAGGCCGGCGGCGGCGACGGTCGACCAGAGGCCGCAGCCGATGTTGGTCGGCGAGGTCTGGCGGGAGAGTACGGGGCCGCCCGCGGCGCTGAGGTCGATCTTGTCGACGGCGAGACCGAGGTCGGTGGTCATCGCCTCGATGGAGCGGTGGGTGTCGCGGAACCAGCGCAGCAGAGGCGGAGCGGCGGAGTCCCGCGCGACGCCCGGCGCTGAGGGGGCGGCGAGTGCGGAGGGGGCGGAGGCGGCGCCGAGGGAGAGCGCGGCGGCTCCGCCCCCCGCGGCGGTGAGAAACGTGCGACGGTCCATGACGATCCAGCTCCCGGTGGCAGAAGGGGACGGGGGAAGTTCCGTGACGTACGCGGTGCGGTTCAGGGGGCCGAGCGGCGCGGCCCGGACCCGTGACGGACCCGGGCGCTGACGGACCTGGGGCCGTGGCGGTCCCAGGGCCGTGGCGCCCGGCGGTGTACGGGGCCCGGTGCCGGTCAGGTGGCGCCGGGCCCCGTACGGGCGGGGGCCGGTCGGGCGGAGCCCTACGGGCGGCTCCCGGTGGGGCGGGCGGCTCCGAGGGGCGGCTCCCGGCGGGTGGGCCGGTGTCGGCGTCAGCCGGCCTGCCGGGGGAGTGCGCGGGTGCGGCCCATGGCGCCCAGCCAGGTGGCGGACGGCTTGGGCCGCCGCTCGAAGGTCTCCGGGTCCCAGCCGATCAGGCCGAACGCGGGCTTGTACGAGCCCCACTCGTAGTTGTCCAGCGCGCTCCAGGCGAGGTATCCCTCGACGCGCAGCCCGTCCTGGAGCGCGGCGGCGACCTCGTTCAGCGCGCCGGTGTAGTAGTCGATCCGGCGGTGGTCGTCATCGGTCGCGATGCCGTTCTCGGTGACGATCAGCGGCAGGTCGGGGCCGGCGACCTCGGCGGTGTGGCGCAGCGCGTGGCCCACCGCCTCGGGGTAGTACTCCCACTGCGTGAGGGTGCGCTCGACGCCGTCGGCGGTGGGGATCGGGCCGTCGGCGCCGATCCTGGTCCGGGTGTAGGACTGCACACCGATCCAGTCGTCGCCGCGGGCGGCCTCGATGAAGACGTCCTCGCGGGGGTGCCGGTAGGCCGCGGTGACCGCTTCGGCGCCGGGCAGTGCCTGGTAGACCTGGTTGGCGACGGTCCAGCCGACCCGGATGTCCGGGTTGATGGCGCGGACCTCCTTGACGGCAGCGTGGTGCGCGGCGATCACGGCGTGGGTGGTCTCCTCGTCCGGGGTCGGCAGCCCGGCCGGCGGGAAGCCGATGTCGCCGCGCCGGGCCTGACCCGCCATGACGGCGATCATGTTGGGCTCGTTGATGGTGCAGACGTGGTCGACGTCCTCCGAGATGACCGGGGCGCAGGCCGCGACGTACCGGGCGAAGAGTTCGACGGCGCCCTCGGAGGTGAAGCCGCCGCGCTCCTCGAACCACTGCGGCACGGTGAAGTGGTGCAGGGTGACCATCGGGCGCAGGCCGCGTTCGACGGCGCCTTCGACCATGCGGCGGTAGTGGGCGAGTTCGGCGCGCGAGAACCGGCCCTCCGCGGGCTCGATACGCGCCCACTCGATGGAGAAGCGGTAGTCGGTGAAGCCGAGCCCGGCCAGTACGTCCATGTCCTCGCGCCAGCGGTGGTAGCTGTCACAGGCGTCCAGGCTGGGCTCCTGGATGTGGGTGCCCGCGGTGTGTTCCTTGACCCACCAGTCGCTGTTGGTGTTGTTGCCCTCGATCTGGTGGGCGGCCGTGGAAGCGCCCCACAGGAAGCCTTCGGGGAACGGGACGTGGGTGTGCGTCATCACGAGATGTCTTTCCGGTACGTGGAGGGTGGGGAAGGCGGAGCGGTCGGAGGGGTGGGGCGGGCGGGGCGCCGCTTCGCGGTGGTTACTTCATGCCCGCCGTCGCGATGCCCTGCGTGAAGTGCCGCTGGAGGGCGATGAACACCACCAGGACGGGCAGCACGATCAGGAAGGAGCCGGCCATGAGCATGCCGTTCGAGCCTCCGGCCTGGTTGGGGTCGGTGGCGAATGTGGCCAGGGCGACCGGCAGGGTGTATCTGTCGGGGTCGTTGGTGGCGATGAGCGGCCAGACGAAGTTGTTCCAGGACCCCAGGAACGTGAAGATGGAGAGCGTCGCCAGGGCGGGCTTCACCAGGGGCATCACGATCCGCCAGAAGATGTACCACTCACCGGCGCCGTCCATCCGGGCCGCTTCCAGCAGCTCGTCCGGGATCGACTGCATGAACTGCCGCATCAGGAAGACCCCGAAGGCTCCGGCGGCGAACGGCAGCACCAGACCGGCGTACGAGTCGATCAGGCCCATCCTGCTCATCAGCACGAAGAGCGGGAGCAGCATCAGGTTGCCGGGCACCATCAGGGCGCCGAGCACCAGTCCGAAGATCTTGTCGCGGCCGGCGAAGTTCAGCTTGGCCAGGGCATACCCGAGCATCGAGCAGAACACCAGGTTCGACACGGTCACGAGGACCGCCACGATCAGCGAGTTCATGAAGTGGAGCGGCAGATCGAGTTTGTCGAGCAGGTCCCGGAAGTTGTCCAGGGTCCACTCGGCCGGGATCCACACCGGCGGACTGGCGGTCAGCTCACCGGGTGTCTTGAAGGCGGCCAGGGCCATCCACAGGAACGGCGCCGACATGACGAGCAGGCCGAGCGCGAGCGGCGCGTGGACCAGGACCCACCGGCCCGCGGACCGGGGGCGGCGGCCGGAGGACCGGTCCGGCCGCTCCGGCTGGTCCGCCCGGCCCGGCCGGCCGGACGGGTCCGGCTGGTCCGCCCGGTCCCGCCGGGGAGGCCCGGGCTGCCGGGGAGGCCCGGGCTGCTGGGACGGCGCCGTCACCGCGCCGTCCGGTGCACTGGAGGCGCTCATTTCGTGTTGTCCTTCAGCAGTCGGAGCTGCAGCACCGTGATGGCCATGATCACTACGAAGAGGACATACGCCATGGCGCTCGCATAACCCATGTGGAAGAAGTTGAAGCCCTCGCGGTACATGTTCAGCGACACGGTGAGGGTGGAGTCCGAGGGCCCGCCCTGCGTCATCACGAACGGCTCCTCGAACACGTTGAGGTAGCCGATGGTGGTGATGACCGTGGCGTAGAGCAGCGTGGGACGCAGCAGCGGAACGGTGATTTGGCGGAACTCCTGCCAGACCCCGGCGCCGTCCAGCCGCGCCGCCTCCCGTACCTCGGTGGGGACGGCCTGGAGCCCGGCGATGAGGAGCACCATGACCGTGCCCATGTTGCGCCAGACCGCCATCGCGATCAGCGAGGGCATGGCCAGGGCCTCCGAGCCGAGGAAGTCCGGGGCGGTGAGCCCCACTTCGGAGAAGAGGCCCGCCACGAGCCCGTCGCTCGGATCGAGCACGAACCGCCAGACCACGGCGACCGCGACGATGGTGGTGACCACCGGGGCGTAGAAGCCGACGCGGAAGAAGGTACGTGCCCGGTCGATGCCGTTGTTCAGCAGGACCGCGACGACCAGCCCGAGCAGGACCGTCAGCGGGACGCCGACGACGACGAAGTACGCCGTGTTGAAGAGCGAGGTGAGGAACTTGTCGTCCTGGAAGAGCTTGACGTAGTTCTCGAAGCCGATGAACTCCGCGTCCAGCGGGCGCGTGACATTGCGCAGCCCGAAGTCGGTGAAGCTCATCGCCAGCGTGGCGAGGATCGGGACGGCCATGAAGACCAGGAAGAGCACCAGGAAGGGAGTGGAGAACAGCCAGCCGGCCACGTTCTGCACGCCCATCGAGGGCTTCCGGCGCCTTCGCGGCCCCCCGGGCCCGCCGGCCGGGGGCGTGACGACGCCCGTCCCGGCCCGCACCTGGGCCGTCCGTGCGGCCTTTCCGGTCGTGGTGCTCATGGCTCCTACTTCACGAGCCCTTCGATCTGGGACTGCGCGGTCCGCAGCGCGTCCTCGGGGGACGCCTTGCCCTGCGTCACCTTGGCGATGGCCTGGTCCACCTTGTCGGTGATCTCCGTCCACTCCGCCAGCGACGGGGATGCCTTGGCGGTGTCCATCTGCTTCTTGAAGACCTGGAGGTTCGCGTCACCGGCGAGGTCGCCGGAGGTCCAGGCGGCCGTGTTGGCCGGCAGGTCCTTGGTGCGCTCGTACCAGTCGGCCTGACCCTTGGTGTCGGTCAGGTGCGTGATGAACCGGGTCGCCGCGGCCTTGTGTTCACTGTCCTTGGAGATCACCAGCGACGAGCCGCCGGCCATGGAGACGGAGGCCGCGTCGGCGGGCACGTTGGCCACCGCCCACTTGCCCGCGATCTGCGGCTGGCCCTCGTTCAGCAGGGTGACGTGCCAGGGGCCGCCGAAGAACATCGGGACGCGGCCGTTGCCGAAGTCCTTCACCACGTCGTACCCGGGCGGCACGGACTTGTTCGACAGGCCCTTGTCGAAGTACGCGCCGTACTCCTTGAGCGCCTTGACGGCCTGAGGGCTGTCGATCACCACCTCGCCCTTGTCGTCGACGATCTCGCCGCCGGCCGAGTAGAGGAAGGAGTAGAAGCTCTGTACCGTGTCCAGGCCGCTGGGCTGGATGGACAGGCCCCACTTCGTACCGGCCTTCTGCTGGTACGCCGTGGCGAGGTCGCGCATCTCCTGCCAGGTGGCCGGAGCCTTGCCGACCCCCGCCTTCTCGGCCAGGTCGGTGCGGTAGTAGAGGACGCGGGTGTCGACGTACCACGGCACGCCGTACGCCTGGCCGTCCACCTCGCCCTGCTGCCAGCCCGCGGGGAAGAAGTCCTTCTTGTCGAAGGTCTTGGTGTCGACCGGCTCCAGCACACCGAGTTCCGCGAACTCGCCCAGGTAGCTGCCGCCCATCTGGGCCACGTCCGGCAGAGTGCCCGCGGCGGCGGCGGAGACCAGCTTCTGATGGGCGACGTCCCAGCCGACCGGAGTCACCTTGACGGTGATGTTCGGGTTGGCCTCGGTGTACTTCTCGGCCACATCCGTGAGCTTCTCGCCCTCGGCCCCCATGGCCCAGACGGTGATCGTCTGCTTCGCGTCCGCGGCGACGTCGCCGCCGCCCGAACCGCCGCACGCGGTGATACCGAAGGTGAGGGCGACTGCGATACCGGCCGAAACGGTTCTGGCGGTGCGGGGCATGGAGGGCTCCTCCTTGAGCAATCCGGATGTATGCGCTGCCTGTAAGCGCATACATCACTCTGCGGCAGGTGGCTGGAAATACGCAAGAGGATGCGGGGTCACACTCGTGCAACGTGCGGGACACCCCACGGACACCGGCCGCGCTGACGGGCACGCCGCGGCACGCGCCGCGCACGGTACGTGCCGTCCGAGCGCGGCGTCCCGGCGTGCGGACGGGTGCACAAACGGGTGTACGGACGGGTGTACGGACGGACCTCCGGTGGTCCGTGAGATTCTGCGGCTGCCTCAGCCGCAGCCGCAGCTCGCGCGCCGGACGACGGAGACCGGCAGCATCAGCGAGACCGGGGCGCGGTCGCCGTCACCCAACCGCTGAACCAGCAACTCCACCGCCTGCTCGCCGAGTTGGCGGATCGGCTGCCGTACGGTGGTCAGCGCCGGTTGTACGATCCGGCTCAACGGGATCCCGTCGAACCCGGTGACGGCGATGTCCTCGGGGACCCGTACGCCCCGCCCGTCCAGTGCGCGCAGCGCGCCCACCGCCATCTGGTCGTTGGCGAAGAGCATCGCCTCCGGCCGGTCGCCCGGCCGGTCGAGCAGCTGCTCGGCGGCGCGCGCGCCCTCGGCCCGGGTCATCATCCCGGCCCGCAGGTCGGGCGCGTCCGGCACCGGCAGACCGGCCTCCCGGCACGCCTCCCGGAAGCCGGAGAACCGCGCCTCGGCGTCCGGGGAGTCGGCGTCGCCGCCGACGAACGCGAGCCGGCGCAGCCCGTGGTCGTCGATCAGATGGCGGGCGAGCGCGCGCTCGCCGTCGGCGTTGGCGACCACGACGTGGTCCAGGTGGTCGATCTCGCGCGGCCCGGCGAGCATCACGATCGGCAGCCGGTTCGAGATCACTTCGAGGTCCTCGGTCGGCACGGTCTGCGCGAGGACGGCGAAGCCGTCGACCCGCCCGGCGACCTTCGCGACCAGGCTCTCGGGGCCGCCCTCCAGTGACGCGGAGATCAGCAGCGCGTAGCCGTGCCGCCGGGCCGCCCGCTCCATACCGCGGATGATCTGGTCGGAGTACAGCATCACCGCGTCGTCGGCGTCGCCCTCCGCCTCCGCGTCCGCCTCGGCGTCGGGATCGGCGTAGTCCGGGAAGCAGAGGCCGAGCACGCCGGTGGTGCGGCTGGCCAGACCCCGGGCGCTCCCGCTGGGGACGTAACCCAGCGCGCGGGCCGCCTCCAGGACCCGCTCACGCGTCTGTGCCCGTACCGATCCGGGGTTGCGGTAGACCCGCGAGACGGTGGCGATGGAGACGTCCGACCGCTCCGCGACGTCGTATACCGTGGGCGCGCTCACTCGACCGACCGTCCGCTTCTTCCGCCGTACCTGGGTACGCGCTGATGCCTGCCACCGAACCGCTATGAAAGCGCATTCATCCTAGTTCGCCGGTCACGCGCCGAGCAAGACCGCCCGGTGCGGCCCGCCGGCCGCACCAGGGGCGCCCGACGCACCGGGCGCCGCCGGGGCAGCGGGTCAGGACGGGCGGGTCAGGAGGCAGGCGCCGACGGCTGCCTGGCGAGTCCCTCCAGAGCGCTGTCCGCGAGCAGATGGCCGACGGCTTCGGGGGAGAGCTCGCCGTCCGGGGAGAACCACTCCGTGGCCGAGTTGAGCATCCCGATGATGGCCAGCACCGCGATCCGGTGATGCTTCACCCGCCGGAACTCCTTCTTGCGGATACCCGTCCGCAGGATGCGGGTGAAGATCTCCTCGTACTGCCTCCGCAGCTCGACCACCTGCTCCTGGAGCGGAGGACTCAGATACGTCCACTGGTGGAACGCCACACGCGTCTGGAGCAGGGTGTCGCCGAGGACGCACATGTGCGCGACGATGGCGCGGCGCATCCGGTCCGGTCCGTTCGTGCCGGGCTTGATCGCGGCCTCGATGGCGTCGAGATAGTTCTGGATCCCGCCCTCGATGATCCGCAGCAGTATGTCTTCCTTCTTGCGGATGTGCACATACAGGCTGCCGGGAAGGATGCCCACCGCGTCGCTGATGTCCCGCATCCCGACGACGGGATACGTTTTCTGACCGAACAGCTGGATGGCAGCCGTCTCGATGCGTTCGACCGAGACGGGGCCCTGTCCGGCCTCCGTTTTCCGCGACTTGGACGGCGCTGCCAAGAGATGTACCTCCCCGGGAGTTTCCTAACAAGTGATTGTACAGGGGAGGTGATCAGCGCCCGGGCCGCGTCATGCGCGTGGGGGTTCGTCGGATACGGTGCCGTCTTCGTTCCGGCCGCGGTTGAACACCGGCGGGCGGCGTTCGAGGAAGGCGTCGATGCCCTCGGAGAGGTCGTCGGTGTGGTGCAGCGCGGCGACGGCCCAGTAGCCGGAGTTCATCGCGGTCGCGAGATCGACCTGCCAGCCGGACCGCAGCGCCTGTTTGGTCGCCTCGACCGCCCGCCACGCCTTGGCTGCGATGCGTCCGGCCAGTTCCACCGCGGCCGGGATCAACTCGTCCGGCTCGACGACCCGGTTGACCAGGCCGATCGCCAAGGCACGCTCCGCGTCCACGAGATCTCCGGTGAGGGCCAGTTCCGCGGCAGTCCCGGACCCGACCAGACGAGGCAGGAACCAGGACCCGCCGTTGCCCGGTGGCAGCCCGAGGTTGATGTAGGTCTCCCCGAGTCTGGCCGCCGTCGAGCAGATGCGCAGATCACAGGCGAGCGCCAGATCGAGGCCGCCTGCCGTGGCCCCGCCGTTGACCGCCGCCACGACCGGCAGGCGGGAGGCGGCGATCCGCTGGGTGACCGGGAACAGGGCCCTGGCGTTGTACGGTTCCTGCTCGACGGCGAGACGTTCGTCGAGGTAACGGCGCATGGCGTGGAGGTCCGCGCCGGCCGAGAACTGCCGCCCGGCGCCGGTGAGGACCAGGCAGCGCACGGACCGGTCGGACTCCAGCTCGGTGAGGGCCGCGAGCAGGTCACGGGCGAGTTCCGGGACCACTCCGTTGCCGTGGTCGGGACGGTTGAGGGTGATCAGGACGACACCGTCCGCGACGCGCGCGTGGAAGAGGGTGTCGCGCTCGACGACATCGGTGGGACCGGCAGAGGAGGACATCCGCTACCCGGCCTTCACTAGAATCGTGGCGACCGCGGCGGCATACGTGCCCGCCAGCCAGCCTCCCGCGTTGACCGCCATGCCGACCCGCGCCCCCTCGACCTGCCGCCCCCCGGCCCGGCCGAGCAACTGGTCGTACAGCTCGACGAGTTGCGCGCATCCCGTGGCACCGATCGGATGCCCCCGGCTCATCAGCCCGCCGTCCGTATTGACAGGTATCCGGCCGCCCAGGGCCGTGACACCGTTCCTGACCAGCACATGTCCCTCACCGGGCGGACACAGGCCGATCTCCTCGTACTGCAGCACCTCCGCCGGTGCGGCGGCGTCGTGCAGTTCCAGCAGATGCAGGTCCCCGGGGCCGAGTGCGGCGTCCTCGAAGGCCGCCAGGGCCGCGGCGGCGACCGGCCGGGAGTCCTCGCCGTTCCCGGCGGCCGTCCGGGTCGCGCGGATCGCGCAGCGGCCCGTGGCATGCCGACGCGCGTACGACGCGGAGCACAGGACCACGGCGGCGGCCCCGTCGGTGGTGGGCGAGCACATCGGCAGGGTCAGCGGATCGACCACCGTCCGTGCGGCCAGCACCTCCTCCAGGGTCTGCGGCTGCCGGTACTGTGCCAGCGGATTGAGCGATGCGTGGCGCCGGTTCTTGACGGCCACGGCGGCGAAATCCTCGATGGTGGCGTCGTAGGTGTCGAGATAGCGCTTGGCCTCGTGCGCGTACATCTCGACGAACACCGAGTTCTTCGGCGGCGCGCCGCTGTCGCCGCGCGGTCCGGTGGTGGTGACATCGGTGGCGCCGCGCAGCGCGTCGAACGTGCGCGCCTTGTCCTCGTGGGACATCTTCTCGACGCCGACGACCACGGCCACATCGCACCGTCCGGCCAGTATGACCTCGTACGCCAGGTTCACCGCCGAACTGCCGGAGGCGCACGCGTTCTCCACGTTGACCAGCGGCACCCCGGCCAGGGCGGTGTCCCGCAGCGCGACCTGGCCGCGGATCATCTCCTGTCCCGAGACCAGTCCGGCCGCCGCGTTGGCGGCGAAGACGCGCTGGACGCCGGATGCCGGGATCCCCGCGTCGGCGAGCGCCTGGTCGGTGACCGCGGCCACCATCGTCCGCTCGCCGCGCCGGAGATCCTTGCCGAAGCGGGTCATGCCGACGCCGGCGATCAGAACCTCGTTCATGATGCCCAACTCCTCTCTGTGCAGCTGCCGTTCATCGCAGGACCGGCCCGAACCAGGCCACCGGGCGGCGCCTGGCCTCGTGTGCGGCTGCCGGACGGAACTCGACCGGCGCGTCGCACGTGTACGCGTCCCAGCCGCCGTCCGCGCCGGGCCACAGCCGGCCGAGCAACTGGACGCCCTCCGACAGCTTGACCACGCCGAGCGCGTACGGGGTGTCCTCGGCGAACCCGGTGGGTTCGCCGAGTCGTTGGACGGTGAAGCTGTGCAGCACACCCCGGCCGTGCGACACCACCCAGTCCAGGTCGCCCGCATGGCAGAAGGGGCAGAGGTGGCGCGGGTACATGATGGCCCGGTCGCACCCCTTGCAGTGCTGGAGCATCAGCTCACCGCGGACGAGGCCCTCGTAGTAGGGCTCGGTGATCGCCGCCATTCCGGGGCCCACTTCCGGTCCCATCGGTCCCATTCCCGGGCCCGCTTCCGGGCCCCCGTCCGGTCCGTCCGCCGGTCCGCTCATCGTGTCACCCGTTCCAGGAGAAGTACCTGACTGTCCATGTAGGTCCCGCCGGAACCACCGCACACCGCGCGCCGCGCCCCTTCGACCTGCCGCTCCGGCCCGGCCCTGCCGAGCAACTGCCGTACGCCCTCCGCGAGCAGCGCCGTTCCGCCTCCCACCCCGGTGTGCCCGGCGGACAGCAGGCCTCCGTTGGTGTTGACGGGCAGCCGGCCGCCGGGCGAGAACGCGCCGGCGGCGAACATCCGGGCGGCCTCGCCGGCGGGGGCCAGACCGAGTCCCTCCAGCGCGACGGTCAGCACGCCCGCGTAGGAGTCGTACACCTCGGCGACATCGGCGTCCTCGGGCCCCCACCCCGCCTGCTCGTACGCCTGGGCCGCCGCGGTCGGCCAGCCGAGCACCGCGAGGTCCTCCTCCTGGCCGATGCTGTAGTGCGACACGCACCCACCCGATCCGGCGACCCGTACCCATGGTTCTCCGCCGGCGCGCGCCCGCGCGGCACTCGTGAGGACGAGTCCGACCGCGCCGTCGGCCATCATCGGGCACTCGAAGGCGTGCAGCGGGTCGGAGACCAGCCGTGAGCCGAGCACCTGGTCGACGGTGAGTTCCCGGTCCCGGTACATGGCGTTCGGATTGAGCCGCGCCCACGCGCGCAGGGCGACACAGACCGAGGCCATGTCCCGGGGTGTCGATCCGCTCACCGCCATGTAACGGCGGGCGATGAGCGCGCCCACGGCGTTGAAGGACAGCCCCGTCGCCTTCTCCCATTCGCGGGGGATGCCGTTGGCGGTCAGCATGTCGATCATTTCGCCGACCGGTGCCGAGCCCCACTTCTCGGCCTGGAGGACCAGTACGTTGCGCGCGTATCCCGCGGCGATCAGCGAGGCGGCGGTGCGTACCGTGTTGTCGCTGGTCGAGCCGCCGGAGTGCAGCATCACACTGCTCTTGACCCGCCCGCCCAGGCCGAGTTCCTCGACCACCCGCGAGAAGATCAGGTCGGCCTGGTCGGCGGGGGAGTGCAGACAGGGGATGAGCAGCAGGGTGTCGATGTCGGACAGGGCCAGACCGGCGTCGCGTACGGCGGCGAGCGCGACCTCGACGAGGCCGCCCATGAAGGACCGGTCGGGGTAGCGCCCCGACGGCAGTTCGCCGATGCCGACGAACGCGGCCTCGTCCGGGGACGGCGGGAACGCGGGAGCCAGGGATGCGGGGGGTACGGGGGCAGGCACTGTGGGTTCTCCTCCTCGGGGGGGATGCTGTGCGTGGGCCGTGGTGGCGAGTGGGGCACCGCTATGACCGCCGCCGGGCGAGCAGCACCATGCGGAACGTCATGACGTCCTCGTCCTTCTGGTTGAGGACGGTGTAGTCGAGGCGGAGCGTCCCGTGCGTCGGCCTGCTGCCGGGCTCGGTGGCCGCCACCTCGGCCCGCGCCCGGATGGTGTCACCCGGGCGCACGGGGGCCAGCGCGCGCAGCCCCTGGCATTCGAGGAACGCGACGACGGCGTCGCCGAGGAAGCCGGTCAGCGCGATCTGCCCGACGGCCAGGGCGAAGGTCAGCGGTCCGTGGGCGATGCGGCCGCCGAATCTGGTGCCCCGGCCGTACTCCTCGTTGACGTGCAACGGGTAGTGGTCCCCGGTGAGTCCGGCGAACGCGGAGATGTCCGTGATGTCGACCGTGCGCCCGGGCGAGAGCACCGTGTCACCGACCGCGAAGTCCTCGAAGTACTGCCGCGTCCGGTTGAACGCGCCGCCCGCAGGCGGTTCGCCCGCAGGCCGGCCGCTCGCGGACCGGCCGCTCACCGCGTTCACCGGTCGAGGGCGGCGAGCGCCTCGTGGGCCAGGCCGAGTCCGAGCTGCTCGTGCAGCAGCCGTTTGATCTCATGGGTGAGTACGACCCGGGAGAACCGGCGGGCGAGCGCCGGACCGGCGGCGATCCCCGCGGCCAGTTCCCTGGCCCGGGGCAGCACCTTCCCGGGCGGCAGAACCTCGTTGACCACGCCGTGGTCCAGGGCCTGGCGGGCACCGATCTCCTGCCCGGTCAGCAGGAAGTAACGGCCCCGGGCCGGGCCCAGCACGTGGGTCCAGACCACATGGGCGCCGTCGCCGGGGACGATTCCGGACGGGAAGTGGGGGCCGTCCTTGAACACGGTGGTCTCCGACGCGAGGACGATGTCGCTCAGCACCGGGATCTCGGGGTGGACGAGAGCCGGTCCGTTGATCGCCGCGACCACCGGCACCTCGATGTTCATCAGGTTGGTGAGCAGCCGCTTGCCCTCGAACATGACATGGGACCAGTCGCCGGGTGTCCCCAACTGGAAGCTGCTGAAGTCGATTTCGGCGCAGAAGGCCGACCCGGCGCCGGTCAGTACGACGGCTTTGTTGCCGGGGTCGCAGGATATGTCGGTGAAGCAGTAGGCGAGTTCGTCGTGTGCCTGCGAGGTCCAGATCAGGCTGTCGCCGCCGGTGTGCAGGGTGACCTGCAGAACGCCGTCGTCGTCCCGTTCGAGGCGGATGTGCTCGTACCGTTCGGAGTACTCGTCGAACAGTGGGCCGATGGACATGGTCACCCTCCTGAACAATCAGTTGCTTGTACGGCGCCGGGCCGGACGAACGGTGTGAACCGGCGCCGCCGGATCCGCCAGCCGTCCGTGGTGCGCGCGAACTCGTCGTCGTACCGGCCGATGGTGATCAGGCGGACCGCGGGCGGCGCGACCCGCAGTGCGACGACGTACGCGGTGCCGCTCGCTCCGTCCCCGGTGCCCCGCACCAGGACGTTGGAGACCAGGTGCCGCGTGCCGGGCGAGCGTTCCGCGGCCCCGCGGACCAGGTCCGCCAGCGCCGCCGCTCCCCGCACCGGCTCGGCGCCCGCCACCTCGAACGCGCCGTCCTCGGTGTACAGCGCGGCGAACGCTTCGGGCCGCGCCTCGTCGTACGCGTACGCACAGCGCGCGTACAGGTCGGTGACCTCCCGCTGATCGATGTCGCCCAGCACCCGTGAGTCCGTGGTCATGTGCCGCTCCCTTCCGCCGTACGGGCCAGGCCCGCGCCGCTCGCCGAACGCAGCGCCGTCCGGCCGCGCAGGAACTCGCGCGGGCTGTTCGCGGCGAACACACCGGTCAGCCGCCCGCGGTCGGTGTAGTGCACGACGAAGGCGTCCGCGTCCAGTGCGCCCGAGATCACCGCGGCCTCCGAGCCGGGGCCGGAGTACCCGGCGAACTGGAGCCGCAGGTCGCCCTGGTCCGACCAGAAGAAGCCGTCGTCCTGGACCGGGGCAGGAGCACCGCCGGTGATGGTCCCGGCCACGCGTACCGCACTGTCCGCGGCGGCGGTCCAGTGGCCGATCGGCCGGCACACCCCGCTCCCGCCGGTCTCTCCGCTCCGTCCGGTCCCGTCGCTCCTGGTGTCGTTGTGGCGGCACACCACGTCACCCACGCCGAGCACGGCCGGGTCCGAGGCGCGTCCGTCGTGGTCGCAGACGAGTCCGTGATGTATGCCGAGTCCGGCCGCGGAGAGCCAGCCGGTGTCACGGACCACACCGACGCCGACGACCACGACATCGGCGGTGACCTGCGAACCGTCGTCGAGCCGCAGAATCCGCGCACCGGCCGCGGCGGAGGCGCTCCGGACCGTCACCCCGCAGCGGAACGAGATCCCGCGTGCGGTGTGCCAGGACACCAGCCGACGGGCCGGTTCCTCACCGACGGCTGTGGCGAGCGGCAGTGCGACGGCCTCGACGACGGTCACCTCACAGCCCAGCGCGCGGGCCGCACAGGCCACTTCCAGCCCGATGAAGCCTCCTCCGACCAGTACGACCCGGCGCCCCGCCGTGAGCGCCCCGGCCAGCCGCCGGGAGTCGGCCGCCGTCCGCAGATAGTGCACGGTGGGCGACGGGGGCAGCGCAGCCAGCTCCCGCGGCCGGGAACCTGTCGCCACCACCAGCTGGTCGAAGCTGGCTTCCGAGCCGTCGGCGAGCCCCACGGTTCCGGCGGCGAGATCGGCCGCGACGACCCGCTTCCCGAGGACCAGCTCGATGCCCCGCGCCGTATAGGCATCGAGCCGGTCCTCGAACCGGATCGCTTCCCCACCCCGTCGGCCCGTCAGGTAGGCCTTGGACAACGGCGGTCGGTCGTAGGGGAGTTCACTCTCCTCGGAGAACAGCCGGATGCGTCCTTCGTAGCCGAGATCGCGCAGCGTCTGCGCGGTGCGGACCCCGGCGAGTCCCGCACCGGCGATGACGGTGCCGCGTCGCCCGGCGCTCACGTCGGGGCCGCCGCGCTGTCGGCGGGCGACGTGGCGCCGTCGGACACTGCCGCGGCGTGCCTCACCGCACTGCCGTCGGGCTCTGCGACGCCGTCGGTCACCGCGGTGCCGTCCGCCGTTGCGGAGGCCGGAGTCGCCATGCCGCCGCCGTCGGCCGTCGCCCATTCCGCGAGCCGGTACTTCCGCACCCGCCCGGTCACCGTGACCGGCACCTCCGATTCCTCGACGAACCGCACGACGGCGGGCACCTTGAACCTGGCCAGCCGCCCGGCGCAGTACCCGACCAGCTCGTCCGGGTCGGGTGGCGCTCCGCTCCCCTCGGGCACGATCCACGCGCAGCCGACCTCGCCCATCCGCTCGTGCGGGACGCCGACGACATACGCCGCCCGCACCCCCGGATGCTCCCGCAGCACCGCCTCGACCTCGCCGGGCATGACCAGTTCGGAGCCGCAGCGGTACGACTCCTTGCGCCTCCCGGTGAGCGTCAGATAGCCCTGCTCGTCGAAGCGCCCGAGGTCTCCGGTGCGCAGCCAGCCGCCGGCGTCCAGCGCGGCGGCCGTCTCCTCGGGCTTGTTGTAGTAGCCGGAGGTCACCGCCGGGCCCTTCACCACCAGTTCGCCGACCTCGCCCGTCGCCACCTCCTCGCCGGTCGCCGGGTCGACGGCCCGGTACGCGGCGAGCACACCGCCCAGCCCGGGATCGCCGGCGACCCCGGCGGGCTTGGGGCACCCGTTCGTCGTCCTCAGCCGTTCGACCGGGTCGCCGGGCCGGGTGCACAAGGTGGAAGCGGTGGTCTCGGTCTGCCCGTACGCGGTGAAGATCTCCGCCACGTCCAGCACCTCCGCCATCTGTGCCCACATGCCGGGCGGGTGGGCGGCGCCGGAGGAGAACATCGTCGTCAGCGACGACAGGTCGTACGGTCCGGACCTCGCCTCGGAGAGCACCACACCGGTCATGGCCGGTACGCAGATGAGCTCGTCGATACGGTGCCTGCCGATCGCCCGCAGTGTCCCTTCGGCGCTGAACACCGTGTGCGGACAGACGGCTCCGCCCACGAACAGCACGGGGAGTGTCGCCTCCACGTACCCGAAGACGTGGTGGATCGGCAGCGCGGTCAGGATGCGCCGCCCGTCCTGGAACGCGCGGGTGTAGGCGCTCGCGTACGCCGTGCGCAGCACCGCGTCGTGCTGGAGCAGCACCCCTTTCGACATGCCGGTGGTGCCCGACGTGTACAGCAGGTCCGAGGCGGCGAACGGGTCGGCGGCGGCCGTGCGTTCCAGGACCTCCGCGTCGCCGATCGCCGCCCCGAGCCGTACGAGTTCCTCCAGGGACCGGCCCCGGGCGGGCGGCCCGTCCGTCCCCCGTACGACGACCTCACGGAGCCGGGGGAGCACGGCGGCGCCCGCGTGCTCCTCCCAGCCGGGCGCGATCCGGTCGAGTGCGTCGAGGTAGTCGAGCTTCCGGAACGCGTCCATGGTGATCAGCAGGACGGCGTCGGACTGGCGCAGGACGTACCGCAGTTCCTCGTGCCGCAGCAGGAAGTTGACGGACACGGAGACCGCGCCGACCCGGGCGACCGCGTACTTGAGGGCGATGATGTCCGGAAAGTTGGCCAGGTCGACGGCGACGTGGTCGCCCGCCCGCACTCCCAGCGCCATCAGCCCGGCGGCCAGTCGGATGGAGCGCCGCCGTACCTCGGTGTAGGTGTGGATGTGATCATCGGCCAGGATCAACGGGCGCCCGGCGAACTCCGCGGCCGCCGCGTCGAGTTGCTGGGCGGTGGTGCGTGGTGTCCACACCGGGTGCCGCGCCTCCAGGGCGGCACGCCGTTCCTGTGGAGGGGGGAGTGTCGTCATTGAGGTGGTGCCGTCCCTTCCATCGCCGTTGACGGACGAAGCCGGTCGATCTCCTCAGGGGAGAACCCGGCTTCGGAGAGGATCTCCTCGGTGTGCTCGCCCGGAGCGGGTGGCTGGCGCATCGCGCAGTCGGCGCCGGTGTCGATCGGCAGCCGCAGCTGCTTCAGACCGTGGACACGCCCCCGCGCCGCGTCGCGCACGATGCCGCGCTCCACGGTCACGGGGTGCTCCAGGGCCTCGGCCAGTGTGTGGACAGCCGCGGCCGGTACGCCCGCCGCGGCGATGCGGTCCAGCCAGTATCCTGACGGTGCGCCGCGCAGTCGCTCCTCGATCGGTTCGGCCAGTTCCGCGCGCCGTGCCACCCGGTCGGCCACGCGGCGGAATCGGGGGTCCGTCGCCAGTCCTGGCAGGTCCAGCGCCCTACACAGCCGGGCGAACAGCCGGTCCGTGGCCGCCGCGATCATGATCGATCCGTCGGCGGTCCGGAACGCCTCGTACGGAGCGGTACTGGGGGCCGCGGAGCCGAGCCGCGGTGGGAACGTCCCGGTGCCCAGATAACCCATGATCTGATGGGCCATCAGGAAGAAGCCGCTGTCGACGAGGCCGGCCTCCAGCCGCTGTGCACCGGGCTCGTCGGGGCGCCGGGCCAGTGCCGCCATGACGGCGACGGCCGCCCACATGCCGGTGGACATGTCCACCACCGAGGGCGCGGCCCGTGCCGGTCGCCCGTCGGGGTCGCCGGTCATCTCCATGATTCCGGTGAACGCTTGTATCAGGGCGTCGTAGCCGGCCAGTTCACGGCCGAGCGCACCCTCGCCGAACGCGCTCACCGAGCAGTACACCACGCGCGGGGCGGCCCGCCGCAGATCGTCGAAGCCCAGGCCGAGCCGGTCGGCCACACCCGGCCGGAAGGACTGTACGACGACATCGGCACCCCGGGCGATCCGCAGCACCGCGTCCCGGCCGGCCGGGACGCGGAGGTCGACGGCGGCGCTGCGCTTGTTGCGGTTGAGTGCCAGGAACACCGTGCTGTCGGTGCCCCAGTGGGGCGGTAGCCGGCGGGTGGCCTCGCCGGTTCCCGGTGGTTCGACCTTCACCACGTCCGCGCCGAGGTCGGCGAGAATCATGCAGGCCAGCGGGCCGGCGATGTTCTCGCTGAGATCCACCACGCGCAGTCCGCGATAGGTGCGTTCGAGACTCAATGGTCCCCTCCCCAGGAATCGGCCGCACTCGGGCGTCAGGGAAAAACAAACACTTGTTAGTACTAGCAGCGGCCACTACGGTGGTCAACAACCGTGCTGCAAAGGGACGGACGAAAAGCGGGACTGACGATCCTACGGCGAAGGGCCTGGCATGGATTTCCGGTTCACCGACGAGCAGCGACTGTGGAGCGACACCCTGCACACCTTCATGGAGCGGGAAGTGGGCCGCGAGTACACCCGCAAGCACGACGAGTCGCGGGAGTTTCCCGAAGAGGCGTACCGGAAGTTCGCCGACCGGGGCTGGCTTGGGCTGCTGATCCCCGAGGAGTACGGCGGCCTGGAGGCGGACCCGGTGATGTACGCGATCTTCTGCGAGGCGATCGCCACGTACAGCCTCGACTTCGCCGCCGCCGTGATGACCTCGATGTTCACCGCCACCAACATCGCCAACCACGGCACCGCCGAGCAGCGCGAGCGCTACCTCGGCGGATTCCTCCGCGGCGACATCAAGTTCAGTGTCTCCATCACCGAACCGGGCGCCGGCTCGGACGCGGCCGGTCTGCGGACCAGTGCGGTGGCCGACGGCGACCACTTCGTCCTCAACGGTAACAAGGTGTTCTGCTCGGGCGCCCATGTACCCGGCACCGTGATCACGGTGCTGGCCAGGACGGGACCCGACCGGCACAAAGGGCTGAGCCTGATCCTCGTACCCAACAACGAGCCCGGCGTGGACATCCGCAAGCTCAACACCATCGTCCGCCGGAGCCTCGGCACCACCGAGATCTTCCTGACCGACGTACGGGTGCCGCGCGAGAACCTCCTCGGCGAGGTCGGCGGCGGCTGGACGTACATCGGTGAGCACCTGGAGTACGAGCGCCTCGCGCTGGCCGCCAGCTACGTGGGCAACGCCCGCACCGCGCTCGACGACACGGTCACGTACACCTCCGGGCGCACCCAGTTCGGCCGCCCGCTGTCGTCGTTCCAGGTGCTCAAGCACCGGATGGCGGAGAACGAGTGCGAGATCGAGGCGGCCCGTCTGCTGGTCTACAGCGCCGCCACGAAGATGGCCCGCGGCGAACGGGCGGTCAAGGAGGTCTCCATGGCGAAGGTGTTCGCCGCGGACGTGGCCTTCAAGACGTCGTTCAACGGCATGCAGGCCCTGGGCGGTTACGCCCAGTTGCCCGAGTACGACATGGAGCGCTACTTCCGCGAGGCCAAGCACGCCATGGTCGGCGGCGGCACCAGTGAGATCCAACGAGGCATCATCGCCAAGGAGATGGGCCTGTGACCCCTGCGGACACGCGCACGGTGTCGGTGGCCGACCGGGTGCGGACGGTCGACCACATCGGGATCGCGGTACCGTCCGTGGCCGAGGCCGTACCGCTCTTCGTCGATCTGCTCGGCGGCCGGTTCCTGTCCGGCGGGGACAACGACGAACGCGGGATCCGGCTCCTGCACCTGGCCCTCGGCCAGTTCAAGATCGAGCTGCTGCAGCCGCTGCGCGCCGACGCCGCGGTCGCCGCCTTCCTGGACGGCCGGGGGCCGGGTTTCCACCATCTGACCCTGTTCGTGGACGACGTACCGCAGACGGTCGAGGCGCTGGCGGCGAGCGGTTACGTGCCCACGGGGACCGACACCGCCTCGCCGCGCTGGAGCGAGACGTTCCTGCCGCCGCGAGCGACCTTCGGCACCCTGCTGCAGTTCACCTCGACCACCACCCGGTGGGACGTTCCTGCCCAGGACTACGGGCTGCGGGACGTGCTGGCCGGGCGGGTCGTCTGGCGCGACTACGTGGCGTGCCTGCGCGACGACGGGTGAGGACAGCGCTCAGACACGATCGCCGGAGCCGGAGCCAGTCTCGGTCTCGGCTCCGGCCTCGGCCTCCGGGCCGGCGTCGTCGGCGGCGTGGAACGAGATCGCCTCGGTGGGGCAGTCGTAGGCGGCCCGTCGCAGCGCCCCCGTCTCACCGTCGCCCACCGTCGCGCGCTTCAGCACGACGAGTCCCTCGTCGTCGATGTCGAACGCGCCGGCCAGGGCCATGACGCAGTTGCCGTACCCCTGGCACCGTTCGCGGTCGACCCTGATGCCGATCACGCGGGCTCCTCCTCGCCGATCCGCCGGGCGATCTCACGGTGGAACGCGGTCAGCCGACTCTCGGCGGTGTTGAACATGCTGCCTCGGAAGCCGAGCGACCCGATCACCGTCGAGATGTCGTTGATCACCTCGGCGTCCTCGTTGAGGACGTCGAGGAACTGCTGCCAGTCCCGCCGGTTGTGCCGGTCCCACTGCTCCGCCGTCTTCCCCGCGGGCGGCGGTCCGACGACCTCGTACGCGCACAGCTCCGTCTCGTCCACCGACACTGGCCAGGCACTCCACATCTGGAGGTGGGTGGGGAAGCAGCTGAAGATGGTATTAGGGAAGACCAGGTAGTGGCACAGGTGGGAGGCGCGGTGGTCGTCCGTCGCCTTCGCCCGCTCGGTGTACCCGCGGATCGGGAGCGTCATCCACGAATGCGGTGAGCTGATCCGCAGCACGGCGTCCCGCCACATCACCAGTCCGGCGAGGGTGTGGGGGTGGGTGAAGGGCACGTGCCAGGTCTCGTTGAAGCCGTCGACGGCGATCTTCCAGTTCACCTTCAGGCGGACCGACGTACGGAAGCGCGTGGTGAAGCCCTCCAGGCCGTACCCCGCGAGCTCGGTGCCGATGGCGCCGAGGTGGTCGAGGAGCGGCGGCACGTCGTCGGAGAGCGCCAGCCAGATCCACCCGGCCCACTCCGTCACCTGAACGGCGGGGGCGCGCAGCCCGCGCAGCGCTTCCTCGTCGAAGCTCTCGCGCAGCGGCACCGCGCCGACCATGCCCTCCAGGTCGTACACGAAGCCGTGCCAGGGGCAGGTGAACCGGGCCCGGCCGCAGTTGCCCGAGCCGTTGACCAGCCGGGCCCCGCGGTGCTGGCACACGTTGTGCCAGGCACGTACCGAACCGTCGTCTAGCCGGGTGATCACGATCGACTGCCCGATCCGGTCCCAGGTGAGGAAGTCACGCGCGCGCGGCAGGTCCCTGGACGGATGGACCGGGAACCAGGAGTGATGGAAGACCGCGGTGAGTTCGGAGCGGTAGCGGTCCGGGTCGGTGTAGACGGACGCGTCCCATCGGCTCGGGGGGAGGGGGTACTGCTGCTCCGCTGCCGTGAGGCCGGTCTTCGGCGATGTCTGCGTCACGGTGTCCACACTCTCCATCGTGGTGGGTGGCTCGTAGCTGAAGAGCTAAGCAAACAATCATTTGTTTGTACGGTAGTCACGGGTTCCCCGCACTGTCAACGCGGTACAGGTGCTCGGCCGACAGCCGTTCGCGCAACTCCCGTTTGAGGACTTTCCCGTAGGCGTTACGCGGCAGTTCGTCCACCCAGACGACCTGTTTGGGCACGCGGTACCCGGCCAGCGAGGCCCGGCAGCCGGCCACGATCTCCTCGTCGGCGGGCGGGGTCCGGTCCGGCTCCGGTACGAGTACGGCGGTGACCGCCTCGCCCCAGATCCGGTGGGGCAGCCCCACCACGGCAGCGTCACGCACCCCTGCCAGCCTGAGCAGGACCTCCTCGACCTCGCGGGCGTACACATTCGACCCGCCGGTGACGATCATGTCCTTCTTGCGGTCGACGAGGAAGAGGTACCCCCGCTCGTCGAGGAAGCCGATGTCTCCGGTGTGCAGCCAGCCGTCCGCGAGCGCCGCCGCGGATTCGCCGGGGCGGTTCCAGTAGCCGGCCATGGTCTGCGGGGCCCGGGCGAGGATCTCCCCGGCCCGGCCCGGGGGGAGGGGCGCGCCCGTCCCGTCCACGACCACGAGCGTGACGCCGGGCAGTACGCGCCCCGCGGAGCGGACCAGTGGCAGCCGCGGATCGCGTGCCGCCCGGCGATGGTCCGCCTGATCCAGGACGGTGAAGAACATCGGTGACTCCATCTGCGCGAACGACTGCACCAGTCGCCCGTCGAGGACATCGGCCGCCTCGCGCAGGGTCTCCGGGTCGATGGGCGACCCGGCGTAGTAGACGCGCCGCAGGGCCGGTGGTGGGGTGTATCCGGCGGGCAGCGCGTCCAGCAGCATCCTGATCATCGACGGAACCATGAAGAGCCCCGTGACGCCCGCTTCGTCGAAGAGCGTGGCGGTGCGCGTGGCGTCGTACGAGCCGGCCAGCAGGCTGTGCCCGCCGGTCATCAGGGTGGGCAGCAGCAGGAACCCCGAGCCGTGGGTGAGCGGGGCGGCGTGCAGGATCACCTCGTCCGGGCCGAAGTCCAGGACGCGCAGGGCGGTTTCGGCCACGCTCCGCCACGCGTGGTGCGTCAGGACGACCGCCTTGGGCAGCCCGGTGGTGCCGGAGGTGTACATCAGGGAGGCCGCGTCGTGCCCGTGGGCGGCGACGGGTTCGGCGGCCGGCTCGCCGGTGGAGCGCAGCGCCCGCAGCGAGCCGGGGCCGACGGTGTCCGTCCGGACGACCGTCAGGCCGGGCAGGCCCTTCGCTTCCGGCAGGCGGTCGAGGAACGCCCCGGTGGTGACCAGCACCCTGCTGCCCGAGTCGGACAGCATGTGTGCGTAGTCCGTGCGCAGCAGCCGGATGTTCAACGGGACCACGACCAGCCCGGCGGCCAGTGCGCCGAGAAAGGTCTCCACGTACTCGACGCAGTTGGGCAGCAGCAGGGCCAGCCGGTCGCCCGGCCCGGCCCCCAGGGCGCGCAGACCGCCCGCCGTCGCGGCGACCCTGTCCCGTAGCCCGGCATAGCTGAGCACGCCGTCCGGGCGGTCCACTTCGGTGACACAGATCCGGTCGGGGTGGACCTGGGCGGCCGCCCAGAGTGTCCCGGCCGCCGTGGTCGCGGCATGCGCTGTCGACGACGACTCGCTCATGTTCGTCACCTCTCTGGGAGACCCGGTACCGGCAGAGCCATTGCGGTGGGCGTCGGGGAGAATTCCCTCAAGTCGACGATAACAAACGACTGTTTGTTTTACGGATGGTGGAGGCGGTGGGCCGTTCGCTTGACATCGGGTCCCCGTGAACAAACACTCGTTTGGTATACCGCTGGAGGTGCGCATGATCGGTGACATCGTGGTGGTGGACGCTGTGGTCCACCCGTACAACCTCTCGTCCGAGAACCGGAATCCAGATGCCGCAGAGCAGTTGGAATCGGTCTACGCCGCCCATCTCCTGGCGACCGGGGACGCGCGGGAGCTCCGGGGCTACCGGCTCGACCGCGACGAGTTCTTCTCCGACTTCCCGTTCGAGGCGATCGCCGGCTCGCTGTTCGTGGAGAGCCCCGTGGACCTGGCGGTCATTCACGCCCTGCCCAACCTCGGATTCGCCCGTGACTACGTCACCGACCCCCGGCGCGCCGCCGCGTTCAGGTCCCGCCACCCGGACCGCTTTCTGCTCTACGCGACGGTCGACACCCCGGTCACCGATGCGGCGATCGCCCAACTCGAATGGCAGGTGACCGAGTTCGGGGTGGACGGGCTGAAGCTCTACCCCGCGTTCTTCTACGGTGGCACGGGGGAGGGGTGGCGCCTGGACGGCGCCGACTTCGCCACCCCGCTGCTGGAGGCCGCCCGCGATCTCGGCATCCGCAATGTCGCCGTGCACAAGGCGCTGTGGCTGCCGCCCGCGCCGCGCAGCGCCTTCGGTATCGACGACCTGAGCGCGCCGCTGGAACGCTTTCCCGAGCTGAACTTCCATGTCGTGCACGCGGGAGCGGCGTTCCTTGAGCACACCGCGGCCCTGCTGGGCCGGCACCGTAACCTGTACGCCACGCTGGAGTCGGTGTTCGCCTACGCCGTCGTCCGGCCGCGCGTCTTCGCCAAGATCCTGGGCACGCTGTTGCAGGCCTGCGGCGCCGGCCAACTGATGTACGGAAGCGGCTCGAACCTCAGCCATCCCGCGCCGCTGCTCGCCGCGTTCCGCGACTACCGCTTCCCGCGCGAGACGCTCGACGAGTACGGCTTCCGGCAGATCACCGCGCGGGACAGGGAGCTGATCCTCGGTGGCACCGCGCTGCGGGTGCACGGGCTGGACGCGGCCGAGGTGGTCCGGCGCACCGCCGGCGACGCGTTCGCGCGGGCCCGCTCCCGCGACGGTGGCGGGCCACCCTGGGGATATCTGCGGGCCGGCCGCGCGACGCGGGTGCGCGGATGACGGCCGACGGCGGTGGCGCGGCCGTCTCCCTGGAGGACCGGATCCGTGGCCAGCTGCGGAAGGTTCCCGAACCGTGCGCCCTGCTGATGCGGGACCCCCTGGACATCTGCGAGATGGGGCTGGTCGAAGAGATCCGGTACGCGGCGGGGCGGGTCCGGATCACCCTGGTGCTCACGGACACGTCGTGCGTCCACTTCACCGGAATGCGGCGCTTCATCACCGACGTACTGCTGGAGCTGCCCGAGGTCGACGTCGTGGAGGTCGGGATCTCCCGGACGGTGCTGTGGACACCGGACCGTCGGCGGAGCGCGGGAGGGCCGTCGCGGACACGACCTCAGCCGCCATCGCGGCCCTGGCCGAAGGCTGTGCCTGTCAAGGCGGTTGACAGTGCATGAGACGCGTCCTAGCTTGCAAACGACTGTTTGTTTGTGTGTCATGAAGGTGGACGCACCGTAGATTCCGGTGGAGGACCTCACGTGGATACCGAGCGGTTCGGACGAGACATCGAGAAGGACTTCGACATCGACGATCCGGCATTCAACGAGAACTTCTACGACGTGCTCGACACCCTGGTCGCGCGGTGCCCGGTCGCGCACAGCAAGGTCGGGAACGGCTATGCGCTGATCAACCGGTACGAGGACGTCCGCAGGGCCGGGCAGGACTGGCAGACGTTCAGCAGCGCCAAGGGCTTCCAGCCCAACCGCCCCGAGGGCCTGCCCTATCTCTACCCGGAGGAGTCCGACCCGCCGTACCACGACAACTGGCGCCGGGTCCTGAGCCCGTACTTCTCCCCGAACGCCGTGAAGGGCTTCGACGAACAGATCCGGGCCGACGCCAACGACCTCATCGACTCCTTCGTCGACCGGGGCGAGTGCGAGTTCATCAGCGACTTCGCCTCCGAACTGCCCGGGCGCGCCTTCTTCAAGAACCTGATCGGCGTCCCGGTGGAGGATCTGCCGATGCTGGTCGAGGCAATGGAAACCGGCATCTACGGTCCCGTCGACAAGCGTGCGGCGGCCTTCGGGCGGGCCCTGGGCTACCTCGGCGAATTCCTCGCCCGGCGGCGGGACGAGCCCTCGCGCGGCGATCTCGTCGATGTGATCGCCGCGGGGGTCGAGCGTGACGGCGAGCCGTGTCCGTGGGAGGACCGGGTCAGCGTCATCACCGACCTGACCTTCGGCGGCATCGCCACCACGACCTTCGTCATGGCCGGCGCGATGCTGCATCTGGCCACCCATCCGGAAGACCGCGAGAGGCTGGTCCGGGACCCGGGCCTGATCCCGAACGCGGTGGAGGAGTTCGCCCGTTACTACCCGCCGGTGGTCGCCCTCGGCCGCACGGTCACCAAGGAGACCGAGATCGGCGGGCACCGGTTCAAGGAGGGCGATTACGTCCTGCTCAACTACGCCTCGGCCTCACGTGATCCGAAGGCGCTCGACAACCCCGCCGAACTCGACATCGGCCGCGAGGACATCCTGCACACCTCCTTCGGTGTCGGTCCGCACCGGTGCATCGGCTCGCACCTGGCCCGCCTCGAACTGCGGGTCGTCCTCGAGGAGTTCCTGCGCCGGATCCCGGACTTCTCCGTCAAGGAAGGCACCACCCAGGAGTACGAGACCGGTGTGTTGCGCACGATGACATCGCTGCACCTGGTGTTCCCCGGCCGGCGGGCGGGAGGCGCGGGCCGATGAAGTACACCGTCGACGGCTCGCTGTGCACGGGCCACGGCCGCTGCTACACCCTGGCACCTGACGTCTACGTCCCCGATGACGAGGGCTACAACCTGCGCCGCGACGACACCGTCGAGATCGCGCCGGAGCAGGAGGCCGATGCCCGGCGCGGAGCGCGCGGCTGCCCCGAGCGGGCGATCGGGCTCGACGGCTGACCGGCCGGCCGGAGCGGCTTCGGCAGACCGGTGCGCCTTCGGCGGATACGACGGCGCCGCTCCCCCCGATCGGTGGAGCGGCGCCTCGGCGCAGGGCGCGCCGTACGGCTTCCCGTACTCCTACTGCGCGGTCCAGCCCCCGTCCACGGTGAACACCTGACCCGTGACGAAGTCGGCGGCCGGCCCGAGCAGGTAGGCGACCATGTTCCCGATGTCCTCCGGCTCGCCGATGCGGCCGGCCGGGGTCGCCGCCTTCACCGCGGTCATGAGCTCGGGGGTGACATCACCGTGCATGGGGGTACGGATGACCCCGGGAGCGACCACGTTCACCTGGACGTTCCGCGCCGCGTACTCCACGGCGACCTGTCGGGACATGGCGATGACGCCACCCTTGGCCGCCGAGTAGGCCAGCACGTCGGGCATGCCGATGAGCCCCGCCGTGGACGCGGTGTTCACGATTTTTCCGGACCCGGCGGCCAGCATGTGCTGGATGACCGCCCGCATCCCCAGCCACGGGCCCTTGAGATCGATGCCGATGAGCCGGTCCCACCCCTCCTCGGTCTGCGTCAGCAGGGTGTCCGTGCTGGACACGATGCCGGCGATGTTGGCCAGGCCGTCGATCCGGCCGTGCGACGACAGCACCTCGTTCACCACACTCCGCCACGCGCCGGCGTCGGTGATGTCGAGCGTGCGCGCCTCGGCCCCGCCACCGGCATCGGTGATGGCCGCCGCGGTCTCGTCGTGGCCCTTGACGTCCGTGGCGACGACGAACGCCCCCGCCGCGGCGGTGAGCCGCGCGGTCGCCCGGCCGATTCCCGAGCCCGCCCCCGTGATCAGGACGGTCCTTCCCTCAAGCGTGCTGACGTGCTGTCCACCGGCAGTCACGGCCTGCTCCTTCCGCTTGGTCGACCCGTTACGACGACGGGCCCGCGGGCCCAGGCCCGCAACGGATCCTCACGCTAGAACAAATGGTTGTTTGTTGCAAGGTGGTGATGTGTCAGTCCTGTTGACACTCATCAGGGGCGGAGCTACCTTCGCAAACAATCAGTTGTTTGTTGACTGAGGATCGCTCGATGTGCCGCCCCCGCCGACGAGCGGCCGGCGGCCAGCACAGTACGAGGGGCGGGCCGCGGACGTTTCCCCGCGTCGCGCAGAAGGCGCCGACCGGCACCCGGCCCGCCCGCGTCCCCATCGGTCGAGTGAGAAGGAGGGCACCCATGAGCGCCCCCGATACCGTCGTGGCTCCCACCACGGGCCAGGGCTCGAATCCCGCCGGTCGGGCGGAACCCGACCTCCGGAGCATGAGCCGTAACTCCCAGCTCCTCATCGCGTGGTGCGGGCCCGCGATGGTCGTCCTCTTCGCGATAGGCAGCGTGTGGCTCGCGCGCTACTTCCCGCCCGCCATCCATCCGGGCGACTCCGCGGAGCAGGTGGCGCGGTACTACCAGGACCACGCGACACCCATCCGTATCGGCCTCGTCCTCTCCACCATGGCCTACGCGCTGATGGGCGTGTGGGGTGTGTGCGTGGCCGTCCAGACCCGGCGCAAGGAAGGACTCTTCCCTGCGCTGACCTACGTACAGCTGACCTGCATGGCCGCGGGCACCGCGCAGATCGTCGTGAACTGCGGCCTCTGGGCGACGGCGGCCTTCCGGGCCGGCGAGGTGTCACCCGAGATCACCCAGGCGTTCAACGACGCGGCCTACATCATCCTGCTCGGCACGTGGCCGCCGTTCACCATCTGGGCCGTCGCGCTCGGGCTGAACATCCTGCTGGACAGGACCGACGCCCCCGTCTACCCGCGCTGGACGGGCTACTTCAGTATCTGGGCCGGTGTCTGCTTCATCCCGGGCGGCACCGTCTGGTTCTTCAAGGACGGGCCGTTCGGCTGGACCGGCGTGGTGTGCCTCTGGATACCGTTCGTCGTCTTCGGCATGTGGGTCCTGTACTTCAGTTACCTCTCGATGCGGAACGTCAGGAACGGCTTCGTACACGAGCAGGAACCGGCTCGTGGAGCCGGTGAACGAGAGCCGGCCGGCGTGTCGTGACCGGCCCTACGCGGACTTCGGATTCCTTCGCCGATCCGTTCGTGGCACGCGTCGCTCCGAGGGGGCCCGTGCGGCCCTCCCGGGGCGACGGCCGGGTACCCGGGGAGACCGGCATCTGGGTCTTCATCTTCGGAGACCTCGTCGTCTTCACGGTGCTCTTCTGCGTGTTCGTCCACGAGCGGTCGCGCAGCCCGGAGGAGTTCGAGCGGGGCCGCCAGGCCTTGAGCCTGACGTTCGGCACGGTCAACACCCTGCTGCTGCTCACCGGATCGGTGTGCGTCGTGCTGGGCCTGCACGCGCTGCGCCGGGGGGCCGCCCGGTCGGGCGCGTGGTCGTTCGTCGTCACGCTGCTCTGCGGAGCGGGCTTCGTGGTCGACAAGTACCTGGAGTACGCGCACGAGATCCAGGCCGGGCACGGGCCGTCGGTGAACGTCTTCTTCATGTACTACTTCGTCCTCACGGGCATCCACCTGCTCCATCTGCTGATCGGGATGGCCGCCCTGGTGATCATGTACAGGATCGCCCGTACCCCCGCTCCCGGCGCCGAGGAGATGCGTGTCCTCGAAGCCGGAGGCTGCTACTGGCATCTCGTGGACCTGCTCTGGATCGTCCTCTTCGCACTGCTCTACCTGATGAGGTGACCCCCGTGCCGACACCCGCCGCGGCCCGCACGGCCAGACATCGCGCCGTCCTCGTATGGCTCGCCCTCATGGGCGCGACAGCGGTGTCCTGGTACCTCGGAGACGGCCACGGTGCCCGGCAGGCCGCGACCGTGGGCGTACTGGCGGTGGCCTTCCTCAAGGTGTACCTGGTCGGCCGCTACTTCATGGAGCTCTCCCAGGCGCCGAGAGTGCTGCGCCTGCTGTTCGGCGGATGGACCGTCGTGGTGTGCACGGTGCTCGTGGCCATGTATCTCGTCGGCGACCGCTGAGGGGGCAGGCGAGCCCGGGGCGGGGGCACCCGTCCCGCGGCCCCGGGCGACGCTCACCGCGCCTGGCCGGCCGCCGCCAGGACATCCTGCGTGTCGGCGCCGAGGGCGGGCGCCGGCCGGGCGGGCGGCACCGGGTCGCGGGAGAAGGAGAGGGGCGACCCCGGCGCGAGGTAGGTGCCGATGCCGGGCTGCTCGATCCACGAGAACATGGGGTTGTCGGGGGAGCAGCGCTCGTCCTCCGCCACGAGCTGCCGGAAGGTCTGGTACGGACCCCACAGCGCGCCCGATCCCGCGAACGCGGCACGGACCTCGGCGAGGGTGCGCGCGGCGAACCAGGGTTCCAGCACCGCGGCGAGCGCGTGCCGGGCGGCGTAGCGGCCGCCTTCCGTGGTGAGGTCGGCGTCCACGAGCTCGCCGGCGAGTCTCAGCTTCCCGGTCAGCCCGGTCGCCCGGCCGAGCGCGTCGAACTGCCGGGTCGTGATGGCCACGACCATGACCGAGCGCCCGTCGGAGGTGGCGAAGTCCCGCCCGAACGCCCCGTACAGGGCATTGCCGACGGGTTCCCGGGAGACGCCGTTGATCTGCACATCGGCGAGGTAGCCGAGGTTGCCGACCGTGGCGAGCATGACGTCGGAGAGTGCCAGGGTGACTTCCTGGCCTTCCCCCGTGGCCTGCCGCCGCCGCTCGGCCGCGAGCAGACCGGTCGTCAGATAGAGCCCGGCGGCGATGTCCCAGGCCGGCAGGACATGGTTGACCGGGGCCTCGGTGGCGCCGGTGGCGTGCGGGAAACCGCTGGCGCAGTTCACCGAGTAGTCGACGGCGGGGGAGCCGTCGTGGTTGCCCAGCAGCCGCATCATGATCAGATCGGGCCTGCGGGCCGACAGCAGGTCGTACGAGAGCAGGCCGCGCGCCGGGAGGTTGGTGACGACGATGCCGCCGCCCTCTCCCGCGGCGCAGATGATGTCGGCCGCGGCCCGCTGCCCCTCGGGGGTGTCCAGCGGCAGGGCGACCGACCGTTTGCCCTTGTTGAGGCTCGCCCAGTACAGGCTCGCGCCGTCCCCGGTCCGCGGCCAGCGGTGCTGGTCCATGCCGCCCCGCAGCGGGTCGATCCGGATCACCTCGGCGCCGAGCTGGGCCAGTGTCATCCCGGCCAGGGGAGCGGCGACGAACGCCGGGAGCTCCACGATCCGGAGCCCGGCCAGCGGTCCGGGGCGCGGCTCAGGCGCGTTCGAAGACGGCGGCAATGCCCTGACCTCCTCCGACGCACATGGTCTCCAGGCCGTAGCGGGCGCCGCGGCGCTCCATCTCGTACAGCAGTGTGGTCATGATCCGGACGCCGGTGGCGCCGACGGGGTGGCCGAGGGAGATGCCGGAGCCGTTCACGTTGACCCGCTCGGAGTCGTCGTCGACGCCCCACTCCCGCAGCACCGCCAGGACCTGGCAGGCGAACGCCTCGTTGACCTCGATCAGGTCCATGTCGTCGAGGGTCAGGCCGAGCCTCCGCAGCAGCCGGGCGGTGGCGGGCACCGGGCCGATGCCCATACGGGAGGGCTCGCAGCCGGCGGCGGACCAGCCGCCGAGGAAGGCGACCGGGGTGAGACCGAGTTCCTCCAGCCGGTCCTCGGACACCACGAGGCAGGCCGCGGCGGCGTCGTTCTGCTGGCAGGCGTTGCCGGCCGTCACGGTGCCCCCCGGCTCGACGGGGCGCAGCCGCGCCAGTTTCTCCTCGGTGGAGCCGGGCCGTACGCCCTCGTCACGGTCGACGGTCAGCGGGTCGCCCTTGCGCTGGGGGACGGTGACGGGGACGACTTCGCGGGCGAAGCGGCCCGCCTCCCAGGCGGCGGCGGCCCTGCGGTGGCTGCGCGCGGCGTAGGCGTCGGACTCCTCGCGGGTGATCCCGTAGGCGCGGGCCAGGTTCTCGGCCGTCTCGATCATGCCGGAGATCCGGCCGAACCGGTGCTCGGGCTGGGCGCGTTCGCGGCCCCGGTCGAGCCGGTCGTGGAACGCGGTGGAGCCGAAGCGGCCGCCCCAGCGCATGTCGGTGCTGTAGTACTCGACGTTGCTCATGCTCTCCACGCCACCGGCGACGACGACGTCGGCGGCCCCGGAGGTCACCATCATGGCGGCGGTGGCGACGGACTGGAGCCCGCCGCCGCAGCGCCGGTCGAGCTGCATGCCGGGCACCTCGACGGGGAAGCCGGCCTCCAGGGCGATCCAGCGGCCGACGCAGGGCGTCTCGCTGCTCGCGTAGGACTGGGCGAAGACGACGTCCTCGACACGGCCGGGATCGATCCCGGCCCGGACGACCGTCTCCCTCGCCACGGCGGCTCCCAGTTTCTCCACCGGCACCGGACGCAGGGCACCGCCGAAGGCGCCGATGGGGGTACGGACGGGGGCGACGATCGCCGCGCGGGTCATGACTGGTTCTCCTTCTCACTCGTCGAGGGGACCGGGCCGGGGAAGGCCCGGAAGGCGGGGGCCCGGCGGGCCAGGAACGCGGCGGTGCCCTCGGCGCTCTCGGCGGAGGTGAACGCCTCGTCGCTCGCGCGCAGGGACAGTTCGATCAGCTCGTCCTCCGTGAGGTCGTGCGCGGCGTCGACCACCGACTTGCACAGCGCCATGGCCCGGGGCGGCCGGTCCAGCAGGGTCCGCGCCAGCTCCAGGGCCGCCGCTCGGGATCCGCCGCGGGGTACGACCCGGTTGACGAGCCCCCACTCCAGGGCGGTCGCCGCGGTGACCGGCTCGCCGAGCAGCTGCATCTCCTTGGCCCGGCCCGCGCCGATGCGGCGGGCGACGCGGAACGTGCCGCCGCTGCCGGGGAACACACCGAGCTTGATCTCCGGCGAGCCGATCGCGATGTGTTCCTCGGCGACCACCAGGTCGCAGCAGACCGCGATCTCCAGGCCACCGCCCAGGGTGTGACCGTTGAGCGCGGCCACCGTGGGCCGGGGGAGGGCCGCGAGCCGCGCGAACAGCTCCTGCTGCGGCCGGAGTTTGCGGGCCACCGCCTCACCGGGCGCCCGCATCCCCGCGAACTCGGCGATGTCGGAACCGGCGCAGAACGCGCGGTCGCCGTCGCCGGTGAGGACGACGACACGCGCCTCGGGGTCGGCCTCCACGGCGTCCAGGGCCCGGCTCAGGCCACGGGTCATGCCGGCGTTCCACACATGCAGCGGAGGATTGTCCAGGACGAGCAGCGCCACCCCGTCCCGCACACTGAGCCGTACGTCCGCGCTCACCGGGTTCCCTCCGCTCCGCCGTCGCCGGCCTCGGCCAGCAGGTCCAGGGCGCGGCGGGCCACGGGAGCGTCGACCATCAGGCCGTCCACCCGGATCGCGCCCGCGCCCCGCTCCCGCGCCCGCCAGGCGTCCGCGATCCGGCGGGCGCCGCTCACCTCCGGTACGGACGGCAGCCAGGCCGCGTTGACGGCGGCGACCTGCGCGGGGTGCACGCAGAGCGCGCCGGTGACGCCGAGTTCCCTGGCCTGGCGGGCCGCACGGGTCAGCTCCTCGCCGCCGTCCAGGGTGGCCAGCGAGACGGGCAGCGCGTAGGAGGCGACGCCGGCCGCCGCGGCGGCGAGCGCGATCCAGCGGCACGGCTCGGTGAGCACCGCCGGCGTCGGGGCCACCCCGAGGCACAGGGAGAAGTCCTCGCTGCCCAGGGCCAGCCCGCGGACGCGGGGCACGGCGGCCAGCGCGGGCAGCGCGAACAGCGCGGCGGGCGACTCGATCAGCGGCACGATCCCCACCGAGCCCTCGGGCAGGCCGCGTTCCCGCTCCAGCGCGGTCAGGACGGCGGCGGCGTCGGCGACTTCGGCCGGGTCCTCGGCCTTGGGCAGGACAACCGCCCGCAGGCCGGGGCCGACGGCCGCGCGCAGGTCCCGTTCGCGCTCCGCCGCGCCGGAGTTGACCCGTACCGTCACCCGCTGGTCCAGCGCGGCCAGCCGTACCAGATGCCCGGGCAGCTTCTGCCGCGCCGCTTCCTTCCCGGCCTCGGACACCGAGTCCTCCAGGTCGAGGACGAGCGCGTGGGCGCCGCGCCGGTGTGCGCCGGAGAGGAGCCGTTCGTTGTCGGCGGGGACGAAGAGCAGGGACCGCCACGGAGTACTGCCGGTCATACGGCGTCCACCTCCGCGCTCATCACGGTCCGCCCGCGGTCGTGGGGGGCGCGCCGCCGCGCGCCGCCGGGGACGGGGGTGGCGTGCAGAACGAGTGCGTGCCCGTCGAAGGCGGGGCGGACCGCGCGGAACCGGAAACCGGTGACGGGGGCGGCCGGCCGGTGGCGCAGGTAGTGGTCGAGCAGCAGGGTCGCGGTGAGCGGCGCGTGCACGACGAGACCGGGATACCCCTCCTCCTCGCGGGCGTACGGGCGGTCGTAGTGGATGCGGTGGCTGTTGAAGGTCAGCGCCGAGTACTGGAAGAGCAGCACCGGGTCGGGTACGAGGGAACGCCGCCACCGCCCCGGCGGCTGTTCCTCCTCCGCCCCGGCCGCGTCCCCGGGCGCGTCCGCGGCGGCGGTCGGCGCGGCCCGGTAGACGAGGTCCTGTCGTTCGGTGAGGACGCTCGCGCCGTTCTGGCGCAGCGTGTGGTCGACGGTGACGAGGACCAGCGGCCCGCTGCGGCCCTCGCGGCGCCTCACCCGGGCGATGACCGAGGTGCGGTGGACGGGGACGCCGGTCCGCAGCGGTGCGGCGAAGGCGAGCTCCCCGCCGCCCCACATCCGGCGCGGCAGTTCGACGGGGGGCAGGAAGCCGCCCGTGCGGGGGTGACCGTCGGGGCCCAGCTCGCCGCGCGGTACGCGGGGGCGGAAGCAGAGCCAGTGCAGGAGCGGGGGCAGCGGGGCGGCCGCGTCGGCGGCGGGCCGGTCCAGCAGGGCGGCGAGGGCGGCGTGGGACCCGGGGTCCGGGGTGTCCTCGGCCTCCTCGCTCCTGCCCTCCCGGTCGCCGGGGTCGGGCGGCGGTGTCATGCGGTGGTTCCCTTCAGCTCGATGCGTTCGATACGGCCGGTGATCAGCAGGAAGGAGAGCGCGGCGCCCAGCCCGGAGAGGCCGACGAAGAGGAGCGCGCCGTCGAAGGACCCGGTGATGTCGACCACGTAGCCGATGATGATGGGGGTGGTGATGCCGGCGAGATTGGCGAAGGTGTTGAACAGTCCGCCGGACAGGCCCGCCGCCTCCTTGGGGGAGGTGTCGGACACGGTGGTCCAGCCCAGGCTGCCGAGTCCCTTGCCGAAGAAGGCGACCGCCATCAGGACGATGATGACCGTCCGGCTGTCGGTCCAGGCACAGGCGACGATGCAGACGGACAGGGTCAGACCGGACACGATCGGGATCTTGCGGGCCGCCGTCACCGACATGCCGCGGCGCAGCAGCGAGTCGGAGAGAAGGCCGCCGAGTATGCCGCCGACGAATCCGAAGAGCGCGGGGATGGCGGCGGTGAAGCCGGCTTCCAGCAGCGGCATTCCCAGCCCCTTGAGCAGGTAGATGGGGAACCAGGTGAGGAAGAAGTAGACGATCGTGGTGATGAAGAACTGGCCGAGGTAGATGCCGATCATCATCCGGCTGCTGAGGAGCTGGCGGACCACGGACCAGGTGGTCAGGCCGTGCGAGGAGCCCACGGGGGTGGCCTGTTCGATGTCGACCAGGGCGCCGCCTTCCACGAGGTGGGCGAGTTCGCCCTCGGAGACGCGGGCGTGGTCGCGGGGCTGGCGGTAGGCGGCCCACCACAGGATGCTCAGGGCGATGCCGATGCCGCCCATGACGAAGTAGGCCGAGGGCCAGCCCCAGCTGTGGGTCAGCCAGGCCATGAACGGGGTGAACATGACGGGCGCGGCGTACTGCGCGGCGTTGAAGACGGCCGAGGCGGTGGCCCGTTCGGAGGCGGGGAACCAGGTCGCCACCACGCGCCCGTTGGTGGGGTACGCGGGCCCCTCGGCGATGCCGACCGCGATCCGCAGGATGAACAGCGCGATCAGCATCGAGCCGAGACCGAACAGCGGGACGAAGCCCTGGAGCAGCGTGGTCAGCGACCACAGGAAGATGCTGCCCGCGTACACCCGCCGGGCTCCCCAGCGGTCCACGATCCAGCCACCGGGCAGCTGGGCGAGCATGTACGCCCAGGAGAAGGCGGAGAAGAGGTAGCCGAGGGTGACATCGCTCATCCCGATGTCGCCCTGCATCTCCGAGCCGGTGATCGACAGGATCGCCCGGTCGGCGTTGTTGAGGGTCGAGACCAGGAACAGCAGCGTCACGATCAGGTAGCGGACCTTGGTGCGGCGGGCGGCGGCCGTGTCACCGGGACGCGCGGCTTTTTCGGCGGATGGGGAGGGAACGCTCATGGGACATCTCCATTGACATCTTCGGCAAGCGTGGGGGAACGGACGGTGGTGGTCTCCCGGCGGGCCGCGCGGGAGGGGACGGGCACCGGTGCGGGGGAGCGGACGGGAGGCCCCGGTGGCGGGACCGGGCGCGTCCCGGCCCCGCGCGCCGGCCGGCTCAGCCGTAGCGGCCGCCGGTGACGTGCAGGGTCTCGCCGGTGATGAAGGAGGCGCGCTCCGAGGCAAGGAAGGCGACGGCGTCCGCGATGTCCTCGGGGCGCCCGGGGCGGCGCAGAGGCTGGGCGGCCACGGCGCGGTCGCGGAGCCGTTCGTACGCGTCGAGGGCGAGCACCGCCTCCGTCTCCATGAAGCCGGGGGCCACCGCGTTGACGGTGATGCCGTAACGGCCCTGTTCGGCGGCGAGCGCGCGGGTGAAGCCGAGGATGCCGGCCTTGGCGGTGGAGTAGTTCGCCTGGCCCGCGGTGCCGAAGTGGCTGCGGGAGGAGATGTTGACGACGCGGCCCCAGCGGCCCTCGATGAGCTGCGGCATGACGGCGCGGGTGACGAGGAACGAGCCCTTGAGGATGACCTCGATGACGGAGTCCCACTCCGCGTCGGTCATCCGGGTGAGGAAGGTGTCGCGCGGGAATCCCGCGTTGTTGACGAGGATGTGCACGGGCCCGAACGCGTCGTTCGCGGCGGCCACCAGGGTGTCGACGTCAGGGCCCGAGGTGATGTCGGCGCGGACGGCGACGGCGCGGTGGCCCAGCGCGGTGATGGCCGCGGCGGTGGCGCGGGCGCCCTCCTCGTCGATGTCGGTGACGACGACGGCGGCGCCCTCCCGGGCCAGCCGCAGCGCGGTCGCGGCGCCGAGGCCGCGGGCCGAGCCCGTGATGACGGCCGTGCGGCCGGCGAGTTCCAGATCCATGGTGCGGCTCCTGAGGTGCGGGTGGTTCAGCGGAGATCGGCGCGGCCGGCGTCCAGGACGACCGTCGCCCGTTCGATGACATGGGTGCGGAAGGAGACGGTGCCGTCGTCGGTCCAGGACTCGGTGCGCAGTGTCTCCCCCGGGTACACGGGGGCGGTGAAGCGGACCCGCAGCCGGTGCAGGCGCGCGGCGTCCCACGCCAGCGGACCGGCGAGCAGGGCGTGCACGGCGACGCCGAAGGTGCACAGCCCGTGCAGCAGGGGCCGGTCGAAGCCGGCGCCGCGGGCCGTGGCGGGGTCGCTGTGCACGGGGTTGTGGTCGCCGCTGAGCCGGTACAGCAGGGCGGCCTGCGGCAGTGTGGGCAGGTCCTGGACGTGGTCCGGCGCCCGTTCGGGAACGCGGTGCGGGGCGGGCGGGGCGGCCATGGTGCTGCCGCAGCCGCCGTCGCCGCGCAGCAGGCTCACCTGGCCGACCTCGGCGAGCAGCCGGCCGTCGGCGCTGTCGGTGAGGCGGCGTTCCTGGTACAGCAGGGCGCCCTTGGCTTCGCCCTTGTCGACGACGCCGGTCACGCGCGTGTACCCGGTGACATCGCCGTCGGCGGGCAGCCGTTCGTGCAGGGTGAGGGACTGCTCGACGTGGAGCAGGCGCCGCCAGTCGATGCCGGTACCGGGCTCGCGGGCCCAGAAACCGCTGTAGCCGAGGACGTTGGGCAGGGTCGGGAAGGCCGCGCACCGCTCGGGCAGTACGTAGGCGAGCTGCCGCGCGTCCAGAGGGTCACCGCCGAGCCCGAGCCCGAGCGCGTGGAGGGCGGTGTCACGGGCGGTGTAGCGGTGCCGGACCGGGGCGAACTCGCGGCGCAGCAGTGCGTACGGGTCCATGGTCACCGCCCTGTCCCGTGGGTGACGACGAGGGCGTCCAGCGCCAGGGCGCCGAGGCCGTCCGCACGGACGACCACGGGGTTCAGCTCCAGCGAGTCGATCCGGCCGGCGTGGGCGACGGCCAGCGCGGAGACCGTGACCAGGAGGTCGGCGACGGCCCCCGAGTCGGCGACGGGCGCGCCGCGGAAACCGGTGAGCAGGGCGTGGCCGCGGATCTCGGCGAGCATCCGCAGCGCCTCGGCGTGGTCCACGGCACCGACCCGGACGGCGACGTCGTGGAAGAGCTCGGCCTGCACCCCGCCGGTTCCGACCATCACCACGGGGCCGAAGACCGGGTCGCTGCGGGTGCCGACGATGAGATGGGGACCGTCCGGCGCGGTCGCCGCGACGGAGACGCCCTCGACACGGGCGTCGGGTCGGGCGGCGCGGACGCGTTCGACGAGCGTGGTGTACGCGGCGTCCGCCGCGTCGGCGTCCGCGACGCCCAGCAGGACCCCGCCGATCTCGGTCTTGTGCGGGATGTCGGGCGAGACGATCTTCATGACGACCGGGAAGCCCGCCTCGCGCGCCGCCTCGGCGGCCTCCCGCGGCGAACCGGTCACCCGGGAGAACGGGAAGGCGATGCCCGCCGGGGCGAGCAGGTTCCGGGCGGTCGCCTCGGAGAGCGGACCGTCGGGGAGGTCCAGGCGGGGGACGGAGGAAGCGGGGCACTCCGCGGACAGCGGCCGTTCGAAGCCTTCCCGCAGCCGGGCCGCCCCCGCCAGGGCCGCCACCGCGCGCTCGGAGTCGTCGTAGACGAGGAAGCCCGCGGCCTCGTAGGAGCGCACCACCTCGGACCGCGCCTCCATGCACAGCACGGTCGGCCGGTCCAGGTATGCGGCGGTTCCCTTGCCGATGGCCTCCTTGATGGCCTCGCCGTAGGTGGGCGAGTCGGGGAGCATCGTGAAGGAACCGACCACGGCGTCGTAGTCGCCCTCGGAGTACATCAGCCGGTAGGTGTCCGTGATCAGCGACATGTCGTTGAGCCAGCCGGCCGTGGTGTCGCAGGGGTTGTCGTCGCTGCCCATCGGGTTGATCTCGCGCAGCCGGGCCCGGGCCTCCTCGGGCAGACCGGCCACGTCCAGCCCGTGGCGCTCGGCCGCGTCGCACAGCTGCACGCCGAAGCCGCCGGAGACGCTGACGACCCCCAGCCGCCGGCCGGCCGGCAGGACGCCGCGGCTGCACACGTAGGCGAGGTCGACCTGCTCCTGGGTGGTGCGGGCCCGGTGGACGCCGTACTGGCGGAAGAGTGCGTCGTAGACGTCGTCGCTGCCGACCATGGAAGCGGTGTGCGAGGCGGCGGCCGCCGCGCCCGTGCTGGAGGAGCCGACCTTCATGAAGATGACGGGCTTGCGCCGCTCGTGGGCGACGGCGAGCGCGGTACGCAGCCGGCCGGCGTCCCGGACCCCCTCGGCGTAGGCGAGGATCACCGACACGTCGTCCTGGAGGGCGAGCCAGTGGACGCACTCGGCGACATCGGTGCCGGCCTCGTTGCCGGTGGACACCCAGTAGCCGACACCGATGCCGCGGTTGCGGCACAGATAGGCCAGGTGGCCGCCGTACGCGCCGCTCTGGCTGACCACCGCCACATTGCCGCCGGTGGGCACCTCCGCGTCGAAGGCGCTGCTGAAGGTGCCGACGAAGCCGCTCTCGGCGTGCAGCAGCCCCAGGCAGTTCGGGCCGAAGAGGCGCAGGCCACCGGCGCGGGCCAGCTCGGCCAGCTCGTCCTGGAGGGCCTGGCCCGCCTCGCCGGTCTCCGCGAATCCGGCCGCGTAGACGACGGCGGCGGCGACCCCCTTGGCCACGCAGTCGGTCACCGCCTGCTTCAGCAGATGGGAGGGGAGACCGATCAGCGCGATGTCCGGGACGTCGGGGACCGCGTCGAGCGACGGGTAGGCCCGGACCCCCTGGACGGTGTCCCGCTTGTTGTTGACCGGATAGATCGCGCCACCGTAGCCGCTGCGCAGCAGATAGTGCAGGGCCCGTCCCGAGATGCGGCTCGCATCGTCCGAGGCGCCGATCACGGCGACGGAACGCGGCCGGAACGCCTGCTCGAAACCCGTGGGAACGGACGGCGGTGGCACGGCTGACATGGGCGGCTCCCTTGATGCTCGGTCAGCATGAGTGTGGTCCGAGCCACTCTGCGGACGCGGCTGCGGCCATACAATGAGCAAGGAGTGATTGCCAACTCTTGATACACGGGAGGTATCAGCGTGGAGCTACGGCAGCTCAGGCACTTCCTGGAGGTGGCCGAAACCCTTAACTTCCGGACGGCCGCGGAGCGGCTCCACATGACCCAGCCCCCGCTGTCGGTCTCGATCCGCAAACTGGAGGAGGAGGTGAACGCGCGCCTCTTCGAACGCACCACGCACAGCGTCGAGCTGACGGCGGCGGGGAAAGCCGCGCTGGAGCACGCCCGGGCGGCCCTCTTCCACTGCGCGGAGCTGGCCCGGGTCGCCGGGTCGACCGCGGCGGGCGCCACCGGAGTGCTGCGCGTGGGCTTCGTCGGCTCGGCGAAGAACCGGCTGCTGCCGCGGCTGCTGCCCGTCTTCCGGGAGATGTACCCGGGCGTCACCGTGCAGTTCACCGAGGAGACGAACACCGCGCTGGTGGACTTCCTGGAGCGGCACGTCCTGGACATCTGCATTGTTCGGGTTCCGATGATCCGGCGCAGCGATCTGCAGTACGTCACGGTCGAGGCGGACCGTTTCGTGGTGGCGCTGCCGGCCGGGCACCGCTTCACCCGGCAGAAACGCATCACCCTGCGGGACCTGGCCGACGAGCCGTTCATCGACTACACCGCGCACGCCATCCCGGGGCTGCACGCGCTGTGCACGATGCTCTTCCAGGAGGCCGGCGTCACTCCCCGCGTCGCGCAGGAAGCGGTGCAGGTGGAGACGGTGCTGTTTCTGGTGGAGAACGCGATGGGGGTGGCCTTGGTCCCCTCCAGCGCGGCCCGAGGCCGCCGCCAGGGGGTGGAGTTCCGCGAGCTGGACACGGCGGGACCGCAGCCCCCGCTCGGCCTGGCCGTGGCCTGGAACCCGCGCTACCGAAGCCAGTCGGGCCAGCGCTTCCGTGAACTGGCCCAGCGGATCGGCGAGACCATGTCCGAACGGGTGGACTGAAGCGGACACCGTCCCGTGGACGGTGTGCTCCGGGGCGTCACAGCGGTCGCGCTGATACAGGGGGCGCGGATCAGTGGGGCACGGATCAGTGGTGCACCAATCAGCGGTGCGCCGCGCCCTCGGTGCTCTCGCGCAGGACGAGGCGGTGCGCCACGACGCGGTCCTGCGGCGACAGAGGGGCCTGCGACGGCGCGTCCGCCGGGTCCCGCGGGCGGCTCGCCTCGTCGATGCGGTGCCGCAGCAGATGCACGGCGGCCGTGGCCACCGCTCCCTTGTCGGGGGCCACGGTGCTCAGGGTCGGTACGCTGTACCGCCCGCCCTCCACGTCGTCGAAGCCGATCACGGCGATGTCCTCGGGCACCCGTACACCGTGCTCGTGCAGCGTCCGCAACGCTCCCAGGGCGAGCTGGTCGTTGAGGCACAGCAGCGCGTCGGGGTGCCCGCCGCCGCTCAGTGCCCGGGCTGCCGCCTCGGCCCCGTCCGGCATCCGGAAGGCCGCCACGGGGAGCAGCGCCGCCGGGTCGTAGGCGAGACCCGCCGCCGACAGGGCCGCCCGGTACCCGCGCGTGCGCGCCTCCGCCGTGCCCAGCCCCGGGCTGTCGCGGCCCCCGATGACGAGGATCTCGCGTCGCCCGCGGGCGATCAGGTGCTCGGTGGCCTCGCGCGCGGCCCGTTCGTTGTCGATCGCCACATGGTCGGCCCCCTCCTCCAGCAGCTCTCCCAGCAGGACCGTCGGCGGGGACCCCGCGTGTTCGCGCAGATCGTCGGAGGTCAGGGCGAGCGGGCTGAGGATGACGCCGTCGACGAAGTCGGAGCCGAACCCCGCGAGCGCCGCCAGCTCGTGGCCCCGGTCCCCGCCGGACTGGTGGACCAGCACGGTCAGCGAGGACTGCTCGGCCGCGCGGATGACATGCCGGGCCAGTTCGGCGAAGTACGGGACGTCCAGTTCCGGCACGACCAGGGCGATGATCCCGCTGCGTCCGGTGCGCAGATGGCGGCCCGCCAGGTTCACCCGGTAGCCGAGCTGGTCGATGGCCTCACGGACCACGCGCCGGGTCCGGTCCGACACATGGACGTAGTCGTTGATGACGTTCGAGACGGTCTTCTCCGACACGCCCGCGTGCCGTGCGACGTCCTTGATCCTGGGTCGTGCCACCGCGTCTTCCCCCTGCTCTCGGGCACCGCCGAGTCTATGCCGTACCGGTCGGGAAGGGCGCGCGGACCCTGGTGGGAGCCCCGGCTTGGTCCGGCGGGCCCGTCGGGCAACGGGCAGTGCCACAGCTCTTTACAGCCGTTGTACATCGATGTAAAAACGTGGCACCGCACCGGTGGCCGCCGTCAACGGCGCAGCCGACCGGCTGTCGAAAGGTCCGCGATGACTTCTTCTTCCCCACCCGCCCCGGGGCCCCGGCCCGCGTTCACGCCCCCGCCGCCGGGCGGCCCGAGCCGCCGTGGGCTCCTGCGCTACGGCATGGCCCGGGCCGGCACCGCGCTGCTCGGCTCCGCCGCGCTGACCGGCTGCGCCTCACCCGCCGCCTCGGCGGACGCCTCGGCCCTGCGCGTCTGGGACCTCTTCCAGGGCGGGGACGGCATGCTGATGGACGACATGATCAAGGCCGTCTCCGCCGCCCGCGATGGCTTCACCGTCGACCGCACCATCCTGGACTGGGGGCCGTCCTACTACACCAAGCTCGCCATGTCGGCCGCCGGAGGACGCGCCTCCGACGTGGCCGTGCTCCACCTCTCGCGGCTGGCCGGATACGCCCCGGGCGGCCTGCTGGACCCCTTCGACCTGGATCTGCTCGCCGAATTCGGCTGCGGCGAGGCCGACTTCACCCCGGCCGTCTGGAAGCGCACACAGCACGAGGGAACCGTCTACGCGGTCCCGCTGGACATCCACCCCTTCATCGTCTTCTACGACCGCGACGCGGCCGACCGGGCCGGACTTCTCGACCCCTCGGGCGAACTCGCCCCGATGGGTTCCCCCGAGGCGCTGCTGGACGCGGGGAAGGCGCTCGCCGAGGCCACCGGCGGTTCGGGCATTCTCTTCGGCCATGTCACCGACACCGCGCAGTGCTGGCGGCAGTTCGCGGCCTTCTACGCCCAGACGGGCGCCGAGTTCACCCTGCCCGAGGGCGGCCCGCCCGAGATCGACGTGGACGCCGCCGTCCGGGTCGTGACGTTCATGCAGCGGCTCTTCGACGGCAGGACCAACCCCAACAACCTCGACTACTACGGTGCGATGGCCGCGTTCCTCGACCGCCGCGGCGGTATGGCCATGCTCGGCGAGTGGGAGCTGCCGACCCTGCGGAAGTCCGGGATACCGCTGGGCGCCGCTCCCTTCCCGCAGGTCTTCGAGCGGCCCGCCGTCTACACCGACTCCCACAGCTTCGTCCTGCCGCGCCAGGCCGACCCCGACCCCGCGCGGCGGCGCCAGGCGCACCGGTACGTGGCGCAGATGGTCAAGCAGAGCCTCACCTGGGCGAGCGCCGGGCACATCCCCGCGTACCAGCCCGTACTCGCCCGCCCCGCATACGCGGCCCTCACACCCCAGTCGTCGTACGCGGAAGCGGGAAAGGTGGCGGTGCTCGATCCGCCGAACTGGTTCGCCGGAGCCGCCTCGAACTTCCAGAACCGCATGTGCCAGCCGCTCCAGTCGGCGCTGCTCGGCAACACCTCGGCCGAGAAGGCCGTACGGCAGATGGTCCGCGAGGCGGACACGCTGCTCCGGCAGCCCAACCCGGTGGCCTGACCGCAGCACAAGGAGCTACAGACGTGACCACCACCGCACCCACCGGTGCCGCCGTGCCCACCGGCACGCCGCCCCCGTCCACCGCCCCGCGCGGCCGCCTCCGCCTCCGCTTCCGTCTCCGCGACAAGGGGGCCACCGGCCGGAACAACGGCCTGCTCTTCGTCCTCCCCTTCCTGGTGCTCTTCGGCCTCTTCCTGGTCTGGCCCGTCGTCCATGGCCTGTGGATGAGCCTCACCGACAGCTCGCTCGCGCTGCGCGACACGTCCTTCGTCGGATTCGCCAACTACGCCGAGGCGTTCGGTGACCCGGACGTCTGGAGCAGCCTGGGCAACACGGTCTTCTTCACCCTCATCTCGTGCGTCCCCCTGGTGCTGGTCGCCCTCGCGATGGCGCTGCTGGTGCACAGCGGGCTGGCCGGACAGTGGGCGTGGCGCCTGGCGTTCTTCGCCCCGTACCTCCTGCCCGTCACCGTGGTGACCCTCATCTGGACCTGGCTCTACCAGCCGGACATCGGCTTCGCCAACCAACTGCTCGGCGCCCTCGGCCTGGAGCCCGTCGGCTGGCTGTCCGACGAGGCGGTCGCCATGTGGTCCATCGCCGCCCTGACCGTCTGGTGGACGGTCGGCTTCAACTTCCTGCTCTATCTGGCCGCCCTCCAGGGACTGCCGGAGACCCTCGACGAGGCCGCCGCGCTCGACGGCGCGGGCGCCTGGCGCCGGCTGTGGTCCATCACTCTGCCCCAACTGCGCCGGACCACCGTGATGGTGGGCATGCTCCAGGTCCTGGCCTCGCTCAAGGTCTTCGACCAGATCTACATCCTCACCAAGGGCGGCCCGAACGGCTCCACCCGCCCCATCCTGGAGTACGTCTACGACGTCGGGTTCAGCGGCTACCGGCTGGGCTACGCCTCGGCCGTCTCCTATGTCTTCTTCGCGCTGGTGATCGTCATCTCCCTCGCGCAGCTCCGCTTCTTCCGCCAGGAGGACTGACCGTGTCCGCTACCGCAACTCCCGTGCGCCCGCGCCGCCGCGCGCCCCGCGAGGCCGGCGGCTCGCCGATGCTCCTCGGCCCGGGGCGGCTGCCGCGGGCACTGGCCGGAACCGCGCTGGCCGTGCTGGCGGCCGTCTGGCTGCTGCCGCTCCTGTGGGCGGTCGCCACCTCCCTCCAGAGCGAACAGGACGTGTCGACGCCGGGCCTGTCCCCGTTCAAGGGCGCCCTCACCCTGGAGTCCTACCGGCAGATCCTGGCTCGCGGGAACGTACTGACCTGGGCCTTCAACAGCTTTCTCGTGGCCGGTCTGGTCACGCTGATCACCGTGGCCGTCTCCACGCTCGCCGCGTACGGATTCGCCCGCGGCACGTTCCGCGGACGGCGGGTCCTGCTGGCCGTCACCGTCGCCGCCATCATGGTGCCGCCGCAGCTGCTCATCGTCCCCCTCTTCGAGCAGATGCTCCTGTTCGACCTGGTGGACACGTACGCGGCGATCGTGCTGCCCCAGGTGGTGGCGCCGATGATGGTGTTCATCCTCAAACGGTTCTTCGAGGCCCTGCCCCGGGAACTGGAGGACGCCGCCCGGATCGACGGCGCGTCCGAGGCCCGGGTCTTCTTCTCGGTCGTGCTGCCGCTCTCCCGGCCCATCGTGGCCGCCGTCGCGATCTTCGTCTTCATCGGCGCCTGGAACAACTTCATGTGGCCGTTCATCGTGACCAACGACCCCGGCCTCATGACCCTGCCGGTGGGGCTGGCCACGGTCAAGGACACCTTCGGTATCGTGTACTCCCACTCCATGGCCTCCGCGCTGCTCGCCTCGCTACCCCTGATCGTCATGTTCCTCCTTTTCCAGCGGCGCATCGTCCGATCGGTGGCCACCACGGGTCTCGGCGGCGCCTGACCCCGTTTCCCGGCAGCGGTTCCCGATCCCGGTTTCGGCCCCGGCCACCGTTCCCGGCCCGGGGATTCGGGGGCGCCGCTCCCTCCCCGTCCCGATGCGTCAAGGGCGACTCCGCGGGACATGTTTACAACGATGTACATCCGTGGGTCCGGTCACCGCGCCGCCCGCCCTCACACCGACTGGAGCACGTGTGCCCACTTCCCCCGTACCGCGTCCGGAGTACCCGCGACCGCAGTTCGTCCGCGACGACTGGCTCAACCTCAACGGCACCTGGCAGTTCGAGACCGACCGGGGGGACAGCGGTCGGGAGCGGGGCCTCCTGGACCGCGCCCTGACCGGTGAGATCCTCGTCCCCTTCCCGCCGGAGTCGGAGCTGTCCGGCATCGGGGACACCGACTTCCTGGAGGCCGTCTGGTACCGGCGGGTGCTCACCCTGCCCTCCGAGTGGGCCGGACGCCGGGTGCTGCTGCACTTCGGCGCCGTCGACCACGACACCACCGTGTGGGCCAACGGCACCGAAGTGGCCCGCCACCGAGGCGGGTTCACCCCGTTCACCGCCGACCTCGGTGACGTGGCCGGTCCCGGAGACGAGGTCACCCTCACCGTCCGCGCCCGCGACCCGAGGCACGGTCCGCAGGCACGCGGCAAGCAGGCCGTCCAGTACGCCAACCACGACTGCAACTACACCCGGGTCACCGGCATCTGGCAGACCGTGTGGCTGGAGCCCGTCCCCGACCTCCATCTGCGTCGCCCCCGCATCACGCCCGATCTGGCGGGATCGGCGTTCCACCTGGAACTGCCCCTCTCCGGCAACCGCCCCGGGTACCGGGTGCGCGCCGTGCTCTCCGACGCCGCCGGCGAGGTCTGCCGCGCGGAGGTCCGCGCCGATCTCGACCTCGCGCCGCGCCTCCACCTCCCGGTCCCCGAGGAGCGCCGGCGCGAGTGGGGCCCGCAGGACCCGCACCTGTACGACCTGCGCATCGAACTCCTCGACGCGTCCGGTCGGGTGACCGACAGCGCGGACAGCTACGCCGGACTCCGTGCCGTCGGCATCCAGGGCAAGGCCGTCACCCTCAACGGCCGTCCCGTCTTCCAGCGCCTCGTGCTCGACCAGGGCTGGTACCCGGACGGTCTGATGACCGCGCCGACCGACGAGGCCCTGATCCATGACATCGAGATCGCCATGGCGGCCGGCTTCAACGGCGCGCGCCTGCACCAGAAGGTCTTCGAGGAGCGCTTCCTCCACCACGCGGACCGCCTCGGCTACCTGGTCTGGGGGGAGTTCGGCGACTGGGGCTGCGAGACCGGCGGCTCGTCGGGCGACAACCAGCGGCCGGACGCCTCGTACACCGCCCAGTGGCTCGAAGCGCTGGAACGCGACTACTCGCACCCCTCGATCATCGGATGGTGCCCGCTGAACGAGACGTACCAGAAACTGCACGACCGCATCACCCAACTCGACGCCGTGACCCGGGCGATGTACCTGGCCACCAAGGCCATGGACACGACCAGGCCGGTCGTCGACGCGTCCGGATACGCGCACCGTGTCACCGAGACCGACATCTACGACTCCCACAGCTACGAACAGGACCCGGCCGCCTTCCAGCGCCAGATGTCCGGCCTGGCCAAGGACGAACCGTTCGTCAACGCCTACGAGAACGGCGTCCCCTACTCCGTGCCGTACCGCGGCCAGCCCTACTTCGTCAGCGAGTTCGGCGGGATCTGGTGGGACCCGGCCGCTGCCGCCGCCCAGTCCGGCGAGGACCGGACGGAGTCCTGGGGGTACGGCGAACGGGTGCGCGACGAGGAGGAGTTCCACGCGCGGTTCGCCGGGCTCACGGGCGTCCTGCTCGACGACCCCGCCATGTTCGGCTACTGCTACACCCAGCTCACCGACGTCTTCCAGGAACGCAACGGCGTCTACCGCTTCGACCGCGGCGCCAAGCTGGACGTCGAGCGGATCCGCGCCGCGCAGATCCGTCCGGCCGCCATCGAGGAGCGCGACCCGCGGTAGCCGGGAGTCCCCGGGGGCCCGGACCCGCACGGCGGGACCCGGGCCCCCGGGGTGTGGGCCGCGACGGAACGGGATGTACATCGATGTACAGGCATGGCGGGGTGGGGCGGGGTGGACCGCGTCTCACTCCCGCTCGGCGTCGGCGATCATGTCCTTCTCGGCGTCCTCGCGGGTGCCCCCGTCCGGCGTCACCAGCCGGCCCGAGCGGTCGTCGCCGGCCTCCGGGTCCACGCGCTCGCCCTCCCCGTGCGGCAGGTCCCCGATGCCGTCCCCGTCCGGGCGGTGGCCAGCCCTCGTCGTAGGGATCGGAACCCCGGTCGACCAGTGTGTCCTCGGCGTCCGGAATGCCCTGGTCCTCGCCGACCTCGGCGCCGTCCGGCTGGGAGGCCTCGTCACCGGTGGTCTCGTTCCTGTCACTCACGCGATCCTCCTCGGCTCGTACCGTCCCCCGCTCCTTCCCCCGTGCCGGGGCCGGGCCGGCGGGAAGAACGGGGTCGCCAAGGCGGTGCCGCAGGGACAGCCGCCCGTGGGCGGTTCATCCGTCGGATCCACCCTCCCATTTCTCGTTTCGGTGTCAAATGGCAGGTGAAACACCACGTCACAGCGGGAGCCGCGCACCGGGGGCGGGCGAGCGGTGTTTGTCGGAGCTGCCTCCGGGCACGTGACCTTACGACCGGTACGACCCGATTTTTCGCCCTCCGGAGCCGGACGCGAGCGCCACGATCGGGAGGGCCTTCCGGCATGCTACGGAAGGAGCGACATGAACAGCGAACAACTCACCGAACTGGCCCAGCAGTTGAGGGTCGACTCGGTGCGCGTCGCCGATGCGGCGGGCTCCGGACACCCCACCTCCTCGATGTCCGCCGCGGATCTCATGGCGGCCCTGCTCGCCAACCACCTGCGCTACGACTTCGACCACCCCGGCCATCCGGGCAACGACCGGCTGATCTTCTCCAAGGGACACGCGTCGCCGCTGCTCTACTCCATGTACCTGGCGGCGGGCGCGATCGACGAGGAGGAGTTCCTCACCTACCGGACCCTCGGGAGCCGGCTCGAAGGCCACCCCACCCCGAGGCTCCCGTGGGTCGATGTCGCCACCGGCTCCCTGGGCCAGGGGCTGCCCGTCGGTGTCGGCATGGCACTCGCCGGACAGCGGCTCGGCCATACCCCCTACCACGTGTGGGTACTCTCCGGCGACAGCGAGATGGCCGAGGGCTCCGTGTGGGAGGCCGTCGAACACGCCGGGGACCAGCACCTCGACTCCGTCACCCTGGTCATCGACGTCAACCGGCTGGGACAGCGGGGACCCACCCGCCACCAGCGGGACCTGGACGCGTACGGCCGCAGGCTGCGCGCGTTCGGCTGGCACACCGTCGAGATCGACGGCCACGACATGGACGCCGTGGACGCCGCCTTCAACGAGGCGAAGTCCACCCCGCGCCAGCCGACCGCCATCATCGCGGGCACCCGCAAGGGGCGCGGCGTGCACTCGGTCGAGGACCGCGAGGGCATGCACGGCAAGCCGCTGCCGGACGCCAGGAGCGCGATCGAGGAGCTGGGCGGACGCCGCTCCATCCGGGTGCAGGTGGCCCGGCCCGCCGCGCCGGACACGGCCGTCCGCACCGCGCAGCGGACCGGACCCGTCCAACTGCCGCGCTACGACGTGGGCGACGAGGTCGCCACCCGGGACGCGTACGGCAGGGCGCTCGCCGCCCTCGGAACGGCCCGCGAGGACGTCGTCGCCCTCGACGGCGAGGTGAGCGACTCCACCCGCGTGGAGTTCTTCGCCAAGGAGCACCCCGAGCGGTTCTTCGAGTGCTACATCGCCGAACAGCAGCTCGTGGGGGCGGCCGTCGGCATGCAGGCACTGGGTCTCGCGCCGTACGTCTCCACCTTCGCCGCCTTCCTCACCCGTGCGCACGACTTCCTCCGCATGGCGGCCGTCGGCCGGGCCTCGCTCACCGTCGTGGGCTCCCACGCCGGCGTCGCGATCGGACAGGACGGCCCCTCCCAGATGGGCCTGGAAGACCTCGCCATGTTCCGCGCCGTGCACGGCACCACGGTGCTCCACCCCTGCGACGCCAACCAGACGGCACGGCTGGTGGAGGCCACGTACGGACTGTCCGGGGTCCGCTATCTGCGCACGCTCCGGGGAAAGACACCGGTCGTCTACGGACCCGACGAGCAGTTCCCCATCGGCGGCAGCAGGACGCTGCGCCGTTCCGACGGGGACCGCGTGACACTGATCGGCGCCGGCACCACCGTCCACGAGTGCCTCGCGGCGGCGGACGCCCTCGCCCGTGAGGGCATCCCCGTCCGTGTCATCGACCTCTACTCGGTCAAGCCCGTGGACGAGGCGGCGCTCCAGGCGGCGGCGGACGACACGGGCTGTCTGATCACGGTGGAGGACCATCACCCGGAGGGCGGGATCGGGGACGCGGTGGCCGAGGTGTTCTCGGACGGCCGCCCCGCGCCGAGGCGCCTCGTCCGCCTGGCGGTGGGGAACCAGCCCGGATCGGCGACGCCGGGGGAGCAGCTGCGTTCCGCGGGGATCGACGCGGAGTCGGTGGCCGCGGCGGTGCGGCTGCTGACGGAAAGGGTCATGGTCTGACCCTGTTTCGCGGCGAGCCACGGGGTACTCGAACCGGTGTCCAGGAATCGGAGCGGAGGAGAGAGGAACCCATGAGCGCGCTGCCGATCACGGCACAACAGGACATCGCGGAGGACGGGGACACCTGGGCATGGCTGCGGCACGCGGCCTGCGCCGACGCCGACCCGGAGCTGTTCTTCCCCGTGGGGGAGAAGGGACCCGCCGTCGAGCAGGCGGAACGCGCCAAGCAGGTGTGCCACGCCTGCCCGGTGGAGGGCGAGTGCCTCGCATGGGCGCTGAGCGCCGAGCGCACCACCGGGGTGTGGGGCGGTACGGACGAGACGGAGCGCAGGCGGCTGCGCCGCCGCGCGGGTCGGCGCCGGAGCCCGCGGAGCGGACCGGGGCGCGGGGAGTCACGGGCCCGCGGCCCCCGGCCGAACTCGGCGTCCTGAGACGGCGGTCACCGCCCGCGGCGGTGGCCGTCCCAGGACGCGAGCCGGCAGGAAGGCAGGAAGAGAAGGCACGCCACGGGGAGCCGTGACGGTCCCGCTATTCCCCGGACGGCGCCGGCAGGGTGACTCCCAGGGCGACCGGGGTGCCGAAGTTGGGTGTGCCGTCTGCGTTCCACGTGAACTTCTGCGCCCTGGTGGAGCGGTTCATGTCACAGCCTCCGCCAGCGGAGCTGTTGGCGTGGTACACCATCCAGTCCTCGGTTCCGTCGGGCGACTTGAAGAAGCCGTTGTGACCGGGGCCGTACACACCGTTGGCGTTGGACCGCTGGAAGACCGGGTTCGGTGATTTGACCCAGGAGGACGAGTTGAGCGGGTCACCACCGTTGTAGGTCAGCATGCCCAGCTTGTAGTCGGGCGTGGAACAGTGACTGGCGGAGTAGACGATGAACGTTCTGCCGCCCCGCTGGAGTACCTCGGCGCCCTCGTTGACCGCGCCGCCCACCGTCTCCCAGCCGTAGGTCGGCGTGGAGAGCACCCGGCGGGTGCCGCTCGCCGTCCAGGGGTTCGACAGCGGCCGGATGAACATCGGCTGGGAGCCGTTGTAGAAGGTGCCCAGGAGGTAGAGCTTGCCGTCGAGTTGCAGGATGCCCGGGTCCAGCTCCCAGGTGTTGTCCTGGGTCGGGTCGAGCAGGTCGGCCTTGAAGCTGTAGGGCCCCATCGGGTCGAGCCCGGCGCTCTCCAGCACATGGATCCGCTGGGTGCCGAGGTCGTACGGCTCCCGCCCGGCCGTGTAGTAGAAGTACCACCGCTTTCCGCTGGGGCCGTCGAGCAGATGGAACTCCGGCGCCCACATGGTGCCGGCGCCGCCCGGCCGCGTGAGGTTGAAGACCACCTGCTCGGTGGCGGTGGCGAGACCCGCCAGGGTGCTCGCCTTGCGCATGGTGACGGTCGAGTTCCAGGTCGTGGTGGCGAGGTAGTAGGAGCCGTCGTAGTACGTGAGCCAGGGGTCGGGCCCGCGCTGGGCGAGCGGGTTGGTGAAGGTACGCGTGCCCGTACCGCCCCCGGGGAAGCCGGGCAGCCGCCACACCCTGCCGTTCGCGGCGGCGCACGGCAACTGCACGAGGCTGGTGCCGGAGGCCGACGCGCCGCCGCTCGGGGTGACACACTTGCCCGAGCTGACGGAGACCAGGTTGAAGGTCCGGTCGGTGCCGCCCACCGCCACCGGCACGAGGCGCCACTGCTGGTTCGTCGCGCCGTGGCAGGACCACTGGATGACCGCGCCGTTGTCGGCGGTGGACGCGCCGGAGACATCGGCGCACCGGCCGGACGGCGTGCTGATCGTGTACGTGTCGGCCGTCCCGGCGACCGGGGTGAAGCCGAAGTTCTGGCCGGCTCCGGCACCGCAGGTGAACGCGCGCAACTGCGTACCGTCGGCGGTCGAACCGCCCGGCAGGTCCAGGCAGTTGCCGCCGTTCTGGTTCACCCCCGTCGAGGTGAAGGCGGTGGCGGCGGTGGCGGCGGAGACGGGTGGCGCCACCAGGAAGGCGACCACCCCGGTGAGTACGGCCACAAGCACGGAGAGACATCTGGAGCGGGTCACTGGTGCACATCCTTCATCGGTCGGTCAGGGCCCGTACACCTTTGCTTCGAGGAGTCCGACGGAGTTCGTGCCGTTGGCGGTGAGCACCACGCGTAATCGTGTGGTGTCGGTGGCGGTGAACGTGACGGTGTTGTACTGGTTCTTGGCCAGGGGATAGCCGCTCGCACCGGGCACGTCGGCGTAGGCGCCGCCGTTCCAGTACTGCAGCTTCCACGAGGCGGGCATGTCGATGCCCTGGTCGTCGTCGAAGAAGTACACCTCGGCCTTGTTGACGCTTCTGGCCGACGGCCAGGTCAGCTCGGCCCACTGCTCCCCGGTCTCCGGCCAGGTTCCCCAGCGCGGGTTCACACCGTCGTCGGACGACGGCGGATCGATCCCGTCGTTGACGGCGGCGACGCTCTCCCACGGGGAGGTGTACGAGGCCGACGCCGTCGCGGACGCCGCCAGGTTGGCCGGTGGCTGGACCCCGCCCCTGTTGTGGACCTTGACCTCGGTGAGGCCCGTTCTGGCCCCGGAGGCGTGGGTGGCCAGGACCCGTACGCGCTGGGCGCTGATCGCCGGGAACCGCACCAGGTTGTAGTTGGCCCGCGGCACGGCCGGGCTCCTGGTCTGGCCGGGCACCGTCACCCAGGAACTGCCGTCGTAGTACTGGACGGTGTAGGCGGACGGGGCCCGGTAGACGGTGCTCGCCGGGCGGCTGTCCTTGAAGTACAGGCGTACCTCGTCGAGGGTGCGCGCGGCGCCGAAGTTCAGCTCGTACCAGTCCTGGCTGTTGGGGGAGGAGCCGGCGCCCCAGAACGGCTCGTTGGTGGGATACCCGTCGACCGCGCCGGAGACATTGCTTCCGGACCCGGTGTACGAGGCGGAGACGCTCGCCCCGGAGGCCAGGTTGGGCAGATCCGCGGTCAGGTCGACGCCGGCCTTGGCGAGCATGTCGACCATCCGGGGACTGTTCTGCACCACCTGGTTGGGGGCCTTGAGCCCGGGGACGGCTGTGTGGTGGGTGACCGTGCCGCTCGTGGTGACGTCACCGGTGGCCGGGTCCCAGGTGAGGGGCACCAGGGAGCTGACGGTGGCGACCCGGTTGCCGTTGACGAAGATCGAGTAACCCTCCGGGATGCCGGGGTAGCGCACCACACCGTCGGCCGGGTCGTCCCAGACGACGGACAGGTCGGCGCCCCGGTAGCGGAGGTTGTTGACGGTGAAGTGGCTCCAGCCGATGTTGATCGGGGAGAGCTCGACCTTGGCGTCGTTGCGCGGCCGCAGTCCGGCCACGTCCTCGATCACGGTCCAGTTGCTGCTGCCGAGGATGTTGTGGTGGATCCAGGAGCGGTAGTCGATCCCGGTGCCGTTCCAGTCGGCCCAGAACTCGTTGGCGTCGGGCCACTGGGTGTTGCCGCCGACGTACTGCGCCCAGGTGTTCCAGTAGAGCAGCTTCTTGTAGTCGGTCGCGTTCATCCAGGAGTTGGGGTAGTTGCGCAGCACGGAGGAGTACAGCCGGAACTGCACGGTGGAGTTGATGGTCGAGAAGTTGTTGGAGCCCGGGCTGCCGGCGTCCGCCGCGGCCTTCTTGTCCACCTGGTTGGCCGTGTAGAAGGGGAAGACGGGGTACTGGGCCGGGTCGTCGTAGAGGCGCAGGGCCTGCCGGTACGCCGCGGTGTTGGGGACGGCGCCGACCGAGAACGGGTAGTAGTTGTTGATCTCCTTCCACGGCACCCACTCGTTGGTCGACTTGAGCCGGTGCTCGAACAGCTGCCGGTTCGGGTTCCACAGCACGTTGACGATGGCGTCCTTGATCTGTCCCGCCAGCGTGCGCAGCTCGGTGGCCTTGGCGGTGTTGCCCGTCGCCTCGTACGCCTGCGCGGCGGCGAGCGCGCCGCTGTACTGGTAGGCGGACTCCGCGCGGTCCATGTTGCCGGGCTTCCAGTGGAAGGACACCGCGTCGGCGTCGTTGCCGGTCAGGGCGCCCCAGTCGTACTCGATGAGCTTGTTGTTGTCGTGGTCGTAGTAGGCGAGCTGTCCCTTGACGTCGCCCTCCGCGTACCGGGCGAGGCTGCCGGCGATCGCGGGCTGGCCGCCGTGGATCTGGTAGCTCTTCCACGCCGCCTCGGCGATGTACTGGGTGTAGCTGTTGGACCAGTTCTCCGGGTCGCCCGGGTTGTCGAGGAAGCGGCCGCCCTTGGACGTCTGGCCGGCGCTGAGCCAGTCCCCGTACGCGTAGGCCGGGTTGCGCAGGTACTTGAGATCGTCGATGTGCATGGGCTGGGTGAGCGCGATCGCGTTGTTGTAGCCGAGGACGCCTTCGGTCGACGTGGGGAACTGGAAGGTCTGCCCCGGGATGTCCGCGTCCAGATTGTTGAAGCGCATCAGCCACCAGCGGTAGTAGATGTTCTTCTTGATCGCGGGCTCCGGCACGTCGATGTAGGGCACGTTCTGCGCCCACCACAGGTTGTACGCCCTGACGTGGGTGGCGAACGCGGTGGCGTTGGAGTAGCCCGCGTAGGTGGTGTACTCGGTGAGCGACTCGGGGATCTCGTCGGTGACGAAGCCCATCACCACCTTGGCGGTGACGGTGGCCCCGGCCGCGATCGTCACGGAGCGGTTCAGGCCGCCGCCGGAGGCGGTGAAACCGTCGCCGGTGAGCCGCGGCCGGATCGTGGTGAGGTTGTTGTAGGCGTTGACCTGCCCGGTCAGCTCACCGCCGGTGCCCGTGGTGGCGTACGGGGAGACCGCCCGTAACTGCAGTGTGGTGGCGGCGCTGCCGTTGTTCCTGATCGACAGGTTGGTCACGGCGACGTTGTTGTCGGTGATGAACTTCGTCTGGTCGACCGTGACCGAGCCGCTGGTGTGCACACTCTTCCAGTGGCTGGGCGTCTGCCGGCGCTGGGAGACCTGTTCGGTGAAGGTGCCGGGGGTGATCGCGACGCTGTAGGCGTTCTGGTTGCTGATGCCCTCCCAGTACGCGACGTTGCCCCCGAAGCCGAGCACGGCGGGGTTGTGGGTCTTCATGAAGAGCGCGCGCCCGCGGCTCATCAGCCAGGGACCGGCCGGGTCGTCGCCGGAGCGGGCCAGCAGCCGGTCCATCCAGAAGTCGGTGCCCGAGCTCTCCGCGTCGTACATGGCCCGCATCATGTCGCCCGGCGTGTGGGCGACGGGCGGGGCCGGGATCGCGGGCCCGTTGAAGGTGGGGAACCCGATCGTCTGCGCCGCGACGGCAGGGGGCGCGGTGACGACGGAACAGACACTGAGCACCAGTGCCACGAGGAAACCCCTCGTGCGCAGGCGTCGTGCCCGGTGGACGTGCGGTCTTCTCATCGGATGCTCCGTGTCCAGTTGACAACAGGCGTGTGCTCGCGATGGCGCCGGCGTTCCTGACCCGAGGAGTGCGGAAACGGACCTGAAAGGTTTTCGCAACGTAGGAGCGAGCTGATGGCGTGTCAAGGGAGGCTGCGGAGTACCGGTACGGCGAACCGCGCCGTTCAGGACAGCGGCGCCGTCGACCCCCTGATCACCACGCGGCAGGGCAGGGCCTCGATCCCCGAGCGCCGGGCCCCGGAGATCGCGGTGAACAGGGCGTGCGCCGCGGCGCGGCCGACCTGTTCGAGGTTCATGTCGACGCTGGTCAGCGGCGGACGCGAGGAGGCTGTCAGGACCTGCCAGTTGTCGAAGCCCATGACCGCCACGTCCTCCGGCACCCGCAGGCCGCGCTCGCGCAGCACGTCCATGACGCCGCGGGCGATCTGGTCGCTGCCGCACAGCACGGCGTCCACGTCGGGGTGCCGGTCGAGGAGCAGCGCGGTGGCCGCCCGCCCCCACCCCTCCGACCAGGCCCCGTACCGTGCCTCGCCCACCAGGGCGAGGCCGGCGCCGGCGAGCGCGGCTCCGGCCCCCTCGGCCCGGTCCCGCGCCGCGAGGTACCCGGGGTCGCCGGTGATGTGCGCGATCCGGGTACGGCCGCAGGCGAGCAGATGCTCCACCGCGATCCGGCCGGCGTCGACGTTGTCGGGCACGATGGACAGGTCCGCCGGATCGTCCGAGGGCGCGTACGCGTGGACGACGGGGACGGGCAGCTCACGGCCGAGCGAGGGACGGGGGTCGGTCCTGCTGCCCACCACGATGAGGCCGTCGACCCGGCGCCCGAGCAGCGCGCGGACATGGTGCTGCTCCCGGATCGCGTCGCCACGGGCGTCACAGAGGAAGACCGCGACCTCGCCCGCCCCGAAGGCGTCCTCGGCGCCCATGAGGATCGGGATGCTGAACCGGCCCTCCAGGTCGCTGGTGAGCAGGCCGACGGTGCCCGTCCGCCCGGCGAGCAGCCCCCGGGCCAGCTGGTTGGGCCGGAACGACAGCCGCTCCGCCGCCTCGATCACCCGCTGCCGCGTCTCGGCGCGCACCTGACTGCGGCCGTTGAGCGCCTTGGACGCGGTGGCGACGGACACGCCTGCCAGCCGGGCGACATCGCTGAGCCGGGCCGGGTGCGAACGAGCGGGGCCGGTGGCCTGTGACATGGCAGTTCTCCTGTTTTCGCGTCGCGTGGAGGAAACCGTACGCGAGAAGCTTTCGGCCCGGGTGGGTCCAGGGCGTATCCGCGGCTTTCGGCGGCGGCCGGACAGCCGTTCCGTGCAGGGGGATTGACGGGCGGTGCACCGGGTTCTAGCTTGCTGAAAGCCTTTTCGGTTCATTTCTGTCGTGTTCAGTGCCACCACATCCGTCGTCCCGACCGGCGGCCTGCCCACGGGCCGGGCCGCCACCCAAGGGGGATCGTCATGGGGAGTACGGCCGGACCGCGCGACCTCTTACGCGCCCGCTTACGCAGCCTCGTCACCGGTGGCGTCGCCCTGCTCGCCGCCGCCGGTCTGCTCGCGGCATGCGGTTCGGGGGAGGGCGGTGCGGGGGACGGCGGTTCGGGCGGCGGACAAGGCGGGGCGGCGGCGCGGGCCCGGGGCGTCGACGACGGCACCACACTCACGATGTGGACGCGCGCGGCGACCCGGCCGCAGAGCGAGGCCCTGGTGAAGGCGTACAACGCACACCACAAGAACAAGATCGAACTCACCGTCGTCCCCACCGACGACTACCAGGCCAAGGTCGGTGCGGCCGCCGGGTCCCGCGACCTCCCCGACCTCTTCGCCTCCGACGTGGTGTTCGTCCCGAACTACACCTCCAGCCGGCTCTTCGCCGACCTCACCGAACGCATCGACGCCCTGCCCTTCGCCGACCGCCTGGCGCAGTCGCACATCAAGGCCGGTACGTACGAGGGCAGGAAGTACGTCGTGCCGCACACCCTCGACCTGTCGGTGCTCTTCTACAACAAGGAGCTCTACCGCCGGGCGAAGCTCGACCCCGCGAAACCGCCCGCCACCCTGGCCGAATGGGACCGGCAGGCCCGGGCCGTGGACGCACTGGGCGGCGGTGTCGACGGCACCTTCTTCGGCGGCAACTGCGGCGGCTGCGGTGTCTTCACCTGGTGGCCGTCCATCTGGGCCGGCGGAGAGGAAGTGCTGGACAAGGAGGGCACCGAGGCGAAACTCGACTCCGGCACCGCGCGGAAGGTCTACGAGACCTACCGGGGATGGGTACGCGACGGCGTCGTGGCGCCCGGCGCGCGCGACGAGACGGGCGCGACCTGGACCGGGGTCTTCCCCAAGGGCAAGGTCGGAGTGATGCCCATGCCGTCGACCACCCTCGGGCTGATGCCCGAGAACCTGGACCTCGGCGTCGCGCCCATCCCCGGACCCGACGGGGGCCGGTCCACCTTCGTCGGCGGTGACGCCATCGGCGTCTCCGCCACGAGCCGCTCGGCCGACCAGGCCTGGAACTTCCTCGCCTGGTCGCTGGGCGACGAGGCACAGGTCGATGTGGTCGCCGCGCACAAGGACGTGGTGGCGCGCACCGATCTGGCGTCCAACAAACACTCCGACGCGGACCCGCGCCTGGTGCTGATCAACCAGCTCGTGGCGGACGGCCGCACCCCGTACGCCCTGAAGTTCGGCCAGACCTTCAACGACCCCAACGGGCCCTGGCTGAGCCTGATGCGCGACGCCGTCTTCGGCGACGGGGCGTCCGTGGAGAAGGACAACAAGGCGATCACCGCCTCGCTGAGGGACTGACCACCCCGCTCGCCCCCTGGCCTGCGGGCCCGGCCCGCCGTGCGCCGGACCCCGCACGCCCCCTCCCACGTCGCCCGGCAGAGGAGCACCATGCAGGTGAAGGCGCCGCCCGACCCAGTGGCAGCCGCGCCCCGGACCCCACCGCGGCGCCCGGCCCACCGAGCCGCCGGCGCCGCGCCCCGATGGCGCTCGCGCACCGTCCAGGGGCTCGGCTACGCGGCCCCCACGGCCCTCTTCGTCGGGGTCTTCTTCCTGCTGCCCCTGCTCCTCGTCGGGCAGATGTCACTCAGCGACTGGCCCCTGCTCGCGGGAGACCAGGGCGCCAACACCCCCGAGAACTACACCGACGTCACCGGCAGCACCCTCTTCTGGCCCGCCGTCCGCTTCACCCTCCTCTACACCGTGATCGTCACGGTGGCCCTCCTCGGGCTGGCGCTCCTCCTCGCCCTGCTGGTGCAGCAGTCCCGCCCCGGCACCGGTTTCCTCCGTACGGTCTACTTCCTGCCCGGCGCCCTCGGACTGGCCTCCGCCTCCCTGCTGTTCTGGGGCCTGTACAGCCCCACCACCGGCCCCCTCAGCCGCCTTCCGGAGCGGCTCGGCCTCACCGACGACCCGGTGTCCTTCCTCGGCACACCGACCTCCGCCCTGCTGTCGACGGTCTTCCTCGTCGTCTGGAAGTTCGCCGGCTTCTACATGCTGATCCTCCTCGTGGGCCTCCAGCGCATCCCTCACGAGGTGTACGAGGCGGCACGGACGGACGGCGCGAGCCGCGGCCAGATCTTCCGGTCCATCACCCTCCCGCTGCTCCGGCCGTCCCTCGCGCTGTCCCTGCTGCTGTGCGTGACCGGATCAGTGCTCGCCTTCGACCAGTTCTTCGTCCTCACCAAGGGCGGCCCCGACAACAGCACCGTCACCGTTGTGCAGTTGATCTACCGTGAGGCGTTCCAGCGACTGGACCTCGGCACCGCGGCGGCTCTCTCGATCATCGTGCTGGCCGCCCTGCTCCTGCTCAACGTCGCCCAGTTCCGCGGCCTGCGCCGCACCGACGCATCATGACCCGCGCCGTCCGGAACAGCGCCGTCCGTCAACGCACCGCCCGGAGAAGGGACACCCCCGTGCTCACCCGCGCCCTCGGCCGGACGCCGTACTACGTCGTCGCCGGAGGACTGGCCGTCATCTTCCTCTTTCCTCTGCTGTGGAACGCCTGGGCGTCGGTCAGCGCCCAGCCGGGCACCGCGCAGGAGTCCGGCTACGGCCTCGGCAACTACCGCACCCTGCTCGACTACGACGCGGGCCTGTGGCGCTACCTCCTCAACAGCACCGTCGTCTCGGCGCTGACCGTCGCCCTGACCCTCGGGGTGTCGCTGCTGGGCGGCTACGCCTTCGCCCGCTTCGACTTCCCGGGCCGGAACCTGCTCTTCCTGCTGACGCTGGCCATCCTCATGGTCCCGTACGCCACCCTCCTCATCCCTCTCTACGTCCTGCTCGGCAGACTCCACCTGCAGAACTCGCTGATCGGGCTGAGCCTGGTGCTCGCCATGTTCCAACTGCCCTTCGCCACCTTCATGATGCGGATCTCCTTCGAGGCGGTGCCGCGCGAACTGGAGGAGTCGGCGCTCGTCGACGGCTGCGGTACGGCGGGCGCGCTGCGCCGGATCCTCCTGCCCGCGGTGCGCCCCGGGCTGATCACCGTGGGGCTCTTCGCCTTCCTCGCGGCCTGGAACGACTTCATCGCACCGCTGATCCTCATCTCGGACAGTGAGCGGGCGCCCCTGCCGCTGGCCGTCGCGAACCTGCGGCAGCAGAGCATGGGCGCCGTCGACTACGGGGCCACCGAGGCGGGCGTGGTGGTCCTCGCCGTGCCCTGCCTCCTCCTCTTCCTGCTGCTCCAACGGCATTACGTACGGGGCTTCATGTCGGGCGCGCTCAAGGGCTGAGGCGCCAGGGCAGGCGCACATCACGCGACGACCGGAACCACCGGACCACCGAAAGGACGTACCGAAGGCATGAACTGGTGAGGGAGAACATGGCGCGGTCGCTCGTCCTGCCGGTGGCGCCGACCCGGGGCCGGCTGCGGCCGCTCGGCCTCGACGAGGTCAGGATCACCGGGGGCTTCTGGGCCCGGCGCCGGGAGACCAACGCGACCGCCACACTCGGCCACTGCCGGGACTGGATGGAACGCGTCGGCTGGACCGGCAACTTCCGGGCCGCCGTCGAGGGCAGGATCCACCGGGACCGGCGCGGCCGGGAGTTCGCCGACTCCGACGTCTACAAGCTCCTCGAAGCCATGGCCTGGCAGGCCGGGCAGGGCGACGGCCCCGCGCTCGACGCCGAGATCGCCGCGCTCACCGGGACCATCGCCGCCGCCCAGGAACCGGACGGCTATCTGGGCACCGCCTTCGGCCGCCCCGGACAGCGGCCCCGCTACAGCGATCTCGAATGGGGCCACGAGCTGTACTGCTACGGGCACCTGATCCAGGCGGGCGTGGCCCAGCTGCGGGCCAGGGGCGAGGGCGAGCTGGCGAAGACCGCCCGGCGGGCCGCCGACCACGTCTGCGCCACTTTCGGCCCGGGCGGCATCGAAGGCGTCTGCGGACACCCCGAGATCGAGACGGCCCTGGTCGAACTGGCCAGGGCCACGGGCGAGCAGCGCTACCTCGACCAGGCGGCGCTCTTCGTCGACCGGCGCGGCCACGGCACGCTCGCCGACATCGAGTTCGGCCGCGCCTACTTCCAGGACGACGTGCCCGTCCGCGACGCCACCGTGCTGCGCGGGCACGCCGTGCGCGCCCTGTACCTGGCGGCCGGCGCCGTCGACGTGGCCGTGGAGACCGGGGACGACGCCCTGCTCGCCGCGGTCGCCCGGCAGTGGGAGGCCACGGTCGCCCGGCGCACCTATCTGACCGGCGGCATGGGGTCGCACCACCGGGACGAGTCCTTCGGTGACGACTTCGTCCTGCCGCCCGACCGCGCCTACGCGGAGACCTGCGCGGGCGTCGCCTCCGTGATGCTCGGCTGGCGGCTGCTGCTCGCCACCGGTGACCCGCGCTACGCCGACCTCGCCGAGCGGACCCTGTTCAACGTGGTCGCGACCTCCCCCTCCGAGGACGGCCGGACCTTCTTCTACGCGAACACCCTGCACCGGCGGTCCCGGGGCACCGTGCCGCCGGCGAACGCCCAGAGCCCACGCGCCGAGTCGAGCCTGCGGGCGCCCTGGTTCGCGGTGTCCTGCTGCCCGACCAACGTGGCGCGGACGCTGGCCCTGCTGCCCGCCTACCTGGCGACGGCGGACGACCGGGGTGTCCAACTGCACCAGTACGCCGATGCCGAGATCGCCACCACCCTCCCCGGCGGCCACGCCGTCGCGCTGCGGGTCCGTACCGACTACCCGTACGGCGGCCGGGTGACCGTCCGGATCACCCGCTCCGCGGACCGCCCGTGGACGCTCTCGCTGCGCGTCCCCGCCTGGGCGGCGGGCGCCACCGCGTGGCTGGTCGACGTGGACGGAGCGCGCCGTCCCGTCGCGCCCGGCACGGCCGCGGTCACCCGGGCCTTCCGGGCCGGTGACGAGATACGGCTCGAACTGCCCGTGGCGCCCCGCTGGATCGGGGCCGACCCGCGCGTCGACGCGGTGCGCGGCACGGTGGCCGTCCAGCGCGGGCCGCTGGTGTACTGCGCGGAGTCCGTCGACCTGCCCGGCGGACAGGAGGCCGACGCCGTACGGGTGGATCCGACGGCCGACCCGGAGGACGGACCGGACGGCACCGTCGTCGTGCCCGGCGAACTCGCCGTGGCGGGGCTGCAGTCCGAGGCCCCCTGGCCGTACCGCCCCCTCGGCGAAGCCGCGGCCCCCGCCGAGCGGGCCCCGGGGATCGTCCTGGTGCCGTACCACTCCTGGGCGAACCGCGGCCCGTCGACCATGCGGGTGTGGCTGCCGAAGGCCGAGCCGGACAGCAGCGGCGCGGGGGGCCCGTAGCGGTACGCCGGGCTCCGGAGGCATGCCGACGCCGGCCTCCACGACCCCGGTCAGGTGGTGAAGGCCGGCGCCGGCCGCACGCGTACGAGATCAGACGCGGTCGGCCGCGATCAGGACGTACTGGAAGGAGCCGTCCTTGTAGGAGTTGATGAAGGCTTCCTCGATGCCGGTGACGAGCGAGGACGTGGCCCGCAGCTCCCAGTAGGGCAGGGTCGCGGGAGTGAGGTCGACGACGGCCTGCGGCACGAGGCGGTTGTCGGCCATGGCCCGCAGGTACTCCCGGCGGGAGTGGATGTTGCACTCGAAGTGCGCGTTGATCTGGGACACCCACTTCGAGGGCTGGCCGTAGCGCGGGTTCCAGCAGCCGGTGATCGTCACGTAGCGGCCACCGACCGCGAGGACGCGGGAGTGCTCGCCGAAGAGGTCGTGCAGGTCGACGTACATGCTCGACTCGTTGTTCCACGAGGCGGCCGCCTGCCCGGTCTCGAAGGGCATGCCGAGCATGTTGCAGACGCGGGCGCGGACGTGGTCCTCGACGCCGAGTTCACGGGCGCGCTGGTTGGCGAAGTCGGCCTGCTTGGCCGAGAGCGTGACGCCCTCGACCGCGCACCCGAAGCGCTGGTGGGCCATGACCATCGAGCCGCCGCGGCCGCAGCCGGCGTCCACGAGGGTGTCGCCGCGCTCGACGGGGCCGAGGTGGTCCAGGAGGAATTCGGCCTGCGCGGACTCCAGGCGGTGGAGTTCGGCGATCAGCTTCTTCTCGTAGGTGCTGTCCTCGGTGTCGCCGAGGGAGTCGTGGTCGACGTCGCCGATGCCGTAGTGGTGGTGGTAGAGACCGTCGACATCACCGAGACGCAGGTTCACGGGCCGGGCCTCGTGGTCCCAGTAGCGGGCGATGTCCCCCTGGTAGGGCGTCGCCGGGGAGGGGATGAACACGGAGGTGCCGGTGGCGGCGGCGACGGTGCTGAGTTGGGTGCTGGTCACAGGTGAATCCATTCTTCTTACCAGAAGTCGGGCAGGCTGTAGCGGTAGGTGTTGGTCTGGTGCCAGTAGTGGTTGCCGTCGACCCAGACAGCGACGCCGCGCAGAAAACGCTGCGCGCTCGGGACGGGGCAGGCGGCGGCCAGGGCCGCGGCCTCGGCCTCGAAGTCGCGCATGAGGTCGTTGTGGACCTCGACCGCCTTCAGGTAGGCCTCGCGTTCGGAGACGTTCTCGCGTTCGGCGATCACCACGGGCAGGTTCAGGTGCCGGCCGGGGGAGGCGAGTTCCTTCGTGTACGAGTACAGGTCGTTCACGATGGTGGTGGCGTTCGAGGCGAGCGCGATGACCCGCTGCATGGCGGGCTGGGCGTGCAGATCCGCCGGCAGTTCGTAACCGCCGACCGTGTCGGTGATGGTGGGGCAGGGGCGGAAGTTGTTGAACTGGCGCATCGCCAGGTACTCCCACACCTCCGGGATGTGGTCCGCCTGGGCCCAGGCCGCCTCGGCGAGATACCCCATGTGCAGACGGGCCATGTCGTGCCGGAACCGGTCCGCCTGGGAGGCGGTGGACGTCTGGACGAAGTACTCCATGGCGGAGCGGTACGCGCGCCGGGGCGCGTCCGATCGGAGCGACTCCGCCCACCGTGAGTGGTACTCCTCCGTGGTGTGGAGGGGGTCGAGGGCGGTGTGCGCCAGCAGCAGGCGTTCGCCCAGGCCGACCGGCGAGCCCCCGTGGTCCTCGCAGTAGCAGTCGTCCACCGCGTTCTCGGCGACCATCAGGCGCGTGGCGAGCATCAGGTGGTCGACGGTGGGAGCGTCCGGATGGCAGGCGACCATGTAGCGCCCCACGGAGAATCCGTCGAACTGGTCCTCCCAGTCGTCCGGGTACAGGTCGACCTCGTCCAGTGCCCAGGCCTTGATCCTGCCGCTGACCTCTTCCACCCGTACGGGGTCGGGCTCCCGCACCGAGTGGTGGTAGAGGCCCGGCACCGGGGTGCCTTCCACCGCCGAATCCGGTGGTGGGGACTCCGGTGGTGGGGACGGTTCCTCCCGCCGGGCCGGATGGAGGCTCGCCGTGCCCAGGCCGCTGGGGCCACGCAGGATCCGTTCCAGACCGGCGGCCGGTCTCCGTACCTCGGTGCCGGAGGCGGAGGCGGCGGCGACGGCGGCGGCGGCGGAGAGGTCCACGGGGGGCGGAGCCGGCGGGGAAGGGGCGGGCAGCGGGGGCGGCGGGCCGAAGACCGCCTCGATGTCACGGGCACGGGCGGCGGCGTCGGCGAGGACGTACGCCCCGACGTGCGCGGCGGCCGTGGGCAGGCTCGACTGCGGAGGGGAGAGCTCAGGGTCGGGCATCCATGGCTCCATGGTGGGTGTGGGTGGGTGTCCCGGGCCCCGGGGATGTCCCGGAGTGCGGGCATGCTCGGTGGCCCGGGGGCCGGTCCTGCGGAGCCGCGTGGCGGGGCGGCCCCCGGGGCGCGACCGGCGGGTGTCCGCCCCCGGGGCAGGGTGTGCCGGGACCGGACTCAGTCGTGGCGGTGGGCGATCTGGACGTTCTCCAGCACACCGAGCGCGTCCGGCACGAGGATGGCGGCGGAGTAGTAGGTGCTGACGAGGTAGGAGATGATCGACTTCTCGTCGATGCCCATGAAGCGCACCGACAGCCCCGGCTCGTACTCCTCCGGCAGACCGGTCTGGCGCAGACCGATGACGCCCTGGTTGTCCTCGCCGGTGCGCATGACGAGGATCGAGCTGGTCTTCTCCTTGGTGATGGGGATCTTGCCGCAGGGCAGGATCGGTACCCCGCGCCAGGCCGGGACCTGCTGCCCGCCGAGGTCGACGTGGGTCGGGTAGAGCCCGCGGCGGTTGAACTCACGTCCGATCGCCGCGATCGTCCTGGGGTGGGCGAGGAAGAACTTGGAGCCGCGGCGCCGGCAGAGCAGTTCGTCGAGGTCGTCCGGGGTGGGCGGGCCGGAGTGGGTCTGGATGCGCTGCTTGAAGTCGGCGTTGTGGAGCAGGCCGAACTCCCGGTTGTTGATCAGCTCGTGCTCCTGGCGCTCGCGCAGCGCCTCGATGGTGAGCCTGAGCTGTTCCTCGGTCTGGTTCATCGGGCCGTTGTAGAGGTCGGCGACCCTGGTGTGGACCCGCAGAATGGTCTGCGCGACGGAGAGTTCGTACTCCCGCGGCCTCAGTTCGTAGTCGACGAACGCGCCGGGCAGCTCGGGCTCGCCGGTGTGGCCGGCCGACATGGCGATCTCGGCCTCGCCGTGACGGTTCTGCCGCTGCTGGGGGAGTGAGCTGAACTGCTGGATGTGCGCCTGGAGGCTCGGCGCCGAGGACAGCAGGGCGGCGAAGTCGGCGCGCGACAGGGTGAGCAGGGTGCCCGCGGTCTCCGCCGTGGCGGTGTAGTCCCACCGGGCGTCCCCGTCCAGCAGGGAGTTCTCGCCGAACCGGTCGCCGTCGGCGAGTACGGCCACGGCGACCTCGTCACCGTACTTGCCGACGGTGGTCTGGTTGATGCGGCCGTGGGCGATCAGATGGATCTGCTCGGCGGGCGTACCGCGCTCGACCAGCGTCTCACCGGCACGGAAGTCGCGCTGGACGCACCGGTCGGCGAGCGCGGTCAGCACCTCCACGTCCTCGAAGCCGCGCAGCAGGGCCAGTTCGCCGAGTTCCCGGGGGATCACCCGGACCCCCGCGCCGTCCTGAACGAACTCCACGCGCCCGTCGCCCACGGTGTAGCTCAGCCGGCGGTTCACCCGGTAGGTGCCGCCCTTGGTCTCCACCCAGGGGAGCGTCCGCAGCAGCCAGCGGGAGGTGATCTCCTGCATCTGCGGGGCGGACTTGGTCGTGGTGGCGAGGTTGCGGGCAGCCGCCGTGCTGAGGCTGGACTGCCGAGGCGACTCCAGCGGCGCTTCCGGGCTGGTATCAACACTCATCGGGCGAGCTCTCCTTCGTAGGGGCGGTGGCAGGCGTACGGACGCGTCACCGGGAAAGAGGAAAAAGAGGGGCAAATGACCGGGAACCCGTCCAGATCCCTGGGAACAGTAACGGCCGGTGCGCCCAGTTGGCCCAGAAAAGCCGTCGGTGTTAACTCGATGCGATGATCTTGCCCGCGCGATGTTTAAGTGCTCGGCCGACGGTTTCGGAACGCTGCCGGGACACCGCCGGAGCCTGCGGAGGGGACGGAGATCCGCCGCTCCTCGCCGCCCGCAACCTACCCCGTACCGGGGGACTTGCGGCAAGACCGGGGCGGCGCCGCAGAATCACCCACCGAGGCCGGAGGGCACGCGCCGGGGCGGAAGGCGCGTGCCCTCCGGTACCGTCGGAACGCACGGACAGGGAGTCGCGAAATGCGTGTGCTGTTGTCGACGTACGGGTCGCGCGGGGACGTCCAGCCCTTGGTGGCACTCGCGGTGCGGCTGCGGGCACTCGGCGCGGAGGTGCGGATGTGCGCGCCACCGGACGAGGAGTTCGCGGAGCTGCTGGACCGCGCCGGCGTGCCGCTGGTGCCGATCGGTCCACCGGTGCGCCCGACGATGCACGGGGCGGCGCCACCGTCGGCGGACGACCTGTACCGGCGCCGACTCGATCTGGTCGCCGCGCAGTTCGACACGGTCGCCGCGGCGGCGGAGGGATGCGACGTGCTGGTGGCGGCCGGCCTGGCGCAGGTGGCCGCGCGGTCGGTGACCGAGAAACTGGGCATCCGCTACGTGTACGTGAGCTACCAGCCGACCACCCTGCCGTCGCCGCACCACCCGCCGCACCCGCGGCCGGGCTGGCCGCTGCCACCGGAGACGGCCGGCAGCCGGGAGTTGTGGGACCTGGACGCCCAGGGCATCGACGAACTGTTCGGCGTGCCGCTCAACACGCACCGGGCGGCCGTCGGGCTGCCGCCCGTGGACAGGATCCGCGACCATGTCTTCACCGGCCGCCCCTGGCTGGCGGCCGATCCGGTCCTGGCCCCATGGCGGGAGCCGGCGGATCTCGGCGTGGTGCAGACGGGCGCGTGGATCCTGCCGGACGAGCGCCCTCTGCCGGCCGAGTTGGAGACGTTCCTGAACGCCGGCGCGCCTCCGGTGTACGTGGGCTTCGGCAGCATGCGCGCCCCGGAGGACATCGCCCGGGTGGCCGTCGAGGCGGTCCGCGCCCAGGGCCGCCGCGTACTGGTCTTCCGCGGCTGGGCGGGGCTGGCCGTGACCGGCGACCGGAGCGACTGTTTCGCCGTCGGCGAGGTCGATCTGCGGACCCTGTTCGGCAGGGTGGCCGCCGTCGTGCACCACGGAGGCGCGGGTACCACGACGGCGGCGGCCCTGGCGGGGACGCCCCAGGTGGTGGTCCCGCAGATGGTCGACCAGCCGTACTGGGCCGCCCGCGTGGCCGAGTTGGGCATCGGTACGGCACATGACGGCCCGACACCGACGGTCGACTCCCTGTCGGCCGCGCTCGGTTCGGCGCTGGCCCCCGGGACCCGCGCGCGGGCGAGGGCCGTGGCCGGCACGATTCGTACCGACGGGGCGACGCTGGCCGCGAAGCTCCTGGCCGACGGGGCCGACGGGGCCGACGGGGCCGACCGGGCGAGGGGCTCGGTGTCCGCCTGAACCGCGTCACCCCAACCCTCCGCTTTTCAGGGGGAGTTCGAAAGGGTGTCCGCGGCCGGTCAGGTGGCGGTCGGAGCTCGTGATGACGCCGTTGAGCTGTGTGATGATGTACGGATGTCGACCGCCGACCGGGCGCGGGCGAGGGGGCGGGAGCGCAGCATGGGCAAGGACGGGACGTCCATACCGGACGAGGAGTGGGAGCGCTTCCTGCGGGAGGCCGAGGCCGGGACCCAGGGCGCCCCCGAGGAGCCGTCGGCACGCGCCCGGATGGTGGCGCGGAGGCTCCAGGAGGAGCCCGGCCGGCCGGAGGGCTGGCGGACGTACCGGCCGGCCCCGCGACGACGCGGCAGGAAGGTCTGGTACGTGGTCGGACTGCTGGCCGCCGTCGCCCTGCTGCTCGTCGCGCTGGACCCGGGGCGGGTGACCGGCTGGTTCGGCGGCGGAAACGGCGGAGACGGCGGAAGCGGGGAGGCGGGCGCCCTGCGCCCCACCGTGGAGGAACCCTTCAAGGGGTCGCCCGCCGAGCGGTGGGACGACGGGACGGCCGGGATCAGCCTGCCCACGGCGCGGGCGACCGGCTGGATGAACAAGGAGGAGGTCGCGCGGGCCCTCGACCGGAGCCGGGACTTCCTCGCCGCGTCCAGCCTGGACCCCGGCGTGCTGCGCGGGGAACGGCCCCGCGAGGCGATCGCGTTGATCAATCCGCGTCAGCGGGATGTCCAGGACTATCTGACGGCCGCGTTCGGCACGCCCAGCGAGGACGACGACCCGCTGCTGCTGTTCAGCCGCTTCGCGGAGTCGGAGGTGCGGCTCGTCGGTGACGTGGTCAAGACACAAGGCCGGATCACCTACCGGGAGGGTGACGCGGGCGCGGTCGAGGTGACGACCGATGTCACCTACGTCTACCCGGTCGTACGCGCCGCCGCGGGAAGCGACGAGGTCGTACGCACCATCGCGCGCCGCGAGATCGTGATGAGCTGGGACGATCCGGAGAAGGTGGTCATCGAGCCGGGGACGTTCTCCCTCGTCTCCTACAAGGTGGACACCACCAACGGCGGCTGCTCCACCTTCACCGGCTACTTCACCCCCGAGTTCGGCGGCGAACGCGCGGCCTCGGATCCGGACGGCCCGGAGGTCGACCCGTACGACCGGAGCACGTCGATGGACGCGCGCATGCGGGAGGCCGGCGACGCGGAGTGCGGCTCCGCCATCAGGTCGTAGCCTCGGGCCGTACCCGTTGCCTCGGGCCGCACCCGTTTGGCGTGAATGGCGGTGTTGCCCCTGGGCCGTGAGGTGCGCGAGCGTGCTGGGTCATGGATCCGGACCGCGAACGCAGCATCTCCGCCGCCCTCCCGCTCTCCCGCCGCCGGCTGCTGGCCGCCGCGGGCGCCGCCGGAGCGGCCGCCGCCGTCGGGGCCGGCACCGCTGAGGCCGCCCCGGCGGCGGCACGGCCGCGCGCCGGGCTCTCGCTGTCGTTCACGGCGGCCACCAACGGCTCGGCGACCCTCTCACCCGCCGGGGACCGGATCGTCGCCGAGATCCAGAACGTCCTGTGGTCGCTGCCGCGCACCGGCGGCAAGGCCGTGCCGCTCACCCCGGCGGGCCTCGAACCCAACCGGCCCGTGCACTCCCCGGACGGCACGCTCCTCGCGTTCTGCGCCTATCAGGGCGGCGGCTACCACCTGTGGACCATGCGGCCCGACGGATCGGACGTACGGCAGCGGACCGAAGGGCCCTGGGACGACCGGGGACCGGCCTGGTCGCCGGACGGCACCCGGATCGCCTACGCCTCGGAGCGCGCCGGGGACCCGGTGGCGGGCAGCCCGTACCGTATCCACGTCCTCGACCTGCGGACCGGCCACATCATCCGGGTCACCGGGCTCGCCGGACAGGACGGCCCCCTTCAGGACGGCGCCTGGGAGGACTTCGACCCCACCTGGTCGCCGGACGGGAAGCGGATCCTTTTCGTTCGGGCGCGGGCCGTCACCACCTCCACCGGGACCGGCCTGGAGGCCCGTACCGTCGCCGCCGTCCCCGCCGGGGGCGCGGGCCCGGTCGTGACGGAGCACACCGAGACCGAGGCGGCGCAGGTCATGACGCCGGCCCTGGCTCCGGACGGCCGCCGCCTCGCCTATCTGCGGACCACGGCGGCGCCGGGCGGCTCCTGCACGCTCGTCGTCGACGGCCGGCCCGTGCCGGTCGCCGGGGACATCGCGGCCGTACCCCCGCGCTGGACGGCCCGGGGAGAGCTGCTGCTCACCGTGGACGGCCACTTCACCCTCGTACGCCCCGGAGAGCCGGCGAAGCCGGAGACCATCCCCTTCGCGGGCGTACTCCCCGTGGACCGGCCGCACTACCGCGTCAAGGAGTACGACCTGGGGGAGGCGCGGGTGCGCCCGGTGCGGGGCATCCACCTGCCGGCGCTCTCACCCGACGGGAGACGGGTGGCCTTCGGCGCCCTCAACACCCTCTGGCTGGCGGACACCTCGGGCGCCCGGCCGCCCGAGCGGCTGAACCGGCCGTCCGCCACCCGCTATCCACTCGGACCGGCGTGGGCACGCGACGGGCGCTCGCTGCTGTACGCCGACGACCGCGACGGACTCCTCGGCGTGTACCGGCGAGATCTGGCCACCGGCGAGGAGAGCACGCTCGCGACGGGCGGCCGGGTGCATCCGGCGCTCTCACCGGACGGCGGGAGACTCGCCTGTCTCGACATGGCCGGCCGGCTCGTGGTGCGCGACCTGACGACCGGTACGGAACGTGTCCTCGTGGATCCGCTCGGCGGCGGCGGACTGCCCGGCCGGCCGAGCTGGTCACCCGACGGGCGCTACCTCGCCCTCTGCGACCGCAACCGCCTCAACCTGCGCTTCAGGGAGGGGTACAACCTCATCAGGGTCGTGGACGCCACGACCGGCGCCGACCGGCTGCACGCCGTCGCGCCCCATGTCTCCGTCGCCGACCGGTACGACTCCGGGCCCGTCTGGTCGCCCGACGGCCGCTGGATGGCGGTGATCGTGGAGTCGGCGCTGTGCCTGCTGCCCGTGGCGCCCGACGGCACCCCGAGGGGAGAGCTCCGCACCCTGACCGACGAACCGGCCGACCACCCCTCCTGGTCCGGCGACTCGGGCACGCTGCTGTACCTGTCGGGATCGAGGCTGAGGCTCATCGGCACCGACGGCACGGGCGCCCGCACGGTCCGGGTACCGCTGGACCGGCGCACGCCCACCCCCGCCGACACCGTGGTGCACGCCGGGCGGCTGTGGGACGGCACCGGTGACGCGGTACGGGACGACGTCGACATCGTCGTACGCGCGGGCCGGATCGCGGCGGTCGAACCGCACCGCGCCGCGCGCCCCGGCGCTCTGCGGCGGATCGACGCCTCGGCGCGTACGGTCGTCCCCGGCCTGTGGGACACCCACACCCACCCGTGGCAGAGCACCTACGGCGGGCGCCAGACCGTCGGCCAGCTGACGTACGGGATCACCACCGCCGTGTCCCTCGGCGGGTTCGCCTACGAACAGGCCCGTATCCGCGAGGCGGTGGCCGCCGGACAGCTCGCCGGACCCCGGCTGCTGACCACCGGCGAACTCCTCGACGGCGCCCGGGTCGCCTACAGCATGGGGCGCGCCCACCGCACCGGCGAAGGGCTGCGGCGCTCCCTGGAGCGAGGTGCCGCGCTCGACTGGGACTTCGTCAAGACCTATGTGCGGGCGCCTGGTTGGGTGATGGAGGAAGCCGCACGGTTCGCGCACGAGCGGCTCGGTGTGCGTACGGGCAGCCATCTGCTCTCGCCCGGCGTCCAGTTGGGGCAGGATCTGACGACCCATCTGCAGGCCACCCAGCGAGGGGAGTCCGGACACGCGGTGACCGCGTCCGGCCGCGCCCACGAGGACGTGGTGGAGATCTACGGCACGCGGGGGATCGGCTTCGGCCTCATCGCCACCCCGTTCACCGCCGTACCGCTGCTCGGTGCGGATCCCGGGCTCGCCGACGACCCCCGCGTCACCGCCGTGATGCCCCCGTGGGACGTCGCGGCCGTACGGCAGTCGGCGAGCGCGCCGCCGACCGCGGCTCAGCTGGCGACCCTGCGCGCGGAGACCGACGTCTACCGCCGGGTGCTGGCCGCGGGCGGTCTGGTCGCGCTCGGTACGGACGCGCCGCTCGTCCCGGTCGGTCTCTCCCTGCACCTGGGCCTTCGGGCGCTGCACCGGGGCGGGCTGTCACCGGCGGCGGCACTGCGCACCGCGACCGTGCTGCCCGCCCGGCTCTTCGGCCTCGACCGGGATCTCGGCACGGTGGAGCGGGGCAGGATCGCCGATCTGACAGTGGTGGACGGTGACCCGTTCGCGGATTTCGACACGCTGGTGCGGACGGTCGCGGTGCTCAGAGGCGGCGTGCCGTACGCGACCGAGGACCTGGTGGCCGCGTACGAGACGCCGGCGCGCCGCGCCCCCGCAGGCGGCGACGGCGAATGGCTCGCTGCGGGACGCCTGATGAGGCGGGACGGGTGCTGCGACCCGGGGATCTGAGAGGGCGGTGCGGCGCGCCCGCGGACCGCGCGTTCCGGTGCGCCGTCCCCGCTCCGGGAATGCGGGGAAGTACCGTCACGGCACAGGGGAGCAGGGTCCCGCCACCGGCCAACTCCGCTGTGTAACCAACCCACTTGACGGCAGGGACGGTGCAAGTCACCACGCCGGAAAGCGCGTTCTTTCTTGCCCGTGCGCCATGGCACACTGCATCTCGCCTCAACCGTCACGGCAGTCAGCGGAGAGACAGATGACCACGGACAAGACCAAGATCGATACCGGCAAGCCGCACTCGGCCCGGATGTACGACTACTACCTGGGCGGAAAGGACAACTACGAAGTCGACCGGACCGCCGCGGAACAGGTCATCGCCCGCTTTCCCGCCATCAAGGAAGGCGCACAGATCAACCGGGCCTTCATGCACCGCGCCGCCCGGTGGCTGACCGACCAGGGGATCCGGCAGTTCCTCGACATAGGCACCGGCATCCCCAGTGAACCCAACCTCCACCAGATCGTCCAGCGGACGGCCCCCGACGCCCGCATCGTCTACGTCGACAGCGACCCCATCGTGCTCCGCCACGGCGAGGCCCTCCTGCGCAGCACCCCCCAAGGCAGTACGGAGTTCATCCTCGCGGACGTCCGGGACGCCGAGAAGATCATCGAACAGGCCAAGGCCACGCTGGACTTCGGCAAGCCCGTCGCCCTGTCGCTCGTCGCGCTCCTGCACTTCGTCTCCGACGAGTACAACCCCACCGGTATCGTCGCGAAACTCGTCGACGAGCTGCCGCCCGGAAGCTGTCTCGTCCTCTCTCATGTGACCGGCGACTTCGACCCGGCCACCTGGGCCGAGATCGTCGGTATCTACCGCAACGGCGGAACGCCCGCCCAGGTCCGGTCCCACGCGGAGGTCGTGCGGTTCTTCGACGGACTGACCCTGGTCGAACCCGGCATCGTCCCGGCCACCGACTGGCGCCCGGAGACCGGTGGGCCGGTCACCCCGAACGGCCAGGACCCCGTCCCGCTCTACGCCGGAGTGGGCCGGAAGTCATGACGCCGAAGATCCCGTCGCCTGGCGCCGGTTGAGCTTCTCCAGCACGCGGTCGCGGAGCAGCTCGTACTCCTCGTGGAGCCTGCGCCACTCGGCCTGGGGCGGACGGGCGACGACATCGCCGCCGGTGACGATCTCCTCGGGGCCGAACTGCTCGCGCGTGAGGTCGATCTCGAAGCCCATGCCGAGGCGGTTCCACCAGTGGTAGTCCACACGCTTGCCGTCGACGTGGACCTCCCCCCGGATCAGCTCGCCTCCCAGCAGGTCGTTGAGGACCATGGCGGTCACCCCGCACTGGTCCCGGGCCGGGTTCTCCTCGGTCCAGCGCGACCGGAACTCGGGAGTGCACGTCTCGGCGCTCCAACTGCCGCGTACGGCTTGTTCGATGTCGGTGAGGAGCAACGGTGTCCGTGTCTGAGTCATGCCGGTGATCCTGCCAGGGAGCACTGACAACTCACTGCGGCCGACGGCCTCCGTGCGCGGTGAGCGCGTACCCTTCGGGGCCCTCGAAGGAGAACACCGGCCCGAAGGGGCTGTCCCGCATCGGGCTGAGGATGGTGATCCCGGCGGCGGTGAGCTGGTCGTGGAGCTGGTGGGCGTCGGAGGTCTCGAACCAGAGCGCCACGCCCAGGCCGGGCCGTGTGGTGTCGGCGAGGTCGACGCCCGGGAGGGGTTCGCGGAGGGCGAAGGGGGTCGGCTTCGTGTCGAACACGACCGCGTGGGGCGGTGAGACCGCCGCCCGGCGCAGTCCCAGGTGCTGTTCGCAGAAGGCCGCTGCGGCGTTCAGGTCGCGCACCTGCAGGGCGATGAAGTCGGGGCCGTCGACGGTGACAGACATGGCTTTCCCTCGATCCTTGATGTCAGTACTTTGACATGGGGAAGGTTATGACTGAGGGTTGCTTATGTCAAAATGCTGACATGCCGAAGAACCCGTCGCCCGAGCCGCCCCACCCCGCGCAGGACGTCACCCAGCACGTGGGATACCTGCTCAAACGCGCCCAGGCCGCCCTGCGCGGAGCCATGGACAGGGTCCTGCGTGAGCACGGGCTGACCGTGCCGCAGTACTCCACTCTCGAACTCCTGGCCCTGCGTCCCGGCATGTCCAACGCGGACCTCGCCCGCGCGACCTTCGTCACCCGGCAGTCCGGAAACGTCGTTCTGCGGGGCCTGCAGGACGCGGGACTGATCACCCGCCCCGCGACCGCCGACCACGGCCGTGCCCGTCCCGCCCGCCTCACCGAGGAAGGCCGCGCACGCCTGGCCGCGGTTCAGGCCGCCGTCTACGCCGTCGAACAGCGCATGGTCCGGGCGATCCCGCCCCAGCGCGTCGCGGCGCTCCTCGCCGACCTCGACCGCATCGCCTCGGCCCTGGAGGAATGACCCGCCGGCCCCCGCCGACCGGGCTGCGGGCGCCCCCTGACGGTTCCCGGCCGGCCGGGGCCGGCGAGAGGGGTGCGTCAGGTGATCACGGAGGCGGTGACCACGCTGCTCGCCACGGTGTTCGCCGTGGTGGTCCGCGTCACCGCGGTGCCCACGGCCGTCGCCACCCAACTGGCTTTCTCCAGCTCCTTCGCGCGCTCGTACACCTTGGTCGACCACTTCGGGGCCGGGTGGAGGCTCGGCAGGGTCCCGCTCGCGGAGAGCAGCGCGATCACCGCCGCCGTACGGGCGTCGGGGCTCTCGCCGTCCTCCAGTACGGCGCATATCCGCTGCCGGAGTTCGGCCTCGTGCCGCGCGTCGTCGACCGGCAGCCTGGTCGTGCGGAACACGCCCAGCCTCCGCCTGCTCTCGCGACGGATGAAACCGCGCTCGACCAGCCGGTCGGTCATCGGTTTCCAGAGGCCGCCGCCGATGTCGAGGAGGATCGTCTCGACGCCCCGCGGACGCTCGGCGACCTTCTCGTACGCGGACCCGAGCAGGGGGTCCGGGAGCGGACCGTCCCCCACCGCGAGAACCTTGGGACCGTTCAGCCCCGCCCGGCCCGCGTCGGTCTCGACCCTGCCGCGGAGCGCGAGTTCGGCGAGGAGCGCGCCGCCCAGCGGGTAGTGAAGGGTGCCGGCTCCGGCCACGGCGCCCGTCTCGTCGTCGAGGAGCATCAGCATCAGGTCCTCGACGAGCAGCGTTTCGTCATGCATGGTCTGCCTTTCCACCCGGTGGTCGTTCCTGGTCGTGCTCCCCACGCTCTCGTGGAGCGGGCCCCGGTGACAGTGCGGTCGGTGGCGTTTAGCCGGGAGTGTGGTGGGGATGTACACAGTAATTTAAACCGGCCACCAGGGGCGGAGCGACCGGG